>JADGRE010000089.1 GCA_017881185.1 Pseudomonadota bacterium | reverse complement strand
TCCGCGGCTTACGTCCTCGCTTCCTCGGTCACCGTACGTGAGTACGGCTCCCTCGGGCGCTGCGGGCGCGCTCGCGGCTGGACCCCAATTCGCGCCGCTCAGGTCGCGCGGGGGAGGGAGACGCCGTCGCTTCACTCGGCGGGAGCGGGACGCCGTCGCTTCGCTCGGCGGGAGCGAGACTCTTAGCAGCGGGCTAGGATGCTTAGGGCTTCGTCGATCTGGGACTTGGTTATGTCGAGGTGGGTGACGGCTCGGATGTGGGTGGCGGAGATGGGGTTCATTCGGACGCCGAGGCTGGTGGCTTTGGCGACGAAGGTCGGTGCGTCGAGCTTGAGCGGCTCGAAGACCAGGATGTTGGTCTCGACGGCTTGTGGGTTGCAGCGGACGTTCGGGAGGTTTGCGAGACCAGACGCCAAACGTTTGGCGTTTTGGTGATCTTCGGCGAGCCGATCGACGTGGTGGTCTAGCGCGTACAGAGCGGCAGCGCAGAGCACGCCGACTTGGCGCATGCCTCCGCCGAGCATCTTGCGGTAGCGCCGCGCGCGCGCGATGAAATCGCGACTGCCGGCGAGCACCGAGCCCACGGGGGCGCCGAGACCCTTCGAGAAGCACGCGCTCACGCTGTCGGCGGGCGAGGCCAGCGTGCGTACGCTCTGGCCCGTGGCGACGGCCGCGTTCCACAAGCGTGCGCCGTCGAGATGCACTGCGAGCTGGTGAGCGTGTGCAGCGCTGGCGATGCGCTCGACCTCGGCCTGCGGAAAGATGCGCCCGCCCGAGCGATTGTGGGTGTTCTCGAGCGCGCACAAGCGCGTTTGCGGAAAGTGATATTCGCGCGGTTTGATCGCAGCGATCATTGCGTCGGCGCTGAACAGACCGCCGCTCCCGACCACCGTGAACTGCACCTGTGCCCAGGCTGCACCGGCGCCGGACTCGTAGAGCACGCAGTGGTTGCCCTCGCCTACCAGCACCTCGTTGCCGCGCTCGCAGTGGCACAGCAGCGCCAGCTGATTGGCCATCGTCCCGGTCGGCACGAAGAGCGCCGACTCTTTGCCGAGCAAGTCTGCCGCGCGCTCCTGTAAACGCAGCGCCGTCGGGTCTTCACCGTACACGTCGTCGCCGACTTCGGCGTGGGCCATGGCCTGGCGCATACCAGCGGTTGGAGCCGTGAGCGTATCGGAGCGCAGGTCGATCATGCGTCACCCACCGCGCCGCCATTGGCCCGCAGCCAGCGGTCGATGGCGCTCGCGCCCTCGGACAGCGCGACCAGGAGCGTGCCCACCATGCGCAGACGCGTGCGGTCGACGAGCTCGACCAGCGCCGACAGCCGCGGGCTCTGACCGCCCTCCCAGAGCCAGAACGCCAGCTCCAAGAACGCGCGGTCTCCGCCGGACAGCGCTGAGCCCTCGTTTTGCCGCAGCGCCTGTGCCTCGCTGCTCGGCCCGCCTGCTGTGAACAACTCGACCCGTGCAATACCGTGGGTCAGCGTCCGACAGACTTGCGCCACCTGGAGGCGGTTGCTAAACATGCGGCCCCATTTCAGTTCGCCCCGATAGCTCAGTGGTAGAGCAGCGCATTCGTAATGCGCAGGTCGTCGGTTCAAATCCGACTCGGGGCTCCAGCAGTCTGTCATAGCCGCCCACCCGAGGCCCACGAGCCATGAACCCAGCGCGGGATTGTCTGGCGGTCGTCTGGCAGGTGTCACGGCAGCTTGGCGGGGTCGAGCGGCGACAGGAGCGAGCGCACCAAGAGATCGCTCTTCTTGTCGGCGCGCTGCACCAGCGCGGCGTTCTCGCGCAAGTCGCCGCGCAACACTTCGGCTTGGCTCTGCACTTGCTGCAAGGTCTGCGCGCTGCTCATCGCCTGCGCGCGTACGCTGTGCAGCTCGTCGCGCAGACCCGTAATCGTGGCAACGCCCAGGCCGATCGCAGCGCCCAGACCGATGAGCACGCCGGCCGCAACCGTCCACAGCCAAAGCTGCGAGCGCGCCGGGGCCTGCATCATGCCCACCATGCTGGGGCTCGCGTAGCCTGCAGCTGACGGCTGCATGGCCATGTGCTGCGCCGGCGTCGATGGCAACGCCGGCAACGCGCCGAGGGCGCCTGCGGGCAAGCGGTCGCTGACCACGGGCAAGCCATAGGCTTGAAAGAACGCATACAGCTCCGCCGGCGACTTGCGGCTGCGGGCATGCGCGTGGAGCAACGCCTGCGCGGCCTCGAGCGCACCCGGTGCCGCGCCCGGGTCCACGCCGGTGGCGAGGATGTCGTAGAGCGCGTCTTCCAGCTGCTCCATGGTCGGTTCGTTGCTCGGTGCGCGCCTTGCGGCACCAACTTTGCCCATTGCATGCACTGCGCTCATGACCTGCCTCCAGCAATGCGCGCGCACATGGCCCGGCGCGCGACCTATGGAGGTTCTACGCACAACGCCGATCGGCTCCAAGAAATCGACAACGCGCTGCGCAACGGGCAACGGGCTCAGCCCAGGGGCAGCTCGACACCGACGCCGTCTTTCACCAAGCGCGCGATCACGCTGAAGAGCTCGTCGCCGTGGCCCTTGTCGTCGAGCCAGCGCGCGCTGGCTGTGTCGTACGAGAAGTGCCAGGCCCGCTGACCGCCGGCCAGCCACAGCTGTCGCGTGGGCCGCTGCGTGTTGAGCACGATGCGCTGGCCGCCACGCAAGTCGATGCGCACCACGTCACCGCTCGGCTCGAGGTCGGCGTCGTCCGGGTCGACGTTCTCGAACAGGTCGAGCAAACGCTTCCACGCTGCTGCCGCATGCCGCTCGAACTCGTGCTCGTCCATGGCGACCAGCGTCTAGGGCGAAGGCGCCTCGAGCGCAAGTGCGCGAGGGTCCAAAAAAGCGCAAGTGCGCGAGGGTCCAAAAAAGCGCAAGTGCGCAAGGGTCCAAAAAAGCGCAAGTGCGCAAGGGTCCAAAAAAGCGCAAGTGCGCAAGGGTCCAAAAAAGCGCAAGTGCGCGAGGGTCCAAAAGCGGTCGCGTCAGTCGATGGCGGAGAAGAGCGACTGCAGCATGTAATGCGTCATACCCCACACCACGTTGCCGTCGATGCGGTACGCGGGCAGGCGGCGCAACTCGCCTTCGTAGCTGAGCTCCTTGATGTCGTCGATCGCGCCGCTGGCCATCTGGCCGAGCCGGCCCCAGACCACCGCCGCGACCTCGTCGTTCGGGCGCAGCTCGGGGCTGCCCCGCACCGCGAACACGTAAGGCGCGATGATCATCCCCACGAACTTGCCGCGTGCCACCGCAGGCAGCTCGTCGAGCTTGCCGAGGTACTCGTGCTGACCCAGGTCGAGCCCCACTTCCTCGCGCGCCTCGCGGATCGCCGTGTGCAGCAGGTCGCTGTCGGTCGGGTCGTGGTGGCCGCCGGGGAACGCCATGTGTCCCGACCACGGATCGTTGAGCCGCTCGGCGCGGCGGATCAGCAGCACCTCGGTGTCGTCGCCGACCGGGCGCAGGATGGTGGCCACGGCCGCGCGCCGGGTGATGTCCGGCCGGTCTTGCCGGACCGCGCTGCGGCCCGCCAGCTTTTCGCGAATTGTCTGCAGATCGAAGCGGCTCGGCACGGCTGTACCGGGTAGCGCCAGCAGGCAGCGGCGTCAACCGCTTCGCGCGCAGAGCGGTGGCTCCTGGCAGCGCCTTTTGCTAGCTTCCGGCCCTTGCGACACGGCCCATCACCGGGCGCGACGGTCGCGTCCACCGCCCTCTCCACAGACGTCATCACGCGCACACGAGCGACCCGCCCCCATGGACAACCGCGACATCAACCAGCTCCGCCAAGCCCTCGCCCTGACGCTCGACACAACGCACCTCGACTTCCTCGGCAAGAAGTACGAAGGCAAGGTTCGCGACAACTACAGCCGTGCCGATGGCCGACGCTTCATCGTGGTCACCGATCGCATCAGCGCGTTCGACCGCGTGCTCGGCACCTTGCCGCTCAAGGGCCAGGTGCTCAATTCGCTGGCGAGCTTCTGGTTCGAGCAGACGCGCGACATCGTGCCCAACCACATGCTGGGCGTACCCGATCCGAACGCGATGGAGTGCATCGAGTGCCAGCCACTCGAAGTCGAGATGATCGTGCGCGCGTACCTCACGGGCGTGTCGTCCACCAGCATTCTCACGGCGTACCAAGCTGGCGCGCGCGATTTCTGTGGCCACAAGCTGCCGGAAGGCTTGAAAGCGCACGGCCCGCTGCCGCAGCCGATTCTCACGCCCACCACCAAGGCGCCGCACGGCGAGCACGACGAGAACGTCTCACGCGAGCAGATCATCGCGCGCGGCAAAGTCAGCGCAAAGCAGTTCGACGAAGCCGCCGGCTACGCGATGGCGCTCTTCGCGCGCGGTCAGAAGCTGTGCGCGGAGCGCGGCCTCATCCTGGTCGACACCAAGTACGAGTTCGGCGTGAGCAAGGATGGGCGCATCATGCTCATCGACGAGATCCACACGCCCGACTCGTCGCGCTACTGGTTCACCAAGAGCTACGCCCAGCGCATGGCGGCCGGCCAGACGCCCGAGTCGTTCGACAAAGAATACCTGCGCCGCTGGCTCGCCGAGCACGGCTTCAAGGGCGACGGTCCGATCCCGACCATCCCCGACGACGTGCGCGTCGAAGCTGCACGCCGTTACATCGAAGCCTGCGAGACCGTGCGCGGCGCGCCGTTCGAGCCGAACCTCGAGCCGCCGGCAGCGCGTCTCGAACGCAACCTGCGCGCGCGGATTGCCTGATCAGTTCCCCTGCCGGAAGGACACCGCGAATGAAAGCCAACGTCTACGTCACACTCAAAGAAGAAGTGCTCGACCCACAGGGTGAAGCGGTGCGCCGCGCGCTCGACTCGCTCGGCTTCGCCGGCGTGAAGAAGGTGCGTGTAGGCAAGCTCATCGAGATCGATCTGGATGGCAGCACCTCCAAGGACGCCGAGACCAAGCTGCGCGCGATGTGCGAGAAGCTGCTCGCCAACCCCATCGTCGAAGACTTCGACTTCGAGCTCGAAGCCAGCTGACGACCCGCAGACTGCGCGAGCCGCGCCGCGTGCAGCGGCAACGGAACCCATGCCACGACCAAGCCTCAGCGCGACCCAGCGGTCGACCACGAACGCGACCACGAACGCCAATCGCAGTCGCACCCGCGAGCTGCTGATTTGGGCCTGTTTCGGACTGCTCACCGGCTTGGCCGTCGCCACCGTGCTGCTGCCCGAGACCCAGAGCCAGGAGGACCCGGGCGACGGCAACGGACCCGCAGGGGCAGCCGCCACGCCTGCGCACCGCTGAGCGCGCCGTTGAACCACGGGCCTGGCCGAATGCCCCGGCCCAGCAGCGCGTCTGGCCAGCATGTACAGCGCAGGCCCAGAGCGACCGAACCAACGTGGGGAAACCACCGACGTCACCGTCGGTTTTTTGCATGCGGCCCGCATGGGGCTACCATGTACTGAGGTGCGGAAGGGGTGTTGTTTGCCTCGGTACTCGGTCGCTTGCCTGCTGCTCGCAATGGTCGCGCTCCCGTCCGGTGCGCTGGCTTGGAGCGGCGCGCCGCTATGCGCGATCCGCGCGGATGACGCAACGCAGAGCGAGCAGCTGCAGAGCAGCACCGAAGCCGAGCTCGCCTGCGACGCACCTAGCGGCCCGCGCGTCCCCGAGACGCAGTGGACTGCACCGATCTCTGCAGAAGAAGCGCGCGGCGCGCTGGCCGACGCTCAGGCCTTGGCCGCGAGCGGCAAGCTCGACGATGCGTTGCTCGCGCTGCGTGTGGTGGAGCACGCGTTGCCGCGCATTGGCGACCGCATTGCAGTGCGTCGAGCCGTGCTGCTGATGCGTGTGGGTCGGCCTACCGAAGCTTGCGAAGCCTACAAGCGTGCCGAGCAGAGCCCCGAGCGCAACGTCGCCGCGCAAGCGCGCATTGCGCTCGTGCGTTGCTTGCTCGAGGACGGGCAGCGCGACGGCGAGGGCGAGCTCGAAAAAGTCAGTCGCCGCTACCCGCACCTCATCGGTCGCGCAGAGCTGCGCATCACGCTGGCGCGCGCGCGTGAGCGCTGGGGCAACCTCTTTGGCGCAGTGGCTATCTATCGCGCGATCGATCTCGACGAGCCCGAGACTCCAGCGGCCGACGAGGCCCGCGCAGCGCTGGCGCGCATCGCGGCCACCGGTTACGCCGTGCGCGCATACACGGGCCCGGAGCTCGCCGACCGTGCACAGCGCCTGGTGGAACGCGGCTCGGTCGAAGCTGCACACGCGGCAGTCAACGAGCTGCTCGCGCAGAGCACGGCGCCCGTCGTGGTGCGTGCCAAGGCGCACCTGCTCGCGGCCAAGCTGGCGCGCACCGAAGGGCGCTGGCAGGACGTGCGCCAAGAGGTGTCGCAAGCGCTGACGCTCGGCGCGACTGCTTACGACGCGCAGCGCTTGCTGCCGCGCGGCGGTGCAGCGGATGGCGGCAACCAGCCCGCGCTGGCAGCCGAAGCCGAAGCGCGCATCCGCAAGCTGCTGGGTGCCCACGGTCTGCGCGAAGCCAAGAACGCGCAGCTGGTCTCGGTGTTCGAGATCGCGGTGCAACAGAAGCTGGCGGCGCGCGCGACCGAAGCGCTGCAGGTCATGCGGCTTCGCGCGAGCTTGTCGCCGAGCATTCGTTACAACTCGGCCATCCTCGCCTTCGGCTTGGCCTCGGACGTGAGCGTCGCCGACCTGCTCGACACCGTGACCCACGTGCCGAGCTACGCCGTCTCCGGCCGCTACCACCGCGCGCGTGCGCTCGAACGCCTCGGCCGCTTCGGCGAAGCCGAGTCCGAGTATCTGCGCGTGATCCAGGACGACAAGCGCTCGCCACACTACTACGCGATGTGGGCCGACCTGCGGCTGTGGTCCATGCAGAGCGCCGTCACGCAGAGCTGCGCGCCCACGAGCAAGCCGAGTGCTGACGTGGTTGCCTTGCTCGATGCCTTGCAGCGCCCGACCCCCAGCGCACAGGCCGCGCCGGACGAAGCCAGCGCACCGAGCTCGTCGGCCGATGACCCGCAGGCTGTGGCCGATGCGAGCGCCGCAACGACGAGCGACGGCGTGGTCCCGCAAGAGCCCGCGGCACCGGCAACCGTGCAAGTCGCGGTTCCAGCTGACACGAGCGCCACAGCTGTCACGACCAGCACGATCACCGAGGCGCCAATGTTCGTCGCCAGCGCGACGCAGGACAGCGTCGCGACAGCCCCGGCCGCCGCGCAGGAGCATGGCGACCAAGAGGTCACCACCACCGCGTCGGCCGAGCCCGCCGAAGCCACGGCAGCCAGCGATGCAGCGAGCGCCGCCGAAGCCGAGCGTGCAGCCGCTCTGCGGGAACGCCTGCTGGCCCGCCTCGGCCCCATCTCGGCACAATTCGGCGAAGCCTACCCCTGGCTCGCACGCGCAACCGACCTCGTAGAGCTGAACCTGTTCGACGACGCCGCCGACGAGATCGGCGAAGCCTACCTGGCGTGGCGCGACGCGCGCGGTGCTCTGCGCTTGCGCTCGGGTCTCGAAGCGGTGCTCACCGGCAGCGCACCGCCGCGCCACGTGGCCGACGGGGAGCTGCGCAAGCAACGGCTTTCGCTGGACAAACCGACGCGTGATGCGCTCGCCGAGGTCGCGGGCCTGTTGGGCGATCCTGGCGTTTCGCTCGGCTTCGGTGGCCAAGGCGGCGAGCCACGACCGCGCGCGTATGCCGACCAGGTCGAGAGCGCAGCCAAGAAGTACGGCATCGATCCGAACCTGCTCTTCGCCGTGATGCGCGTCGAGAGCATCTACCACCGACAGATCGTGTCGTTCGCAGGCGCCGTGGGCCTGATGCAGATCATGCCGCGTACCGGCATGCTGATCGCCCGCAAGCTCGGGGTGGAACGCTTCGAGGTCAGCGATCTCCTCGACCCGAAGGTGAACGTCGAGTTCGCCGCGTGGTACCTGTCCTCGCTGATCAAGCGCTTCGATGGGCGGGTGCCGCTGGCCATCGCGGCCTACAACGGCGGCCCGCACAATGTGCGGCTGTGGATGCGAGAGAACAACCCCGACATGCCGCTCGAGGCGTTCCTCGAGCGCATCCCGTTCTCGCAGACCCACGAATACGTGCGGCGCGTGCTCACGCACTATGCCGCCTACCGCGCACAACAGAACCTGCCGATGGCCCGCCTGGATGCGAGCCTGCCCCTGGCCACGCCCGACACCCTCGCGTTCTAAATGACCGAGCGCGGCGCCCGGAACGAGCGAGGCCCCGTTCCCGAATCGCGCTCGGTCATT
Source organism: Pseudomonadota bacterium (assembly GCA_017881185.1). Taxonomy (GTDB): domain Bacteria; phylum Myxococcota_A; class Polyangia; order Polyangiales; family JAFGIB01; genus JADGRF01. Next base: position 13,662 of record JADGRE010000089.1, on the reverse strand, counting down.
TAGCTGCCTGCGGGGCTGGCCCTCCGGGCCACCCACCCGAGCCCGGTTGTTTCCGGCCCGAAAACGGGTATACAGGCGCCCATGAGTGCACAGGTCTTCGTCGCCAAGGAGTGCGCGCCCGGTGAGCTGCGGGTCGCCGCCACGCCCGAAACCATCAAGCGCTTGGTGAAAGACGGCCTCACGGTTGTCGTGCAAGCGGGCGCGGGCGCGGGCGCCAACATCGCCGACAAGGCGTTCGAGGACGCCGGCGCGAGCATCGCGCAAGACGCCCAACAACAGAAGGCTGCCTGGCAGAGCGCAGACATGGTGCTGAAGGTCTCGCCGCTGCAGAAGAACGACGCGCTCGGCGCAGACGAAGCCACCCTACTCAAGCCCGGCGCCATCGTCATCTCGCACGTATGGCCGCACAAGCAGCTCGAGCTCGTCAAGACGCTGGCCGAGCGCAAGGTGAGCTGCTTGGCGATGGATCTCTTACCCCGCATCAGCCGCGCGCAGGTGATGGACTCGCTGTCTTCGCAGGCCAACATCGCCGGCTACAAGGCCGTGGTGCTGGCGGCCAGTCGGCTCGGCAAGTACTTCCCGCTGCTCATGACCGCGGCCGGCACCATTCAGCCCTCGCGCGTGGTGATCATGGGCGCAGGCGTCGCGGGGCTGCAGGCCATCGCAACTGCGCGTCGCCTGGGCGCGCTCGTCGAGGTCTCGGACATTCGTCCCGCCGTCAAAGAGCAGGTCGAGTCGCTCGGCGCGAAGTTCATCGAGCTGCCGATGCAAGAGAGCGGCGAGGGCCAGGGCGGCTACGCAAAGGAAGTCAGCAAAGAGTTCCTCGCCAAGCAACAAGAAGTGCTCAAGGCCCGCATCGCGCAGGCCGACGTGGTCATCACCACTGCACAGGTGCCCGGACGCCCGGCGCCGCGCCTGGTCACCGAAGACATGGTCAAGGCCATGCGCGCAGGCTCGATCATCGTCGACATCGCCGCAGACTCGGGCGGCAACTGCGAGCTGACCGAGAACAACAAGGAAGTCGTGAAGCACGGCGTGCTGATCATGGGCTACTCGAACCTGCCCAACACCATGCCCGAAGACGCCAGCAACCTGTACGCACGCAACGTCTACGCGCTGATCAAGCTGGTAAACGACAAAGGCGCCCTGAAGCTAAACCTCGAAGACGAGATCATCGCCGGCGCCCTACTCACCAACGACGGCGCCGTGCGCCACCAAGCCACCGCCGACGCCCTCAAAGCCAAAGCCGGCTGATCGCGGCGCGGTCTTTCGCACCCGCCCACCCCATCCGCGGCTTACGTCCAATCGGGGTTCGCGTTCGCGAACCCGGCATGGGCTCCCGTCGGTCACCGTACGTGAGTACGGCTCCCTCCGGTCCTGCGGGCGCGCTCGCGGCTGAACCCCAATTCGCGCCGCTCGCGTTGCGCGGCGCGCCGCGTTCAGAAGTGCTGGGACAACGTTACCGACACGACTTGCAGATGATAGAAGAAACTACCCGCATTCACGATCGGCCCGTCCGCATTCGACACTGGCAGCTGCAACGCCGCGACGCCATCGTGCTTGCCCGGCAGCACGTTGAACACCGGCGTCTGGTACTTCGGCGAGAAGTCGGTTCCGGACTTCGGGTCGAGGCGAATGTCGCTCTGAATGAAGTGCGCGAAGCCGACGGAGAAATCTGTCTTCTTGGCGACGCGGAAGGTGAAGCCCGCATGCAGACCCGTGCGACCAAGCATGTAGCGCTCGACGTTCAGGTAGCCGACGTCCGCGCCGTCCGTTTCGTACGAGACACCCGCGCGCACCGAGAACACGCCGGGCAAGATGTTGTAGTCGCCACCGAGCCGCAGTGACACTTGGTTCTGGCCGTGCAGCTCGATCGGCGTTTGCCACTGGCCGACGCACTGACCGTTGGCGTCTCGCTGGGTGCACGTGCCTACCTGCGAAGGCAGGCGCGTGGTGCCGGCTGCGGTCGCATCGACCAGCACAACCTTGGCCGCGTTCTTCGCGTCCTCGCTCAACATGATGTGGTTCTGGAACGAATTGAAATACACGATGGCGTTGGCTTCGATGTCCCAACGTTCGGTGGCCATGTGATCTTGCACGTCGGCACCGGCGGCGGCGTGCGCCTCTTGCCAGTTCTTGGTGGTCACACGCGGCGTCAGACGTTGCGCGTAGCGCACACCCATTGACAGCTGCGGCACCCAGATGGGCGGCGCGCTCACGTTGCCGGGCTGGTTGGGCGAAGTCGTGGGGATCGAGCTCGGCACCGTCGTCATCACGCCCTTCGGGTCGATGTACGTGAACTGCTTGCCCGTACCGAGCGCACCCGTGGTGAGATCGAGCTTGGCTTTGGAGTCCACGCGGTCCGACCACTTGAAGCCGAGCGCGATGTCGAGGTTGTCGGTGGGTACGAGCTGCGCGGAAGCGATGAGGCCCGGGATGAACAAATCGCGGCCGAAGACCTCGGTGCGCACGTCAGAGTGCGGCGCGAGATCGGGCGTGGGCCGCGCCCAGCTGGTGGCCGAGAAAGCGACCACGTTCCACTGAAAGCCCGCACCGATGCGCAGCCAGTCGCTCGGCCGATAGCCGATGGCGCCCAGCGCAGAAAAGTACGAGACGTTCAGGTGCGAATCGAAGTAGCGCGTGGGGCTCGGGCGCACACCGTTGGGCGTGTTCACCGTGCCGTCGCGGTTGCCCCACTGCGCCAGCGCCGCGGAATCGGGCGGGAAGAAGCCCAGGCCCACACCGACGTTGCTCGCGAGCTTCTTGGTGATCGCGATGCTCGGAAAGACGGGCGTCGGGCCCTGGTAGCAAACGTTGGGGTACGGCTCGTCCAGATAGCCGTGAATCGGATTGCCCTTCAGGTCCTTCGAACCCGGCTGCGCCTGCAGGTAGACCGGTTGGCCGCCGAGCAAGGTGACGTCCGGCGCCATCACGCCGATACCGTAGCCACCGCTGGCATGGAAACACGAGTCGACGAGCAACACGTTGAGACCGGCCATCACCTGGTCGTCCCACAGGTCCGCGAGCAGCGCGGGGTTGCGCAGCATCAGCGTGGGGTCGTCGGCGCGGGTGAAACCCGTGGCACCACGGCCGATATCGCGGGTACCACCACCGGGGAATTCAGTGCCGCCCGCCGCCGCTAGCTGCGGTGAGACCGCCAGCACGAACAGGACAAAGCAGAGCGATGCGCCAATGCGACTCATTCACCCCTCCATCACAGGAAACGCGCCGGAGGCTACTACCGAAACCTACAGCGAGGGAAGGATTTATAGGCGCATCGTTGCATGCCGTGCGCAGGCAAATGCTCGCGCAGCCGCATGATGCCCGCGTTCTGGGACAGCACGTCCGATCACGCAGCGCAGGGATCCCCAGGCGTGGCGCACCGCCTGCAGCCCACGGCGTACATCGGCCGGCTCAGCCGCCGAACGCGTCGCCCGAATCGCTACCGTCGTCTTCGAGGTTCTCGAAGCGCGTGTACTCGCGATGGAACATGCATTTGATGGTGCCGGTCGGACCCGCGCGCTGTTTGCCCACGATGATCTCGGCGACGTTCTTCTCCGTCGACTCCGGGTTGTAGACCTCGTCGCGGTAGATGAACATGATCGTGTCGGCGTCTTGCTCGATTGCGCCCGACTCGCGCAGGTCCGACAGCTGCGGCCGTTTGTCCTTGTTGCCGCGATTCTCCACGCCACGATTGAGCTGCGAGAGCGCGACCACCGGCAGCGACAGCTCCTTGGCCATGCCCTTGAGCGAGCGACTGATCTCGCTGATCTCTTGCTCGCGGCTGTCGGTGCGAATGCCCGCGCGCATCAGCTGCAAGTAGTCGATGACGATCAATCCCAGGTCGTGCTCGGCTTTGAGGCGGCGCGTCTTGGCTCGCAACTCCATCAGCGTGAGACCGGGGGTGTCGTCGAGCCAGATCGGCAAGTCGCTGAGTGAGCCCGCCGCTTGGGTGAGCTTCGGCCAGTCGTCGCGACCCAAGTGACCTGTGCGCAGCTTACCGGCGTCGACACGCGCTTCACTGCACAGCAGACGATTTGCGAGCTGCTCCTTCGGCATTTCGAGCGAGAAGAACGCCGTCGCTCTCTTGCGCGCCATACAGGCGTTGAGCGCAAGGTTGAGCGCAAATGCCGTCTTGCCCATGCCAGGACGGCCGGCGACGATGATCAGATCGCCTGGGTGCATGCCCGCGGTCATGCGATCCAGACGCGTGAAGCCAGTCGGCAAGCCCGTGATGTGTTGCTTGTTGGTGGCAGCGAGCGTGATCTGCTCGAAGCTGCGGATCACGACTTCTTTGATGGCCTCGTACGGGCTGCGCAGCCTGTGCTTGGCGACCGAGAACACCGCGCGTTCGGCCTCGTCGAGGAACTCCTCCATCTTGCCGTAGTCGCCGTAGCCGCGTGCCGCGGTCTCGTGACACGCGACGATCAGCCGGCGAACGATGGCCTTCTCGCGCACGATCTTGGCGTGCGCTTCGATGTTGGAGACCGTAGGGATGGTATTGGTGAGCCCGAGCAGGTAGTCGTCGCCGCCCACCATCTGCAAACGATTGCCCGTGGCCAGCCGCTCGCGCAGCGTGACGGTGTCGACCGGCTGCCCCGACTGAAACAGCTCCTGCATCACCGCGAAGATTCGCGAATTCGCATCGCTGTAGAAGTCGTCCGCCGAAAGCGGCAGCTCGAGCACCACATCGAGCGCCGAGTTCTCGAGCAAAATCCCCCCCAAGACCGCGCGCTCCGCAGCCAAATCATTGGGAGGAACCCGACTAGGCCCCACTGGACGTCCATCACTCATCGCCACGCATCCCCATCAAAACCAACAAGGGAAGATGCCACGCCGCCGCCCCACCAGCACGTAGCAACCTGTGGACAACAGGTGACAAACGCCAGAATCGCTGTGGATATCGAGTGAGTTACCCACAACGAAGGGGGCACACGCTCACGGTCCGACGACGCCTGCGCGATCGCACGACGAAAGGCCTCCGGGGGTGACTCAGAGCACGGACCCACTGGACCGCGCGCAAGAGTCACTCACGGAGGCCGTTCAGCCTCGCGCAATCGTTCAACCGGCTTTGACGACCAACTTGAACGTCGTGCTCACGCCCGCGCCCAGCTTGGCAACCACATCATACTCGCCCAGCGCCTTCACCGCCGTCGGCAGCTCCAGGTGCTTGCGGTCGAGCTCGATGCCGCGCTTCTTGAGCGCGTCCGAGACGTCACGCGTGGTCACCGAGCCGAAGAGCTTGTCGCCCTCGCCCGCCGCCGCGGTGATCTCCACGGACAAACCATTGAGCTGTGCCGCCGAGCCTTCTGCCGCGTTCTTGAGCTTGGCAGCAGCTGCAACGGCTATCTTACGCTCGTGCTCGATCTGCTTGACATTGGTGTCGGTGGCGACGACCGCAAGCGAGCGCGGCAACAAGAAGTTACGCGCGAAGCCGGGCTTCACACGCACCAACTCGCCGGCCGCGCCGAGCTTGTCGACATCGCGACGCAGAATGACATGCACGTGGTTCGCCATGGTCAGCTCCCCGAGGTGAACGGCATGAGCGCGATGTTGCGAGCGCGCTTGATGGCCGTGGTGATGGAGCGCTGGTGCAGCGCGCAGTTACCACTGATGCGCCGCGGCACGATCTTGCCGCGATCGCTGATGAAATACTTGAGCTGGTTGGCGTCTTTGTAGTCGATGGTGACTTCGCTGTCGGCGCAGAACCGGCAGACCTTGCGCTTGCCACCACGACGGCGCAGGCCGAACGGATCGCCCTCGCCACCGGGGCCGCCCATGCCTGGACCGTCGCCACCGCGACCGCCCATGCCGCCGCCCATGCCCATGTCGCCGCCACGGCCGCCTCGACCGCCGCGCATGTCGTCATCGTCGCGATATCCGTAGCTCATGACGCTTCCTCCTCGTCCTCGGCAGGCTCACCAGCGAAGGTGGGGTCTTCCAGGGGCGGTGCACCGTAATCGTCTTCAACGCCTTCGTCGTAGCCACCCTCGCGACGCTGCGGACGCGGCGCATCGAGCAGGCCCAGACGCTGTGCGACGCCCGGCTCTTCGTCGGGCTCCGCGCTCACCTCGAGGCGGCGGAACTCCAGGTCAGCTGCTTCGGTCGTATACGCTTCGACCTTGACGTCGCCGTTCATCAGCACCGTCTGATAGCGCACGACCGAGTCGAGCAAGCGCAGGTTGCGCTCGAGCTCGGCGACCACGTCTTCGTACCCGAGGTACTTGAAGAACACGAACACGCCGCGGCTCGCCTTGTTGATCGGGTACGCAAGCTTGCGCTTGCCCCAGTTGTCGACCTTGAGCAGCGTGCCGCTGCGAGCGGCGACGATCTCTTTGATACGCGAAGCGACGCGGTCGGCTTCGTCGGGATCGACGTTCGACTGCATGATGTAGATCGTCTCGTACTCGCGCAGTCGACGCGGGTTTCCGGACGTTGTTGTAGTGGCTGTGCTCATTACTCTTCCCTCTGGACATTGGCCCCGGAGATGCCGGAGCAGGGGAACCCGACCACGCACCGTGCGCAGTGGGTTTCGCAAGCGCGTCTTTACTCGATCGCGCCCGTGATCTTTGGTTTCGTAACTGCCGTGTTGTGCCGATTCATCGCTGCTTGTGCCCCGAAGCGAACCACGTCGGCCACCGCAAGGGAGGCGCGTTCTAGCACATCAGAAAGCTCCGAGCACTCTTGGCGGCTGAAATCGCTCAACACGTGGTGCTCCGGGCTGCCGGAGCGGGGCCGGCCGATGCCCACCCGCACGCGCACGAAGTCCTGGGCGCCGCAGCTGCTCACGATGGATTTCAAGCCATTGTGGCCTGCGGTCCCCCCGCCGAGCTTCACCTTGAAGGTGCCGAACTCGAGATCGAGCTCGTCGTGCACCACCACCAGCTCGGGCAGCCCGACCTTGAAGAACCCCAGCGCCTTCTGCACCGAGGTGCCGCTCAAGTTCATGAAGGTCTGGGGCTTGAGCAGGCCGATGTCGCTGCTGTCGATACGACCGCGCGCGAACAGGCCCTGGAATTTCTCGCGAAAGGGATCGGAAGCCCAACGCTGGGCCAGGTGGTCGACCACCATGAAGCCCACGTTGTGCCTGTTCCCCGCGTACTTGCCGCCGGGGTTGCCGAGTCCTGCCACCACATGCATGGCACATCGCCTCTGGGCTTGCGCCGCGCTCGCCACTGCGGGCGAGCGCGAGCGTCGGGCCGCTTACTTCTTGGCTGCGGGCTTGGCCGCTGCTTTCGCTGCACCGGCTGCAGGCGCCGCTGCTGCTGCACCCGCTGCAGGCGCTGCCGCACCCGCTGCAGGCGCTGCACCGGGAGCGCCGGCCACTGCCGTCTCCTCTTCTTCGGCGCGCTTGCGCATCGTGATGCATGACACGACGTTGCGCTCTGCAGGCAACGTGGCTTCCACGCCGGGCGGCAGCTTCACGTCCTTGACCTTCAAATGGTCGCCGATCTCGAGGTTCGTGACGTCGACGACGATCTTCGACGGGAATGTCCCGGGCTTCGCACGCAGCGGGAAGTCGCGATACACGACGATCAACTCGCCGCCGGCGACCACACCCTTGGCCTTGCCCTCGGCGATGAACGGCACCAAGCGCTCGATCGGCTTGCTCGCGTCGATCTTGTAGAAGTCGACATGCACGGGCTTGCGCGTCACGGGGTGCACTTGCAGCTCCTGCACCATCGCGTGCTCTTCCTTGCCGCCGATGTTCAGCGTCACCACGGTATTGCGACCGTGCTCGGTCGAGAGCGCTGCAGCCAGCTCCTTGGGCGACACTGCCAGACCCATCGGTTCGAAGCCGGGGCCGTAGTACACGGCAGGGACCAGGCCGCGCGCACGCAGCTGACGGTTGGGGCCTTTGCCGGTTTGTTCGCGGGTTTCGGTGGTCAAGACTTGGTTTGGCATGTCGATCGCTGGCTCCTAGCGTGGCCGTTTGGACCGCGCGTGATGTTAAGGCACGGCTGTTTGTTACTCGAAGAGCGAGCTCACCGAGTCACTGTGATGGATGCGCTTGATCGCCTCGCCCAACAGGCGCGCGACCGTCAGCACGTGAAACTTGCCGCTCTGCACCGCGGCCGCCGACAGCGGGATGGTGTCGGTCACGACCACTTCTTCGAGCACGGAGCTCTTGATGCGCTCGATGGCAGGGCCCGACAACACGGCGTGCGTGGCAGCTGCGTACACGCGGCGTGCGCCGCGTTCCTTGAGCGCCTTGGCGGCGTTGCACAGCGTACCGGCTGTGTCGATCATGTCGTCGACGATGATGACGTCGCGGTCCTTGATGTCGCCGATGACGTTCATGACCTCGCTGACGTTCGCCTTTTCACGACGCTTGTCGATGATGGCGAGGTCGGCGTCCATACGCTTGGCGTAGGCGCGCGTGCGCTCCACGCCGCCGGCGTCGGGCGAGACGAACACGGGCAGCTCGGCGGCGAACTTGGGCCGCAAGTAATCGAGAAACACCTTGTTCGCGAACAGGTGATCGAAGGGCACGTTGAAGAAGCCCTGGATCTGCCCCGCGTGCAAGTCGACCGCCACCACGCGCGAGATGCCGGCGCTGGTGAGCAAGTCGGCGATGAGCTTGGCCGTGATGGGCGTGCGCGGCGCAGCCTTGCGGTCTTGGCGCGCGTAACCGTAATAAGGCAGCACAGCCGTGATGGAAGCGGCCGAGGCGCGCTTGAGCGCGTCGACTACGACCAAGAGCTCCATGATGTGGTCGTTCACCGGCGTGCAGGTGGGCTGCAGCACGTAGCAGTCGACCCCGCGCACGTTCTCCTGGATGCGCGCGAAGACCTCACCGTCCGAGAAACGGTTGATCTCCAGGCGCCCGACCGGTAACTCGAGGTAAGCCGCGATGGCTTTGCCCAGTTCGGGGTGCGCTGACCCGGAGAAGATGCTGATGGACTTGAACATCGGCTGAGTCCTCGCTAACGCGTGCTGGCTAATACGACAGTCTAGAGCGGCCGCAACCATGCCTTGCGAGGCGGCGGATCGCTAGCAAACGGACCACTGGGTGTCAACCAAAGCACAGTCGCAACCGCGTTTGGCCTTTGTAGACACGCTGCGCGGTTTGGCCGTGGTGTGCATGATCCCCCTGCACACTTCCCACGGCTGGATGCGGGTGGAGCTGCGCACGGGCAACCTATGGAATGCAGTGCAGTTCTTCGGGGGGCTCGCCGCGCCCATCTTCCTGTCCGTTGCGGGCGTTTCGCTTGGGTTGCGCTGGGCCGCGGACGAGCGCGCCGGGCGCCGGCCCCGGCTAGAAGCCGAGCTCGGGCGGGGCCTGCAGCTGGTCGTGCTCGGCTACGCTCTGCGGCTGCAGATGTGGGTGTTGGACGGCTCGGGCTTCGCGCAACGCCCCAGTTACCCGGCCGAGGCGCTGCTGCTCGCAGGCTACGCGCTGGCCTATGGAGCGGTCGGCCAGCTCGGTCGCAACCGACGGCGCGCACTCTGGGGCTCGCTGCTCGCAGCCGCGCTCGTGGCCGCGGGCTTCCTGCAGGTCGCGATTCACGCGCCGATTCGCAGCCAAGGTCTGGCGCGTGTGGACGTGCTGCAATGCATCGGGCTGTCGCTGTGTGTCGTGGTCGGCGTGGGCGCGCTTTTGCGCGAGCGCTTTGCGCGCGCCCATGTCTACGTGCTGTGCGGCATCCTCGTGGCGTGGCTGACGGTCTGGACGCGTTCCTGGGTCCCCGGCCCGCTGCCGCAAGCGCTTGCCGCCTATCTGGGCCAGTGGACCCCTCCACCGGGTCGGCCGATCATCGGCTTGTTCCCGCTCTTTCCCTGGACGGCGTACACCTTCGTCGGCACGGCGCTCGGACTGTCGTGGGCACGAGCAGCGTCGCAAGGGCAAGCCGAGTTGCGCGTGGTCAGCTGGACCGCTCTGGGTGCGCTGCTCTCGCTACTGACCAGCGAGTCGATGCCGCACGTGTTTCGTTCGCTCGCGACCGAACCATGGCTCACGCAACCTGCGCGCGTGGCCTATCGCGTTGGCCTCTTACTCGTGTTCTCGGGGATAGCGCTCGCCCTGAGCCGAGCGCGCTCGCCGCTGCGCGCTGCGCTGGACGTATTCGGGCGCGCGTCGCTGTGGGTGTATTGGGTGCACCTGGAATTCGCCTTCGGCGCTGCATCACGGCACGTCACCAAAGCGCTTGCGCCGGGCGACTGGGCGCGCGGCACGGCGCTGCTCGTGCTCGCTATGTTGGGCCTGGCCTACGCGCGTGTGCACATCGCTGAGCTGCGCGCGCGCTGGCCACGCAGCTCGCCGACATACACGCGCTGAGCGAAGCAGCGCGCCGAAATATCGCAAGGTTGCGCGCGCTGCCTCGGCCCCGGATTTGCCACCACGAGGGGCTTGAGGGAGGGGATCGAGTCTGTCATAAGTGGCTTCCCGCTGAGCGCGGAGGCAGCATGTCCCCCACCGTCCTCCTAGTAAGTGATCGCGTCGGCGATCGTTCCGTCTTCGAAGATCCGTGGCGGGAAGCATTGGTCGCTGTGGGGCTCGAGCCACGCGTGGTCTCGCCACAAGCGCTCGCGCAGCACGCGGGTGATGTCCGTCAAGCCAGCGCAGCTGTGCAAGCCAGCGCAGCTGTGCAAGCCAGCGCAGCTGTGCAAGCCAGCGCAGCTGTGCAAGCCAGCGCAGCTGTAATCGACGCCGGCTCCGCTGCGTACGACGAAGACGAGCTGCTCGCAGCCACGGGTTTGCTGCGTGCGCTGCACACTGCGGTCGCCGTGGTGTTGCCGGAGGCTGGCGGCTTCGCCGAGATCGAAGAGCTGCTGGAAGACCTGTGTGGCGGCCTGCTCTTGCGCGGACAGAGTCCCGCCGCAGTGCGCCGTGTCGCAGCTGCGCTGGGCCGTAGGCGCGACAACACACGCGCCAAGCGTTTCGAATACCTCACCGTGTCGCCGCGACCGAACGAGCTGCTTGCAGTGCTCGGCGACGGCAGTGCCGCGCTGTTGCGCCGGCCCGTGTCCGATCAAGACGACGGCAGTGAAGTCGCGACCATCACCCTCGCAAGCGACGCGCACTCGGCCACGCTCAAGCTCGGCAGCGGACGCGAGCTGACGCTGCAAGCTGCGAACGTCGGCGTGGCCAACGGCAGCAGAGCCTTCGCCGCCGTCAACGGCGAAAGCGGCCCCATCGCGCTGGCCATCGACGGCGCGCGCCTGGGTGCTCGACTGCGCCAGCTGCGCCTGGCCGCCGGACTCACGCAGGCCGAGCTGGCACGCCGCACGGGCATCCACCGCCCCAACATCGCGCGCGTCGAAGCCGGACGCCACACGCCGTCGCTCGAGACCCTGGCGCGCCTGGCCTCGGCCATCGGCGTCACCACGACCACGGTCCTGGCCGAGGGCTGAGCTTGTCGTCCGCCCCGCGGCAACCGCGTGAGCCGGGTGAGACCGCCGACCCGGCAGACGCAGGCGACCCACCCGCACCCGTTGCAGTCGCGAAGCCTGCAGCCACCGTAGTGCTCGCGCGCGATGCAGCTGACGGCATGGAGATCGTGCTGGTGGAGCGCCACGGCAAGCTGCGCTTCATGGGCGGCATGCACGTGTTCCCGGGCGGCTCGCTCCATGCGGGCGACACTAGCCTGGAGCTGCGGGCACTGACGCGGCGCGGCGAGTGCGTGCGCGACTGGCCCGCGGGGCACCAAGAGACTTCCGGGCTGGGCCTGGCAATCGCCGCTCTTCGCGAGACCTTCGAAGAGGTCGGACTGTGGCTCGGCGCGTCACCACCGGCCGAAGAAGCGCGAGCAGTGCGCACGCGCCTTTTGGCGGGCGAAGACTTCGCTCAGCTGCTGCGCGACGCAGGCTGGTTGCTCGAGCCCTCGCGCCTGCATCCCATGAGCCGCTGGATCACGCCGCGCTCGGAGCCGATTCGCTTCGACACGCGCTTCTACGCTGCACTCGCGCCCCACGATCAAGCCGCGAGCCACGATGCGGGCGAGACGGTTTCTGTCATCTGGCGTTCGCCGCAGGCCGCGATTGCCGACGCGCGAGCAGGCCGCATTCGCTTGTCGCCACCCACCTACCTGACCCTGCACGAGCTCGAGGAGATCCGTTCGGCCGACGCGCTCCTCGCGTATTGCGCCAGCCACACGCCGCCGCTGATCGAGCCGATCCTGCAGGTGAAAGACGGCGTCCGTACCGTGCTCTATCCGGGCGACCCCGAGCATCCTGTGCGGGAACGCATGCTGGGAGGGCCGACCCGCGTGGTATTCTGACGGATCGCGCCCGTCACGCTGCTCCGACGTGCAAGTCCATATATCCCCAAACGGGGTGTGGATTTGCCTGTGCTCAACCACCTTACCCCTCAAATCCTGAGTAACCTGGATTTTTCTCTAGACATTGGAACAATGGGACGGTAAGAATTTGACGATGGCCCGACGGGTACAGGCCAAAGAGCTCTTCACCGCATCCGAGGTCGCGCGCTTCTGCCAGGTCGACCTCAAGACCATCCACAACTGGGCTGACCGCGGAGAGATCCGCCATTTCCGCACGCCCGGTCGCCACCTGCGCTTCCGCCGGGTCGACGTGCTCGATTTCCTGCGCAAGTACGGCTACCCGGTGCCCGAGGTGCTGCGCCAGGGCAAGCCTTCGGTACACGTGGTCGACGAAGACGCGGCGCAGCTCGAGAGCCTGAAGAAGGCCCTGGGCATGCGCTTCGATGTCACGGGGTTCTCCGATCCGGTCGACGCCCTCATTGCCATCGGCAGCGACACACCCGACGTGGTGGTGTTCGACGTGGGCGGTGGCAAGATCGACGCGCTGTCGTGCATCAGCCGGCTGAAGGCTTCGGACGCGACGCGGCACGTGCGCGTGGTCGTGTACTCTGCGCGCGAAGACAAGAAGGCGCGTACGCTCGAAGCCGGCGCATCGTCGTTCGTGCTGCGCCCCGACCTGCAGCGCTTGACCGAGACCATCGAGGCGCTGATGGGCGAAGGCGGCTGACGCGCAGCTGCGGCGCCGCCGCCGCTTGACTCGAGCAGACCGCTACGGCTTCTTGCGCGCTGCCTTCTCGGCGAGCCCCGACACGCCGAAGCGCCGAGCGAGCTCGACCTCCAAGTCGCGCAACGACAAACCGCGGGCCTGAAAGCCCACGAGCATGTGGTAGGTGACGTCGGCGGCCTCGGAGATGACGCGATCGTCCGCTTCGCCCTGCAGCGCACGCGCGAGCTCGTTGCCCTCTTCTTCGACTTTAGCAGCGATCTTCGCCACGCCTTCGTCGAGCAGCTTGCGCGTGTAGCTCGTGCCCGCGGACGCCGTGCGCCGAGCCTCGAGCTCTGCCCACAGGCGCGGCAGCGCCGAGCGAGCGTGATCTTCCACCGTTGCAGCTGCTCCCAGCTGCCCGACACGCTGAAAGAAACAAGTGGGCCGCAGCGTGTGACACGACGGCCCCTCGGGGTCGGCCAGGTACACGAGCGCATCGGCATCGCAGTCGGCCCAGATCTCGGCTACACGCAGCACGTGCCCACTGCTCTCGCCCTTGCGCCACTGCTGCTTGCGTGAGCGACTGTAGAAGTGCGCAAACCCCGACTCGAGTGTGCTGTGCACCGCTTCCCGGTTGGCGTGCGCCAACATGCGAATCTCGCCCGTCATGCGGTCCTGCACGACCACGGTCACGAGCCCATCCGCATCCCACTTCAACCCATCAACGTCCATAAG
>JADGRE010000008.1 GCA_017881185.1 Pseudomonadota bacterium | reverse complement strand
GCTGACGTTCCAGTCGATGAAGCGCACGTCGTCGCCCGGCTGGTACTGGCGCACTTCACTGAACGCCATGCCGCGACCCTTGAAGACCGAGTGGTAGCTGCCGGCCAGCTGATCGTTGGCCAATCGAGCCGTATGGATCTCGATCTTGCGCAGCTTCTTAACAATTTCCCGAGCAATCATGTGAATCGTCCGCAGGTCATGGAGTGCTCAACGTCAGGGCGTCGCGAATTGGGGTCCAGCCGCGAGCGCGCCCGCAGCGACCCGAGGGAGTGCACTCCTGTGCATGACCGAGGGGAGCGAGGACGTAAGCCGCGGATGGGCCCCAAGGCGCGGCGCCATCAGGGGACCTCGACGGCTTCGAAGATGCGGCGCACGATCTGATCGCTGGAGATTTCTTCGGCTTCGGCTTCGTAGCTTCGGATCAGGCGGTGGCGCAGCACGTCGGGGCCTACGGCCTTGATGTCTTCGGGGGTGACGAAGCCGCGGTGGCGCATGAAGGCGTGGGCGCGCGAGGCCATGTTGAGCGCGATCGATGCGCGCGGCGAGGCGCCGTGGGCGATCATCTCGCTCAGATCTTTGAGGCCGGCGCGCTTGGGATCGCGCGTCGCGAGCACTACGTCGATGATGTAGTCCTTGATCTTCTCGTCGACGTACACCTGACCTACGACCTTGCGGGCTTGCAGGATGTCGGCGGGACTGACCACGTGCTTGGCGCGCATGGTGAGCGCCGTGCTGTCTTGGTCGGCCTCGCGCAAGAGGTGCTGCGACATGCGCTCCATGATCTTGCGCTCTTCGTCGCGCGACGGATAGCCGACCTGCACGTGCAGCATGAAGCGGTCGATCTGCGCTTCGGGCAGTGGGTAGGTGCCTTCTTGTTCCAGCGGATTCTGCGTGGCCATCACCATGAACGGCCGGTCGAGCGGGAAGGTCTCGTCGCCGATCGTGACTTGGCGTTCCTGCATGGCCTCGAGCAGCGCGCTCTGCACCTTGGCCGGTGCGCGGTTGATCTCGTCTGCCAGGATCAGGTTCGCGAAGATGGGGCCCTTCTTGGCGCTGAACTTGCCGCTCTGCTGGTTGTAGATGACCGTGCCCACCAAGTCGGCTGGCAACAGATCCGGCGTGAACTGGATGCGCTGGAACTTGGCCGAGACCGTGTCGCACAGCGTCTTGACCGTCAGCGTCTTGGCCAGACCCGGCACGCCTTCCAGAAGGACGTGGCCGGAGGTGAGCAGGCCGATGAGCAGCCGCTCCACCATGTGTTCCTGGCCCACGATCACCTTGCCGACCTCGGCCACGATGGCGTCGATGAAGGCGCTCTCTCGCTCGACGAGCTCGTTGATGGCTCTGACGTCGCTGTACATGCGGTTCCTCTGGGGTGGCTTGCGGGGTGGCCGGCGCGTTACCACGCCCCCGGCCGGGTACGCAACACACGGGTTCTGCGGGTTATTTCAGCGATCTGGCGGCTGGCCGGGGAGGGGGCCATCACGGTGCGTGCGGGGCGTCTCGGCTCTGCCGCTGTAGCGCGTGAAGCGCCGCGCGCAGCGTTTGGGGCGTGCCGAGCGCGGGAGTCGCTGCCCGTAGCTTGCGCGCGGCTGCGCGGGTCTCGATCGCGGCGATCACCTGGTCGGGCTCGGTCGCAAGCGTCACAAGGCCCACACCGACCTCGAAGGCGTAGAGCTCGAGCGCGAGCGGATCGAGCACGACGCTGGCCACGCCTGCTGCTCCGGCTTCTTGGACCACGGTCGAGTGGCGCGTGACGTGCACGTCGGTGTGCAGTAGCAGTAGGGGCAGTGGCAACTCGGTGGGTTCGTCGACGACGCAGCGATCAGGCGCGTGAGCTCGTGCCCAGGCCGCGATGTGCGCGGCTTGTTCGGCGTTCATGACGTGATGCAGGCGCAGCCAGAACCGAAAGCCCGCGGGCGCGCGGGCGATCAGCTCTTTGATCAGTGGCGTCAAGCCGAGGTCCCACTGCAGCGTCACGAGCACCGTAGCCTGCCCATGGCTGGCCGCGCGCAGTGCGTCTGCCCGGCGGCGGATGCTGCTGGCGGCGGCGTCGTGCGCCTCCAGCCAGAAACAGCTCCACGGCTGGCCTCCGACGATGCTTCTGTGTCGGGTCCGCTGTCGCGCGGGCCAGTCATGGATCACTGCCGCGTCGCGCTCGGTCCAGCACCAGAACATATCGGGCACGAGCTCGAAGCCGTCGTCGGGCAGCGCGCTCCACCCCGCGTACGCCGGGTGGCTGTGGATGACGCCGTGCTGGAGGTCCACCGACAGTATGCCGGCACGTCGTGCCGCCAGACTGAAGGCCATGCCCGACTCGGTGTAGTAGCAGACGGTCATCGCGAGCTTGGGTCGCGTGCGCTCGAAGATCTTCGCGAAGTACGCCGCAAGTCGCTGAATCTGCAGCGCACGCTTGTGCAAGGTGGATGGCGGCATCAAGAGATCTGCACCGCACGCCTTCGCGACCTCTGCGCGCAACGCCGCGTAGCCCTCGAGGCGAGCCTGGGCCCCGCTGAACGGCAGTGCGCTGAGCACGGCGCCTTCGGTCGTGGCCCGCAGCATGTGCGGCTCGATGAGCAGCGAGGCTCGATGACGCGGCAACCGATACTGCGCGGGGTAGGGTGCAGCCTCTAGCATGAGGCTACGCAGGCCGGCTCGTTCCAGCTCATCGGCGATCGGATCGCAGAACGCGTCGTACCAGCTGTCACCCACGCGCCGGCGAGACGCGGGGTGTGACAGGAATACTGCCTCGGTCGGCAGCCCAGGCTTCGCCGTATGCTCACGGTCTCGTGCATGCGCTTGCAGCGTCTTGACTTGATTCAAGATCATCTTCGCGTGACGCAGCCGGCGCCCGCGAGACGCCGCCAGGAACGCATCGGCCGTGCTGGAGCTCGCGTTCAGGCGCTCACCGAGGCGCACCCGCAGGAGCGGCCACATCCGAAGTCCCCGCACCACCCAGTCGGCGACGGGATAGGTCCGCTCCCAGCGCTGAAGCAGCTCGATGCTTTCGAGGGGCAGCACCTTAGCCGTGTGCTCGCTCTGTGATGGTGAACATGCCGAGTCGAGTTTCGCCCGCGTGGCCGCGCTGCGCCAGCGCTCGTGAAGTAAGCCACGCCTCACGCGCGCAGGCCACATTGCGCCGGGTGTATTCCGATGGCGCGGGACAGGGGTCGCCAGACTACGCTGACGGTCGATGGCCACCAAATCAGGCGCGCAGCTTCAGGCGCTGGAGTGAGTCGCGATCACTTCGCGAATCACGCGCGCGAGCTCGCCGGCCTGGGTTCGACGCGAATGCTGCGCGCGGGCCCGTGCAAGCTCCGGCGACGCGAGGCGGGCTTGCCACTGTTCGCGCTCGGCGGCGAGCCGGCGCAGCGCCTGCGCGATCTGCTGCGGCTCGTCGTCGCACACCAGCCCAAAGCCGCTGTCGCGCACGATGCGCGCCGCTTCGCTGTGACTGCCCACCACCAGGATGGGCCGGCCGGCGCCGATGTAGTCGAAAAGCTTGGAGGTCGCGACACTCGCGCGTGTGCTCGAGAGCACGACCAGCACGTCTGCGTCGAGCATGGCCCGCAGCACCTGCGGCCGGCTGAGCCAACCGTTGCGCTCGATCCGTCGATCGCCGAGATAGCCCTGCAGCTCGTCATCGGCAAATGCACCTGCCAGCTGCAGCACTGCGGGCGTCGCGGGCGCATGTGCAAGTAGCTCGAAACCCGACAGCAGCGAGCTCAGACTCTGGCCCGTGGTGAACGCGGCGGCTGACCCTGCGTACAAGATGCGCAGCGACCCGTCGGGGCGTCGCGCTGGCAGCGTACTGGCCGAGGGCACGACGTCGGGATCGAAACCGTTACGCAGCGTGAGCACCTTGTCTGCCTGCTCTGGTTGCAGGGCTTGCAGCGCGACGCTGATGGGATCCGTCACGCCGATCGAGCGGTCTGCCTCGCGCAAGATCTCGCGCTCGAACGCGCGACGCAGCAGCAATTGGTGTGGTGGTCCGTCGGGTGGCTCGAAGGAGTAGCCGTCCCTGAAGTCGGCGATCCACGGCAGGCCGGTCGAGCGCTTCAGCGCGAGCGCGACGGCATGGTTGGCGACCGGCGGCGAAGACGACACGATCAACGCGGCACTCGACTTGCGGATCAGCGCGAGACCACGCGCCACCGCCAGTGGCGCCCAGCTGTACGAGGGGAGGTCGGGGAAGATCCACGGCTCCACGCGTGCGCGCCAGGCATCGAGCCTGTCGACTTTGCCCGCGCGGCTCTCGCTGCTCGCGCTTGCGCCAACAACGCGGCGCACGCCGATGAGCTCGCCGAACACGCGCGCGAGGTCGGCCACGCTGTGGATTTCGGGCCCCAGCTGCGGCTGCTTCAGCCCACCGTGTGTCAGCACAACCGGAGTAATGCCGTGCTCGGGCAGGTACTTTGCGAACTGTCGCATGCGTTCGCCGCCGACGAGCGAGCCGCGGCCAGAGCCGGGCCTGGGGAACGCGTAGCTCACCAGGAGCGCGCTGAGCGGCGAGGGTGGTGGAGTCATCGATGCTCAGCACATGCGCATGGCGGTCCGGAAATCGGAGTTCGAGGATATCAGTCTCATCCCGAACCCGCGAGCAGCTGGTGTCCACGGTAGTCGCGACGCACAGCCCTTGCACGCCCGGGCACAGATCGGCACGCTGCCAGGGCCATGAGCCAATCTCGATCTGCAGAATTGCGTCAGCGCGCCCGCGCCTTGTTGCCGGGCGGCGTGAACTCCCCTGTGCGTGCGTTTCGCGCCGTCGAAGGCGAGCCGGTGTTCATCGCCGAGGCCGCGGGCGCGTACATGACCGATGTCGACGGCAACAAATACGTCGACTACGTGGGTTCGTGGGGGCCGATGATTCTCGGTCACGCGCACCCACGCGTGGTGGAAGCCGTACAGCGCGCGATGCAGCGCGGCGCAAGCTACGGCGCGCCATGTCCAGCCGAGGTCGAGCTGGCCGAGGTGGTCAGCGCCGCATATCCGTCGATGCAGATGCTGCGCATGACCAGCAGTGGCACCGAAGCCGTGATGGGTGCATTGCGCGTGGCGCGCGGCTTCACCGGCCGTGAGCTGGTGGTGAAGTTCGAGGGCTGCTACCACGGCGGCGCCGACTACTTGCTCGTGAAGGCTGGCAGCGGTGCGGCCACCTTCGGCGAGCCCGACAGCGCCGGCGTGCCTGCGGGCATCGCGGCCACCACCGTGGTGCTGCCTTGGAACGACGACGCCGCTGCGCGTGCGCTGTTCACTGCTCGCGGTCGCGACGTGGCCGCGCTCATCCTCGAGCCCGTGGTGGGCAACATGGGCTGCGTGCCCGCAGAGCCAGGCTTCCTGCAGCTCTTGCGCGAGCTCACGCGCGAGTCGGGCGCATTGCTCGTGTTCGATGAAGTCATGACGGGCTTTCGCGTGGCCTACGGCGGTGCGCAGGCGCTCTACGGCATCGAGCCCGACCTCACCACGCTCGGCAAGATCGTCGGCGGTGGCTTGCCCGTGGGTGTGTACGGCGGGCGGCGCGAGATCATGGAGCGCGTGTCGCCGCTTGGTCCCGTGTATCAGGCGGGGACTCTCAGTGGCAATCCGTTGGCCATGGCTGCCGGCGTCGCGACGCTCGCGCTCTTGCGAGAGCCTGGCGTGTACGCGCGCCTGCAAGCGCTGGGCGCGCAGCTCGAAGCGTTGCTGGTCGATGCCGCGAAAGCATCGAGTGTCCAGCTGACAGTCCAGCGCGTGGGTTCCATGCTCACGCCCTTCTTCGGCGCTGGCCCCATCCGCTCTTGGGACGACGCCAACCGCTGCGACCGCAAGCGCTTCGCTCGCTTCCACCGCACGCTGCTCGAGCACGGCGTGTACTGGCCACCCTCGCAGTTCGAAGCAGGCTTCATCTCGCTCGCGCACGACGACGCAGCGCTCGAGCAGACCCGCAAGGCCGTGATCGTCGCGCTCGCCGCGCTCGCCGCGCAGTGAACCTCCACGGCTTGCTGGTAGTGCCGCCCGCTTGGTGTAGCATCGCGTCATGATCGATCTGCACAAACAAGACGGCGTGTTCGTGCTGCAGCTGCGCAGCGGCGAAAACCGCTTGAACCTGCCCTTCGTGAACGAGCTCCACGCCAAGCTCGACGAGATCGAAAAGTCGACCGAGCCCACGGCGCTCGTCACGGTCGGCGAGGGCAAGTTCTATTCGAACGGCCTCGATCTCGAGTGGATGGGCGGCCCCGGTCGCGAGCAGGCGGCGCATTGTGTGCAGCGCGTGCATGAGCTGCTCGGGCGTCTGCTCGGCTTCCCAATGATCACGGTTTGCGCGCTCAATGGCCACACCTTTGCCGCCGGTGCGATGCTCGCCATCGCCCACGACTACCGCGTGATGCGCGACGACCGAGGCTACTTCTGCTTGCCCGAGGTCGACATCCAGATTCCGTTCACGCCGCCGATGGCGGCGCTGATTCAAGCGCGCTTGCCGAGCAACGCGGCCCACGAGGCCATGGTCAGCGGCCGCCGCTACACCGCCGAGCAAGCGCGGGCTGCAGGCATCGTGCACGAGGTCGCGCCGGAGCAGAGCGTGTTGCCCGCTGCGCTCGCGCTGGCCAAGGCGCACGTCGGCAAGCCGCGCCCGGTGCTCGGCGCCATCAAGCAGGGCATGTACCGCCCGGTGCTCGACCTGCTCATGAAGCGCGGCTGAGGCCGATCAACCCGAGTGCGCGCCGCTCGGTAGCTCGGCGTTGGCATCGATGACGGATTCGTCGTCGTCGTGTCGCGGATGCGCGATGCGGTGCTGGCAGCGCACGGCGCGCGGCCGCTCTTGGCCCAGCTGCCACACGGCAGGCGTGATGTTCGGCGTGCGCGCGTCGTCCTGCGCGCTCGGCCTAAACAACGCCAGCGGGTCGCAGTTGCGGCCGTCGTGGATCAGCTCGAAGTGCACGTGCGGTCCCATGCTGTGGCCGGTGCTGCCGAGCTCCGCGATGGCCTGGCCCTGCGCCACGCGTTGTCCTGCCACGACCAGCGCGCGCTGGTTGTGCCCGTAGAGCGTGACGCGACCGTCGGCGTGCACCAAGAGCACCATGTTACCGTAGCCGCGCAGCTCGCGGCCCACGTAGCCCACGAGGCCCGGTGCTGCGGCGAGCACTTCGGAGCCGCGCTCGCCATCGATGTCGACCGCCAGGTGGTAGCCGTTCTCGCCCGAACCGAAGCCGCGCCCGAAGTAGCCCTGACGCACCGGCCACTGCAGCGTGCCGTCGCTACCGCCACCGCGCGCCGCTTCCTCGACCCATTCGGCGGGCACTGTGCCCGACCACAAGAGCTCGGCGGCGCGTCGGTCGCCCAGGCCCAGCCGCTGCGCCCGTGCCACGGCCGCGCGCCGCCCCAGCTCGTCGCGGCTGGGGCCCTGACGCGCCGGCGCCAGACGCTCGAAGAGGCTCCAGCGCTCGGCGCTCTCGTTCAGCTGCGCGAGGTCGGTCACCTGCTGTCCGCGCACCGCGTAGCGTGCCTGCATGTGCCAACCCGCGAAGCAGGCCAAGATGCAGCAACAGAGCGCGGTCCACTGGCCGAGCGTGCTGCAGATGCCTGGTAGTTGCAGCTGACGAGATGAGCCTCCACGCTCGTCGAGCAACACGATCGTCCAGCTGTGCTTGCGCCAGGCGTGCATGCTCGTCAGGCGCTCACAGGCGCGCCGTCAGCTCTCCTATCGTCCAGCCCAGCCACAACGCGCCGCCGAGCGCGCCCATCGAGAGCGCCGCGAGGCCCAGCAGCGCCGACAGGCTCACGCGCAGCTGGCGCGCTCCGCGCCCTGCGCTGCCGAAGATCACCAGCGTGAAGCGCGGGCGCTTCAACTCGCCGCCGCCGGCACGCGCAGCTGAGCGTTGAGCGGCGGCGGCGCCGGTGCGCGTGCCGCCGCCTGTGCCACCATCGGCTCGGCCTCACTGGCGCTGAGCTCTGGGGCTTGCGCGTCGCCTTGCACCGTGGTGCCGTGCAGCACGCCGCCACGCTCCACCTGCAAGCTGCCGTAGCGCACCTGGCCTTGCACGGTGCCGCCGGCGATAACTTGCAGGTGCGCGCGCGCGCTGACCTTGCCTTCGAGCCGGCCGCCGACCACCAGCTCCTCGGCGACGACCTCACCGTGGACTGCACCGCTCGGTCCGACCGAGACCGTGCCCTCGACCAGCAGGGAGCCGTCGATCTTTCCGTCGACCTGGACGCGGCCCTGGGCGCGCACGGTGCCTTCGATGACAGCCCCGCGACCGATTACCGTGACCTCCTGAGCGTGGCTCGCTTTGCTCCCAAACATGGACGTACCTCCAGCTGATCGAGTTGCGGTGTACTGGCAACACTACAGTGACATTGCCCCGTTGGAGAAGCGTTCCCTGCCTCAAATCCGACGATTTGGGGGACTTGGTGCGCGGATGTGCTTATGCGCAATAACAAGCAAAATCATAGGTGTAAGTGCGCGCTTCCGATCGCAGCCTGGACGGCGTGCCGGTTGCGCCCCAGATCTGGATCAACGCGTCCGACCGCGGCGAGCAGGTCTGCCGCGGCTCGCAGATTGACGAGGCTACCGCAATGGCCGGCACAGGGGGCGCGCCCGCTGCCTGCGCGGGTTCAACGCTTCTGCTGGCGTTCCCCCGCGCTTGACCCTACTTGGGGTGCATGCTACATGGGCGCCGCGCTTTCGGTAGGAGGGCGTGCCGGACGTGTTACTCGGTCCCCGAGACGGAAGGCGACTCACTGCTGCGGCGCGCCTGGCGTCCGTTGGCATCGAGTTCTCCGTGTCTACCGTCGTTGGGCTGCTCGGCGGGCAATGGCTCGACAAGAAGCTCGGCAGCGCACCCTACCTGATGCTCGTGGGCCTCATCCTGGGCATCATCGCAGGCGGACGAAGTCTCATCGTGGCAGCGCGCAAAGCCAACGCTCCCAGCAAGAAGCAAGATGACTAAAGCCTCTGCCGATCGCATGACTCTCTTCGTCGCGGCCTTCGGCGCTGCGTTGACGATCGCGAGCTATGCGGTGGCGGGCCGGGCTGCGGCCTACAGCACGCTGACCGGCGCAGGCCTGGGCCTCGCAAACTTCCTGCTTTTGCGTGCGATCGTCGTGCGCGTGGTCGAGGGCGACATGCACCGCCGCGGCCCGTTCATCGGTCTCATCTTTTTGAAGATGGGCGTCTTGATGGGCTTGGTGTATTGGGTCATCGCCAAGCACTGGGTGGAGCCCGTGGCCTTCACGGTGGGCATCAGCAGCTTGGTGGTCGGGCTCATCGTGAGCTCGCTGTTTGTTCACATTCCCCCCACGCAGCCTCCGGCTCGTGGGGGAGCCGTTCCTAGCAACTCAGCAAGCGAGTCCTGAAACATGCCGCACGGAGAGTCCTGGTTCAGCCTGCTTCCCCTGCACGAGCGCTTCATGGCGTTCGCGGCGATCTTCGGTAAGCCGTTTCGTGAAGACGGCCTCACCTGGTACGCGCACGAGCAGCCCGGCGTGCAGCACATCTACGGAGCGCTCTTCACGCTCTTGCTGCTCGTGATCATCGCGGTGACCACCGAGACCAGCATCCACAATGCGGGCGGCAACCTGGTTCCGTCGGCCAAGCTCACGGTCCGCAACTTCGTGGAGCTCTTGGTGGGCGGCTGCTTTACGATGATGGCCGACATCATGGGCGACAAGGCCGCGCGCTACTTCCTGCCGCTGATCGGCACCTGCGCCTTCTTCATTCTGTTCTCGAACGCTCTAGGCCTCGTGCCGGGCTTCTTGCCTGCCACCTCCAACTTCAACACGACGCTCGCCATGGGCCTGGTGATCTTCAGCGCGACCCACATCTACGGGTTGAAGGTGAACGGCTTCCACCACATCAAGCACTTGTTCGGGCCCATCTGGTGGCTCGCACCGCTGATGTTCGTGATCGAAGTCATCAGCCACGTGGCGCGGCCGATCTCACTCGGCATTCGTCTGATGGCCAACATGACGGCCGACCACATGGTGCTCACCATCTTCCTCGGCCTCGTGCCGTTCCTCGTGCCTCTGCCCATGTACATTTTGGGCACCATCGTCGTGATCGTGCAGGCGCTGGTGTTCAGCCTGCTCTCCACGGTGTACATCGCCATGGCGATCGAGCCGGCGGAGCACCACTAAACGAGAGCACCACTAAACAAGGGCACCACTAGAACCGCACTGCTTACAGTTTCGTCGGGCCCAGCCCGATGTTGAATGCCCGACCAAGCGGGTTAACAGGAGACTTTCGATGAAGAAGATGTGGCTTCGTTTGTTGTCGTTCGGCGCACCGCTGCTCGCCACCGCGACTGCTTTCGCGCAGGACTCGGCCAGTAACCAGCAGGACGTCGGCAAGTTCGCAGCGCTCGCCGCGGGTCTCGCCATCGGCATCGCCGCCGCTGGCTGCGGTCTCGGTCAGGGCCGTGCCGCCGCCGCCGCGCTCGAGGGCATCGCGCGCAACCCGAACGCCTCGGACAAGCTCTTCACGCCGATGATCCTCGGCTTGGCGCTGATCGAGTCGCTCGCCATCTACGCGCTCGTCATCGCGATCATGCTTCTCGGCAAGATCCCAGCTGGCGGCTGATTCCCGAGCTTGGCGTGCTTACGCACTTGGACCCGGCTTTTCCCTACAGCGTAGGGAGAGGCTGGGTCGTCGTGCGTTTAGCGGGGTGTTTGCCGCGGGGTGGGGCTGGCAGTCATACTGCGACGTGACTATGTAGCAAGAGACCACGATGCAGCAGCCCGATACAGAGCCCCGTCCCGTCGAAGTCACGCCTGCCGCGAAACCCGAGCGCGACGGGCTTTCGCCGATCGTGAAGATAGGCCTCGTGTTCACGCTGCTCGGCGGAGCGCTCACGCTGCTCATGTTCGGCTCGCAAGCGAGCGATGCGCTCGTGTACTCGAAGCTCGTCGACGAAGTGCTGAAGCAACCGGGTGACTTCAAGGGCCGCGAGCTGCGCGTCGAAGGCGACTTGAAGCAGGGCTCCATCCACTTTCGCGAGAGTCCGTGCGAGTGGCGCTTCGTGCTCGGTAAAGAGGGCCGCGAGATGCCCGTGCGTTTCCCGCAGTGCATCGTGCCGGACACGTTCAAAGACGGCATGGGGCTCAAGGTGACCGTGCAGGGGAAGTTGACCGGCGAGGGGTTCTTCCTCGCGAACCAGGTGATTCCGCGTTGTCCGTCGAAGTACGAGATGCAAGAGCGCAAGCGCCACGGCGAGAAGATGCCCATGGGCGATCCGGGCGCGCGCGTGCCGATCGACGGGTAGTTGTTTGGCGTGTGGGTGGCTGCAGGGGCGCGTGGGGCAGGGATGGGGTTCCCGGGCTCAAACAGTCCTCGGCGAGATACGCTTGGGGCTGTCCAACGTGCAAGGCGATCCCAGCCAATCGAAGCCCAGGGATGCGAGCCCACCCAAGGAACCCGGCGGCAGGATTTTGGCTGGCGTCATCGGGGCCTGTTCGGTTGCGTTGTGGTTTCAGCCCAGCTTTGCGCCGGAGTCGCCCGACGTGGCGTTTCACACGGCCAAGGTGCTGAGGTCTGTCGGCGGCGAGTACTTCATCGATCCCTTCGCCGGTGTCCCCACCCTGTATCCCAGCCTGTTCCACGCAGCGTTGGCGTGGACCGCCAGGTTGGTGGGTACAGATGCCGTGGGCACAATGCACGGGGCCCAGGCGCTCGTGTTCCCCGCGATGTGGGCTGCCTATGTCTACCTGCTGCGTGACATGGATGTCTCGAAAGCCGCCGCCAGGGTGAGTGCCTTCATCTTCCCGGTCGTTCTATACGCGCCGACCAGCCGTTATGTGCTGCTGGTCACACCCGCCAATTTCTCGTTCCCTTTTCTGCTCTGTGGCCTCGGCTTGGCCATCCGACCGCCTTCCCAGACAGACACCAACATGAGGGCCCTGCTCAAGGGCCTGTGTCTGGCTTTGGCCGTCGCACTCTGGTGGCCGAACGCAGTGGTCGTGGCGGCGTTGTGCATGGGCCTGCTGATCCATCGGACACCACGACCTCTCCTCAGGGATTGGCGCCAACTGCTGTGGTCGACTGGCGGCGCCTTGCCGGCGGTCGGCTTTGTTGCATGGCAGTTGTGGCAGCTCCGCGCCTTGTTGCTGGGCTACACGGGCTATCCCCGCTCTACCGGTCTGCCATGGCAGTCGGTCGTGTCCTTCTGCGATACGCTCGTGTTGCGTGGCAGCAGCCAGTTCTTCTCCGAGATGCGCTTCTGGAGCCAGCCCACTGGCTTCGGGTCTCTGCAGCAGCTTTTCGCGCTCCTCATGTTTGTGTTCGCGGTGGTGCCTCTGAGCCTGCTCATCCTGTATCGCATGGCAGCCCACGCGTATTCGCTACGCAACGGAATATCTGAGGGTGCCGTCCAGCGCGAGTTGGTCCTGACGGTCGCACTGCTGATTCTTGCGGGCTCGGTTGCGGTTCACGTCGTAGGTAAACCTGCCCACGTGCAGCGCGTGCAGTTCGTGGCATTCGCGCTGGCTTTGCCATTCGTGGTCGATTGGCTGTCGTCCCGACTACCCCCAGCGCTCCGCTCCCGGATGACACTTGTCTCCGCACTGGTTGGCGTCAGTATGGCGATCTTTGTCGTCTGCCACTGGCGGCCGCCCTTTGTGCGTTATCCGTCGGCCCGCGTCATCGCGTTGGCCAGCGTGCTTCAAGGGCTGCCCGAAGCCCGAATCTTCATGCTCGAGCATACCGCCCGCCTGGTCGCTCCGGTGGTGCGTGTCAGTAGCTTCGTGGGGTACCACGACGGCCTGTATTACAACCAGGATGCCCGGAGCTCGGCCGACATGTTGCAGGCCTACGAGCTACTGCGTGATCGGTCCCCACGCTGGTCGGCGGTCGCACGAAGCTACAACGTGCGCTACCTACTGGCCGATACGCAGAGCTCGGCCGGGCGTGCTTTGTGGGCCCGATACTGGAACGACGGCTCACTCATCTACAGTGCGTACAACTGGAGGTTGGTCGCCCTGCGCTAGTGCCCTGACCGAGTGACGCCCCGTCAGACCCGGCGAAACAGCTTGCGATGCAGCACGCCCGTGGTCGCGAGGCGCGCGCTCAGCTGTAGCATCAGCCGCGCGTCGCGCCTCTTGGCGGCCTTGATGCACTGCGAGGCCATGATCTCGATCCACAGCGATGACTTGCACGAGCGCGTTCGAATTTCGCCCGTCAGCAATGAGGTCCGCAGGTCTGTGCGTTGCTCCACCGTGATCACTGTGTCGGTCAGGTTCCAAGACAGGTGAGCGTCTGCGCCTGCGTAGCCGGGCGTGCCGAGGCGCTGCGCCAGCTCCACCGCCTGGCGGTTGCCCTCGGCATCCACGCGTGGATTGAAGGTCTCGATGAGATCGCACTCGCGAGCGATTCGTTCGACGTCTCTGTGGTGCGCGAACGGATGTGGCAACAGCAGCAGTCCTCCCTGCGCCCGCACCTCTGCGACGAACGCATCCAGCTCGCGCGCCACGATCTCGCGTTCGATGAAGGCCGCAATGACATCTCCGTGCGACGTCTTGTATTCGGCGGCCCCCGGGACCTCGATGGCCAAGCCAAGCTCTTGGATTCGGCGACGCAAGGCCAGCGAGCCAGCCACGGTGTCGTGGTCGGTGAGCATCAGGAAGTCCAGTCGTTCACTGGCCGCGCGGCGTGCGATGGTGTCGATCGTGGTCAGCGCGTCGTACGAATACTGCGAGTGAAAGTGGATGATCCCGGAATATGCCATCGGCAGAGCAGCCTCTCTGGTGAGGTTAGCATCAGACCGGCGGCGCATTGAAATGCTCAGTGGCAGGTCCTACACTTCACGCTCCGCGCGCCGCCACCGCCTTGCTCAGCGCGCCGAGCCCTGATGCGCATTGCAGGCTGCACGACGGACATCACGCCAGAGGCTTCCGTGCCGCTGGCCGGCTTTTCGAACCGCACGGCGCCGTTCATGGCTATCGAGGATTCACTCGAGGCCAACGTGGTGGCGCTGTCGTCCCAGCAGGGAACCGTGGTGCTCGTCGCGGTCGATGCGTTGTACATCGGCGCGCTGCGGCCGATGGTGTGCGAGCGTCTGAAGCGGCCCATCGAGCCTGCGCAGCTGTTCATGGCTGCGAGCCACAGCCACTTTGCGCCTGCGACCGATCCGTTGCTCATTGGCCTCGCGCCCGTAGACATGCACTATCTCGATGAGGCCGCGCGGCGCATCGCCCTTGCGATCGACACCGCGCTCGCCAAGCCGGGCAGCGAAACCACGCTCGTTTTTGGTGCGCAACGCACCGCGAGTACGATCAACCGCCGACGCAAGACCTTGGTCATGCCGCGCTGGTCGCAGCCTCGCGAGTTGTGGCGCATGAAGGTCGCGCCCAACCCTGCCGGGCCGCGCGACGGCGTGATCCGCGTGGTGGTGGTTCGCTCGGAGCCAGGTGCGGAGGTCGCCGCCGTACTGTGGAGCGTGGCGTGTCACCCGGTCGCATTCCCGCGACGGCAGTGCGTGAGTGCCGAGTTTCCAGGCGTCGTGCGCGCGCTGTTGCGTCAGCGCTTCGGCGCGGGCATTCCCGTGATCTTCCTGCAAGGCTTCTCAGGCAATGTGCGGCCGCGAGTTGGCTTGCGCAAGCGCGGCATCGGCCCGCTCGCACTCGGTACGCGCTTCGTGACGCCGAGCTACGTGGAGTGGAACGCTTGGGCTGCGACGCTCGGGAGCGAGGTGGTAGCGGCTTGCAGCGCAGCCAGCCGACGCCTCGACGGAAGCATCAGCGCGCAGCGCGTGGAGCTACCACTGAGTGCGTTCGTGAGCGAGGGCGACGCAGCGCGGAGCGTGAGCATCCACCGCGTGTCGTTGGGTCGTGAGCTGTGTTTGATCGGCGTCTCCGCGGAGCCGGTGGCCGAATACGTTCCGCTGCTGACGGCGGCGTTGCCTGCGCAAGAAGTGGTGCCCGTAGGCTGCATCGACAGCGTGTACGGTTACCTGCCGACCCGCGAGATCCCTGGAGAGGGTGGCTACGAAGCCAAAGGATTCTTTCCGGCGTTCAGTCTGTCAGGTACGTTCCAGCCCGACCTCGAACGCACCTTCCTCGACGCCGTCGGGCGTCTGTCCTGAGGCGTTCGTGGAGATCACGTGCAGATTCTAGTCACCGACGGCAGCTACAAGCACACGCTCGGTATCGTGCGCAACCTCGGCGTCCACGGCTACAAACCCTGGGTGAGCGCGGGGCGACGGGGCTGCCTTGCCAGCTTCTCGCGCTACTGCGCCGGAACGATCGTGCTGCCGGAGTACGACGCCCCGGACTTCGACCGGGCGTTGTTACAGGCGCTGGATCACTACCGTATCGACCTGCTCATGCCCGTCGGCGCGAAGGCGTTCGAGCACTTGGTTCCACTGAAACCACGCATCGTTCCAAGTTGCCAGATGATCAGCGTGGAGCCGGAGCAGCTGACGCTGTGCCTCTCGAAGCCTGCAACCTACGAGCTGGCGCGGAGCCTGGGCGTGCCGGTGCCCAAGACCTGGCGACCACGCTCACGCGCTGAGCTGCGAGAGCTCGCGCGTGATGCGAGCGTGCCCTATCCGCGCGTCATCAAGGGCGCCAAGGAAATGGGCAGCAGCCTGGTCGTGTACGTGAACGACGCCGCCGAGCTCGAAATGAAGTTCTTCGAGACTTGCGAGCGCCATGGGTTCGTCGAGGTGGCCGATTGGCCGATCGTGCAGGAGTATGTTGCCGGTGTGGGCTGTGGTTTCTTCGCCGTGTACGACCGCGGCCAGTGTGGCCCGACCTTCCAGCACCGGCGTGTGCGCGAGATGCCACCAACGGGCGGTTATAGCGTGGCCGCCGAGAGCTTCTGGCACGAGCAGCTGCTGACCTACGGCAAGCGCCTACTCGATCATCTCAAATGGCATGGCGTCGCGATGGTGGAGTTCAAGCTCAAGGCCAACGGCGAGCTCGTGCTGATGGAGATCAACCCGAAATTCTGGGGCTCGCTCGACCTCGCGCTCGAGGCTGGGGTCGATTTCCCGCTCGAACTGGTGCGCATCGCGCAAGGCAAGAAGGTGCATTTCAGTGCTGGAACAGCTACCGGAGTCCTTTATCACTGGCCGCTGTACGGCGAGCTCGAGTACGTGGTTGCGCGTCCCAGCAGCGTGGGGCGCGTGCTCGCGCAGTGCCTGGATCGCCGCACGCGCTCGAACTTGTGGCTGAAGCGCGACCCCCTGCCAGTGGCTGCCATGGCCGGTGGACTGCCACGGCGGCTGCTCGCCGCGGCCAGAGCCAGCTGGCGCACTCGCGCATGACGCGCAGCTCGCCCCCGGCGCAGGTCAGTGGATCCTGACGAGGCGAGCCGGATGTCCGGCCCGTGGCCTGCGTGTCGCGTGCAATGGGTCTTGACCGCGTCTCGATTCCAGCGCTTAGTTCGGCGTCGTGAATGCGCCCGGCCAGACGGTGCTCGATGCGGAGGCGATTGCCCGCACCATTCGGCGCTTGGCTTCGGAGATCATCGAACGCACGCGGGGCATGCGCTCGGCCACGACGCTGTGTTTGGTCGGCATCGAGCAGGGCGGGACGCCGATTGCGCGTCGCTTGGCCGAGGAGATCGAGAAGGTCGAGGGGCGTGCGGTGCCTGTTGGCGGGCTCGACATCACGCTGTATCGCGACGATGCGGCGAGCGCGCTGCCCGATCCGAAAGTGGGCCCCAGCCGCATCGACTTCACGGTGGAGGGCGCGGACGTGGTGCTCGTCGACGACGTGCTGCACACCGGACGCACGGTGCGCGCGGCCATCGATTGCTTGTTCGATTACGGGCGGCCGCGGCGTATCTGGCTGGCGGTGCTATGCGATCGCGGCGGTCGCCACTTGCCCGTTGCAGCTGACTTCGTGGGCAAGCACGTCCAGGTGCCCGAGGGCTACGCGCTCGATGTGGTGGCCGAAGGCACTGCGGCCGACCGCGCGGTGTTGCGCGTCTGGCGGCCGTCCGAGGCACCGGGAGGTGTGCGCCCATGAGCGCCGGCTTTCGTCACAACCATCTGCTCTCCATCCGGGATCTGGATCGCGATGACGTGAACCAGATTCTCGACGCGGCCGAGTCGTTCATCGAGGTGTCGCGCCGGTCGGTACGCAAGGTGCCCACGCTGCGCGGCAAAACCTTGATCAACATGTTCTTCGAGGCCAGCACGCGCACGCGCACTTCGTTCGAGCTGGCCGGCAAGCGCTTGTCGGCCGACGTCGTGAACGTGAGCAGCAGTGGCTCGAGCGTGTCCAAGGGTGAATCGCTGCTCGACACCTGCAAGACGCTGGAAGCCATGCGGCCGGACTTGGTGGTGATTCGTCACCCGGCTTCTGGCGCGCCGGCGTTCGTCGCGGCGCACATCGGTTGCAGCGTCATCAACGGCGGCGACGGCTCGCACGAGCATCCCACTCAGGCGCTGCTCGACGCGTTCGCCATTCGCAAGGCCTTCGGCACGTTGTCGGGGCTGAAGGTGGTCATCGTCGGCGACATCCTGCACTCGCGTGTGGCGCGCAGCAACGCAGCGTTGCTGGGCAGGTTCGGCTCCGAGGTGCGCTTCTGCGGCCCGCGCACGCTGATGCCGGCCGAGGCGGCAGCGCTGGGCGTGACGGTCTACTACGACCTGAAAGAGGCGCTGCGCGGTGCCGATGTCATCATGCTGCTGCGCATCCAAAAGGAGCGCCTGGAAGGTCCGCTCGTGCCGAGCATGCGCGAGTATTCACGACAGTACGGCGTGTCGCAGCGGCATCTGGAGCTGGCGAGCCCACGCGCCATCGTGATGCACCCCGGTCCGATGAACCGCGGCGTGGAGATCCACACCGCGCTCGCCGACAGCGAACGCAGCGTGATTCTCGATCAGGTGGAAGCGGGTGTGGCCGTGCGCATGGCCGTGCTCTACCTGCTCACCAAGGAAGTGCGCGCGCAGACGCCGCGCCAAGCCGCGAGCGACGCGGGCTAGTCGCCATGAGCGCGCGAGTGCGGACCGGCCTCGATCGCATCGCGCAGGGCGACGAGAGCGTGTTGCGTCGGCTGCGCGGCAGACGCGTGGGCTTGTGCGCGCACCCGGCGAGCGTGGACAGTCAGCTGCGTCACGCGCGCTGCGTGCTGCATGACGCTGGCGTCACAGTGCACAAGCTGTTCGGTCCCGAGCACGGTTACGGCGGCGAAGCGCAGGACATGATCTCCGTGCGGGACGGCGCGCCGGATGGCACGCAGGACGTGCCGGTGTACTCGCTCTACGGCAGCAGCGAAGCCGACCTGAGTCCGAGCGTGGAGCAGCTCGCAGGTCTCGATGTGATCGTGATCGATCTGCAGGATGTCGGCGCGCGCTACTACACCTTCGTGTGGACAGCCGTGCTCGTGCTGCGCGCAGCGGCCAAAGCTGGAATCGAGACCATCGTGCTCGATCGACCGAATCCACTCGGCGGCGAGGTGGTCGAGGGCGCACCGCAGCGAGCGGGCTATCGCTCGTTCGTGGGGCTGTGCGATGTGGCGGTGCGTCACGGCATGACGCTGGGCGAGCTGTGCAAGCGCGCGCAGCGTAGCGAGGGCATCGATTC
The DNA here is from genome assembly GCA_017881185.1 of Pseudomonadota bacterium. Lineage (GTDB taxonomy): Bacteria > Myxococcota_A > Polyangia > Polyangiales > JAFGIB01 > JADGRF01. Next base: position 37,476 of record JADGRE010000008.1, on the reverse strand, counting down.
GGCCGCGCTGCACGTGGTCGGCATGCAGGGCTATCGGCGTGACATGGACTTCGCCGCCACGGGCCTGCCGTGGGTGTTGCCGTCCCCCAACATGCCCACGCTCGACACGGCGCGCGTGTACCCGGGTGGTTGCTTGCTCGAGGGCACGAACCTGTCCGAAGGGCGCGGCACCACCCGGCCGTTCGAAATCTGGGGCGCTCCGGCGCTCGATGCAGCTGCGCTGGCGCGCGCGGTACACGCCGAGGGTTGCACTTTGCGCCCGCTCAGCTTCACGCCGACCTTCCACAAGCACGCGACGCAGCGTTGCTTTGGTGTGCAGGTGCACGTGACCGATCCGCGAGTGTTTCGCTCGTATGCCCTGTACCTGCGCTTGATCGCGCAAGCCCGGCGGCGGTGTGCGGGAGCCTTCGCCTGGCGCACCGAGCCCTACGAGTTCGTAACTGACCGTCCGGCCATCGACTTGCTCACCGGCGGGCCCGAGTTTCGCAGCTTGGTCGAAGCAGACCTGCCGATCGACGAGTGGTTGGCGCATGACGACGCAGCTGCGCAGGCGTTCGGCGCCGAACGCAGCGTAGATCTGCTGTACTGAGGGGTGGTCTGCGAGCGGCAACTCAGTTGCGGATCGCCCAGATTGCGCGGACAATCAATGTCAGCGTGACCCCAGACAAGACAACTCGGTTGGCGGTGGGGGCGCCGGTAGCGGTCCGCGCGGGTCGCTACGAGTACCAGCGAGAGCTGGGGCGCGGCGCCGACGGCCGGGTGATTCAGGTCGCCGATCACGCGGCGGCCGGTGCGCTGCGTGCCATCAAGAGCGTGTCTGCGCAGAGCGAAGAGCGCGTGCGCTGGGAGTTCGCGCTGCTGTGCCGCATCGCGCACCCGAACCTCGCGCGCGTGCACGAGTTGTTGCGGGTGGATGCCGCGGCAGGCCTGCCGCTGCCGGTCGGCTCGCTCGCGCTGGTGAGCGAGCTTGCCGTGGGCAGCCGGGCCGACGAGCTGGCGCGTGTGTATGCAGCTGACAAGGCGAAGCTTTTGCAGTTGTGTGGGCTCGTGCTCGACCGCGTCGCGCGGGCGCTGTCCGCGATTCACGCGCACGGTTTCGTACACGCTGACGTCAAGCCGCAGAACATCATCGTCGCCGACGACCTGAGCGACGCGACGCTGATCGATCTGGGGCTCGCGCGCTCGGCAGGCTTGGTGCGCGAGGCGTTCGGCACCCCCGGCTACATCGCTCCCGAGCTGTGGCGCGGTGAGCTCGGGCCTGCGGTGGATCTGTACGCGCTCGGAGTCACCGCGTGCCACCTCTTGGCGCCAGCGCGTGCGCGGGATGGCAGCGGGTCGACGCAAGATGAGATGGCGCGCACGCTCGCCGCGTCGGCACAGCTGCCGCCGTTGCCGGGGTGGGTGCCGCCAGCGCTGGCGCAGCTGCTCGCCGATCTGTGCGCGGTGTCGCCGGCGCAGCGACCGGTCTCGGCGCGCGACCTGGCGCGGCAGCTGCAAGAGCTCGGGATCTTGCCGGAGCGCGAGCGTGGCCCGGCCGGTGCGCAGACCGTCGTTGCTCGTGGCGATGCGGAGCGTGCGCTGCAAGTCACGAGCTTGGCGCTCGTTGGCCACGCTGACGCGCTTGCGAGCCTGCAGCGCGCGCTCGGCACTTCGGGTGTGACCTGCGTGCTCGGTGCGCCGGGTTCGGGCCGATCGCGGCTGGTGCGTGAGGCCGTCGGCGCCTTGCAGCTCGCTGCCGCCGTGGGCGGCGGGAGCGCGCCGAGCTATCGCGTGGAAGACGAGCTGCCCGCGCTCGCGCCTGACTACCCATGCATCTTGCATCTGCAGCAAGGCGACGACACGCCGCTCGAGCAGGCACTGGCCACCGTGCGTGCGGCGCAAGTGGCGGGGCGATTCTGCCACGTGGTGTTGGAGCGCAGCGCCCAGCCGCCGGGAGTTGCCCAGACGATCCGCCTGTCGCCAATGTCGGAGCGCGAGATCGAGCAGCTGTTGCAGCTTGCGCTACAGCTTCCCGTGAAGGGCCCGCTCTTGCGGGAAGCGCTGGCCGTGAGTGGTGGGCTCGGCGGGCGCCTATGCCGAGTGCTGTGTGCGGGGCTCGCCGCGGGCGACGACATGACGCGCGTAGGGCAGCTGCGCACGCACGCTGCCGGCCTCGTGGGCGACCGTCCCAAGCTGCCCGAGCGCGCGGAGCTGCTGGCGCAACTGTTGTCGGTTTGTGGTGGCAGTCTGACCCAAGAGGCTGCCGAGGCCGTGCTTGCGACGCCGGCAGAGATGGCGCAGGACGCGCGGGCCTTGCTCGCGCTGGGCGCTTGCAGTCTGGGATCGCGTTCCGAGCTCACGCTGCGTCCTGATTTCTGCGCAGCGCTTTGGGCAGAGCTTGGGCCGCAGCGACGCGCCGAGCTTGCTGCGCGTGTGCCGCAAACGCGGCTCGATCCGCGCGCGCGCGCGTTCGTGCTGTGCGCGAAGGGCGACGCGCAGCGCGCTGCCGCGGCGTTCGTGGTGGAGATCAAGGCGCGCATGCAAGCCGGCGAGCCCGAGCTCGCGCTGGCTCTGGCGAGTGACGCGCGTACGGTCTTGGCGGCGCAGGCTGGGGTCAATTTGTTGCTCGCACAGGCAGAGGCATTGCGCGCGCTGGGTCGCTACGAACCGGCGCTTGCGCTCTTGGCTGCTGCCAACGATCCCGAGTCAGCCGTGGCGCGCGCGGAGTTGCTTCGGCTGCGCGGGCAGAGCGCGCAGGCCCAAAGCGCGGCACGACAGGTCCTGTCGAGCGCGCCGGACGGCAGCGCGCTCGCGGCTGCTGCGGCGCTGATCGTCGCGCGTCTGGCGCTCGATGCAGGTCGCGTCCACGAAGCCCTGGCGGGTGCCTCCTGCGTCGTGCAGCGCGATGATAGCGTGGGGCTGCGCGCCTGCGAGCTGCTGGCGCTCGCGCAGCTGCAACTAGGTGAGACGCAAGCGGCGCAGACAGGCGCCGCACAAGCCCTGCTGCGTGCGCGTGCTGTGGGTGATCGTGTTGCCGAGGCGCGCCTGCTGGCCGTGCTGGGCTTCGCACATCGTGCCGAGGGCGACTTGCATCGCGCGGGCATCGACTTCGCGCGCGCGTTCGAGCTGGCACAAGCCGCGGGTGAATTTCACGCGGCCGCGAGCTTCCTCGTGAATCTGGGCACGTCGCGTCTCGATGCCGGCGAGCTTGGCCCCGCGCTGGACGCCTGCCGCGAGGGTGCGCGGCGTCTGGCGCGTCTGGGGCGCGAGCGGGACTTGGCGCGCGTGCTCTACAACCTGGCGTTCGCTGCGCACTTGACGGGCGACGACACAGCGGCGCTCGCCGCACTCGGCGAGGCACAGCGCTCGGCGCAGGCCGCATCGGACGTTTCGGCCAACGCATTCTGCGGCGTGCTGCTGGCCGAGATCCACGCCGAGCGAGCCGAGCACGAGCAAGCGCTGGCTTGCTTGTCCGCGCTGCCGGATCCGGCAACCGTGCCGGCGCCGGAGCGAGCGGGCACCTTCGCACGGGCCGCGGTGGTCGCCGTCGAGCTGCAAGATGCAGCGCGTGCAGAGCGCTACCTGCAAATCGCCGATGCGGTAGGAGACCCGACCGACGCGGAGCAAGAGCTCGCTCACGCCGCGCTTGCGCGTCAGCGCGGTGATGTGCGTGGCGCGTTCGAGGCTGCGACGCGCGCGCTGGGGCATGCGCAAGGGCGTGGTGAATTCGGCGTGCGTTTGATCGCGCTGCTGTCGGCAGCGCGCGCTGCCGAAGGTGTCGGTGACGCTGCGCTTGCGCGTCAGCACTTTGCCGAGCTGCGTTCGATGTTGGATGCCGCCGCGCTCACCTTGTTGCCGCCCGAGCGCGCGCGGCTGCGTCAGGTGCGGGCGTACCGCGCGGCGCTCGCGGCCTTGCCGGTGCCGTCGCAGAGCACGCCCGCCGACGATCGCTGGCGCAAGCTCGCTGCGCTCACCAAGCGCTTCACCTCCGAGCACCGCCTGTCGCGCCTGCACGAAATCGTGCTCGATGCGGCCATCGATCTCAGCGGTGCAGAGCGCGGCTACCTGTTGTGGAACGACGCGGACGGCACACCCCGCGTGCGCGCAGGCAGGGGACTCGACCGCGCGCAGGTCGAGGCGGACGCCGTGTCGCGCTCGATCGTGTCGAGGGTCATCTCCGCGCGCACAGCGCTCTCCACCGTCGACGCGCGTGAAGATGTGCGCTTGTCGGGCGTCGCGAGCGTGCATTCATTGTCGCTTCGCTCGGTGCTGGCGGTGCCGATCTTGTCGCAAGGCGACGTGCGCGGCGTAATCTACCTCGACGACCGGCTGCGACCCTTTGCGTTTGGCGACACTGAGCTCGCGCTCTTGTCCGACCTCGGCGACCTTGCGGCCATCGCGCTCGAATCTGCCGAGCGCCTGCGTCGCGAACGGCGCACCAGCCGGCGCTTGCAGGTGGCGCGCGAGCGGCTGTCGCGGCAGGTGCAGGCGCAGGCCATCGAGCTGGAGTCTTGGCAGCGCGGCGCGCACAACGCAGAGGCGTACCCGGGCATCGTGGCTCACAGCGCCTCCATGCAGCAGCTGCTCGCGCTGGCCACGCGCTTGGGCAAGTCCGACGTGCCGGTGCTCGTGCGCGGCGAGAGCGGCACCGGCAAGGAGTTGATCGCGCGCGTCATCCACGAGCAGAGCCCCCGCAAGGCGCGCCCGCTGGTGAGCGAAAATTGCGGCGCGATTCCGGAGACGCTGCTCGAGAGCGCGCTCTTCGGCCACGTGCGTGGCGCGTTCACGGGCGCCGACAAGCGTCGGCTCGGGCTGTTCGAAGTCGCCGATGGCGGCACGCTGTTCCTCGACGAGATCGGCGAGATGTCGGCGGCTATGCAGTCGCGTCTGTTGCGCGTGCTGCAAGATGGCGAAGTGCGACCGGTCGGCAGCGAGCGCATCCTGCACGTGGACGTTCGGCTGATCGCGGCGACGCATCGCGATCTCGAGGCCATGGTGAAGGCCGGCAGCTTCCGGGAAGATCTGTACTACCGGCTGTCGGTGGTGCCGCTGGTCGTTCCACCGTTGCGTGAGCGGATCGAAGACGTGGCGCCGCTGGTCGCGCACTTCGTGCACAAACACGCGCCAGGACGCAAGGTGCGCGTGGACCGGCGTGCGCTCGAGGTGCTGTGCGCTCAGTCGTGGCCGGGCAACGTGCGCCAACTGGAGAACGAGGTGCGCCGAGCGCTCGTACTGGCGTCGGATGTCATCCGCGAGGAACACTGGAGCTTCGGCGCGAGCACGGCTGCTGTCGGCGGCGGCGTCGCGGAGCTCGATCTGCGGGGCCATGTCGACGAGCTCGAGCGTCGCTTGATTCGGCGCGCGCTCGACAGCGCCAAGGGAAACCAGACCAAGGCCGCGCGGCTCTTGGGCGTGTCGCGCTTCGGCCTGCAGAAGATGCAAAAGCGTCTGGGCACGCCGCGTTGAGCTAAACAGTGTCGCATGGGGTGTGAGACACGAGCGCGCCGTCGTCCGTTTCGAGGAGCGCGCGGAGCCTACGTTTCGTAGGTGAGCACGCACCGCAGAAAGGGACGACAGCGCGCGACGTGGATCGCGCGCCAGGCGATACTGTTTAGAGCTCAAAGCTCGGGCCGTCGACGGTCTTGCCGCCTTCTGCGTAGTCGAAGAAGCGCGCGCGTCGTGCGGCGAAGTCGAGCACGAGGCAACAGGGCTCGCGCTTGCGCGAAAGTGCGCCCGCGTTGATGGCCCAGACCTCGCCGAGCTTGCGGACCATGCGCCGGTGCGTGTGGCCGGAGACGATGAGCGAGTGCCGGCCCTCTGCCAAGATCGCCTGCAACGCAGTGTTGCTCTCGATGGCGTAGCCGTGGTCGTACGGGTAGAGGGCGGCCATGTCGTCTTTGCCGAGGCCGTGGCCGAAGAGCAGCTTGCCGAGCGGAGTGTCGAGCTCGAGCGAGGCGGGCAGGGCGCGCAAGAACGACCGCGCTTGTGGTCCGACCTCCTCGAGGAAGGTTGCCTCGGGCAGGTCGCGCATCTCACCGTCGAGCAGCCAGCGATCGTGGTTGCCCTGCACGGTGAGCGCGCCTGCGGCCTGCAAGAGCTCGCAGCATCGATCGACTGCGTTGCCCGGGTTCGGGCCATCCGGGATGTCGCCACAGGCCAGGATCAGCTCAGCGCGCTGTGCGCGCAGCGTGTCGAGCGCCCAGCTCAGCACGTCGACGTTGGTGTGGATGTCGCCGATCACCCCCAGGCGCTCGGTGACGCGGAGAGCTTTGGGTTCGGGTTGTGGCATCGAGCGAGATTTCGTGGTCAGTAGTGGTCGCTGTCAGCTGCGCCCGGTGAGCGTGGCGTACGCCGCGAGCGCCGCCGCGTACACTTGCTTGAGTGGCACGTGGTGGGCCGCTGCTGCCTGTTTGCACGACTCGTACTCGGGCGCGACTTGTTCCGGTAAGCCGTCGCCGTCGGCGACCTTGACCGCGATCGCACCGAAGCTCGTCTCCACATCGAGCAAGCGCCTTGGGCGCTCCAGGCGATCGACGCTGTGGAAGCGCACGCCGAGACTCGTGGTTTCCGACAAAAGCACGCTCGCGATGGCCTGCAGCTGCTCACGCAGCGCCAGGACTGACAGTGTGAGCGCAGGCCGACCCTTCTTCATCACGATCGGCGTGGCCCAGGCATCGAGCGCACCGGCTTGCAGTGCGCGCGACAGGGCAAAAGCCGTGACCTCGCCGCTGATGTCGTCGACGTTGGCTTCGATCACCACGTAGCGGCCGGTCACCGCTTCGGTCGCTTGCGCGTTGGGCGTGCCGAGCACCGCCCGCACCAGGTTCGGGCGATCGGCCAGCTCGCGGGTGCCGGCACCGAAGCCGGTGCGCAGCGGGCGCATCGCAGGCCAGCCGCCATACTCGCTGCTGACGGCGGCGACGAGACACGCGCCCGTCGGCGTCACGAGCTCCACGTCGAGGCCGGCGTCGTAGGTGGGCACGCCCTGCAGGCACGAGACCGTGGCCGGTGCGGGCAGCGGGATGATGCCGTGCGCGCTGCGCGTCAGACCGCGTCCCATCGGCAGCGGCGAGCAGCAAACCCGCGCCCCGAGGTAGTCGAAGCCGATCGCCGCGGCGACCACGTCCACGATCGAATCGATCGCGCCGACCTCGTGAAAGTGCACGCGCTCGAGCGGCACGCCGTGGATCTGCGCTTCGGCAAGGGCGAGCCGCTCGAACGCGCTGTGCGCGAGTGCGCGTGCGCCGGTCGTGAGCGCAGTTGCATCTTGCAAGAGCTTGCGGATGCTCGCGTAGTCGCGCTGCGCTGCGCTGCCCTCTAGCTTTACCTCGAAGTGCAGCGCGCGGATGCTCGCGCGGCTCACCGCCTGCACTCGCAAGCTGTAGCCGTCCACGCCGAGCGCGCGCAGGCCGTGCAGACCCTGCTCGAGCGCGCTCAAAGGGACGCCGAGATCCAGCAGCGCTGCCACGAGCATGTCACCTGCAACGCCGGACATGGCATCGAGGTACAACACGCACCCTTTGCCAGCGTGGCGCGCGAGCGGTGGGTTGGCGGGCTCGTGGGAGCCGGGGTCGGCCGTGACGCGCCGGAAGCCCTGGTAGGTGTCGGTCATGCGTTGGGGTCTGCTTGATTGATCAGCGTGGCGGCGACCGCAGCGCCGAAGCCGTTGTCGATGTTGACGACGGTGACACCGGCCGCGCAACTGTTCAGCATGGCGAGCAGCGCCGTGATGCCCTGGAAGCTCGCGCCGTAGCCGATGGATGTGGGCACCGCGATGACCGGCCGCTTCACCAGGCCTCCGACCACGCTCGCGAGCGCGCCTTCCATGCCGGCAACGACGATCACCACGTTGGCCGAGTAGAGCAGCTCACGCCGCGCGAGCAGCCGATGCAAGCCGGCCACGCCCACGTCGTACAGCTCCAACACTTCGTTGCCGAACGCGCGCGCAGTGACCACGGCTTCAGCCGCCACCGGAATGTCGCTCGTGCCCGCGGTGACCACGCAAATGGTGCCGTGGCCGCGCGTGGGCGTGGGCTTGGCTGCTAGCAGCCCCGTGCGCGAGACTGGATCGTAGTGCGCCGCGGGAAAGGCCTGCACGAAACCGGTGCCAGTGTCCGCCTCGATGCGCGTCACGAGCACCGACTGGTCGCGGGCGTGGATCTCGCGCGTGATCGCGATGATCTGCGGCAGTGTCTTGCCCATGCCGAAGATCACTTCGGGCAGGCCCACGCGCAGCGCGCGGTGATGATCGACGTTGGCGAAGCCCAGATCCGAGAAGGGCAAGTCGCGCAGTTGCACCATGGCGGTCTCGACCGGTGTATTGCCGGTACGGACCTCTTCGAGCAGCGTGCGCAGGGCCTTGGGATCCATGGAGGTCTCGTCAGCCTAGCTCATCCGCCAAAGTGCCGGTAGCCGCGCGCTCGCAGCGCAATGGGCTGGCCCTGTGCATCCCGCACGCAGATGCCGGCCGAGGCTTCGGTGATCACACCGATGCGCTGTCCGAGCGCCGCGCCGGCCGCACTCTTGGCCGTGGTGAAGAGCAGCTCGTAGTCTTCGCCAGCGCAGAGCGCCAGCTGCACAGGCTCTTGGCCGAGGCGCCGCGCGCACGGCTCGAAGTCGGGTAGCAGCGGCAAGCAAGTTGCGTCGATCGTGGCACCCACGCCTGATGCCTCGCACAGGTGTGTGAGGTCTTGCAGTGCGCCATCGGAAACGTCGATGGCGGCGCTGGCGATGTCGACGAGCCGCAGTCCTGCGTCGATCCTCGCGACGGGATTGCGCCAGCGCTCCACGAATGGCGCGCCTTCCTGCGCGCGGCCGGCTTGCAGGAGCAAGAGGCCCAAGCCCGCCGCACCGAGGGTTCCGGTCACGTACACGCCATCGCCCACGCGTGCACCGGCGCGGGTCAGTGCGCGACCACTCAGCTCACCGATCACCGTGGTCGTCACGGACAGCTCGCTCGCGCGCGACAGGTTGCCGCCGACGACGGGGCACGCGTACTGTTGCGCAGCGCGCGCGATGCCGGTCATCAGCAGCTCGAGCTCCGCGTCGCTCATCTCGGCCGGCAGACATACCGAGCTCAATGCTGCGCTCGGCCGTGCGCCCATCGCCGCCAGATCGCTCAAGGCCGCGCTGAATGCCCGCGCGCCGATGGCACCCAGGCTCGCGAACGCGCGCTCGAAGTGCACGTGCTCGACCGACGCATCCACGCTGAGCGCGAGCTGGCCGTGCAGCCCCGTCAGCACGGCCGCGTCGTCGCCGATGCCCAAGGCAATCTGCGGCGCACTGCTGCGTAGCAGCTGCGCGATGCGCGCGATGCGTGCGAACTCGTCACTCACGGCGCAAGCCTACACCCAGCTCACGCCTGATCGGGCTGGGCTTCGGGCAGGGTCACGAAGAACGAGGTGCCTTGGCCGAGCTCGCTCGCTACGCGAATCGTGCCGTGGTGCGCTTCGACGAGGCTGCGCGCGATGGAAAGCCCCAGGCCCGCCCCGCCATACTCGCGTGTGGAGCTGCCGTCGACTTGATAGAAGGCGTCGAAGATCTTGGCGATCTCGGCCTCCGGAATGCCGATGCCGGTGTCTTTCACGCAGAATTCCACCGCGCGCTCCGGCGCCATCATCAGTGCTGCGCCGAAGCCGCCTGCGTCATCGTCATCGTCGTCGCCCTGTGCGACGCGCATCTCGGTGGTCTTCACCGACAGATCCACACGCCCGCTGTCCGGCGTGAACTTCACGGCGTTGCTCACGAGGTTGATCAGAATCTGCCGCAGGCGCACCGGATCGGCCTGCACCGCGGGCACGTCCTGGTGCCAGCTCAGCTCGAGCTTGATGTGCTTCTTCTCGGCTTCCGGCAGGCAAGTATCTTTGACTTCGGCCAGCACCGCGCGCGGGTCGACGTATTCGGTGCTGATCGAGAGCTGACCGCGCTCCAGCTTGTTCAAGTCGAGCAAGCTCGAGATCAGCTGCAAGAGCAGCTCGCCCTTGGTGCGGATGGTCTCGACGAAACCCAGCTGCTCCGGCGATAGATCGCCTGCGATGCCCGCCTCGAGCATCTCCGAGTAGCCGATGATCGAGGTCAGCGGCGTGCGCAGCTCGTGGCTCACGGTCGCCAGGAAGTTCGACTTCAAGCGGTCGAGCTCCTTCAGCTTGTCGTACGCGTCTTGCAATCGTGTGTTCTTCTCGGACAGCTCGCGGTAGTTCTCGCGCACGGTGGCCAGGTGCATGGCACTGGTCAGTCGCGCGCGGTGACCGGAGAACAAGATCAGATCGAGCACGCCGCGCAGGTGCGTGGCGATACGACCCGCGGTCTGCGCACGCACGCGCGGCATCTCCGCCAGCGCCAGCCGAGCACGCGCCGGCTCCACCTGCGGGTCGATGTGCAAGAGCGACGCCGGGATCTCGTTGGTCTCCGACGGCAAGAACGGCCCGATCACGATGCGCCCCAGCTGACGCTCGTCGTAGATGATGGGCACCACGTGGTATACGGCGCCCGTGAAGCAGTTGTGCGTGACCGTGGTGCCGCCCTCGGGCACGAGCATCTGGGCTTGCGCCACCGTTTCGGCGCAGGCTACGCGACCCTTGGTCAGGCTGTTGACATAGCGGCACACGCTGCGCTCTTCGTGCACGTTCGCCAGCAGGGAGCCACGCTGCGAGAACACACGGATCGACAGACCGAAGAGATCGAAGAACGAACGGCAGACCTCGCGTAGCGAGTCGCGATCGATGAGATCTTCGAGGTTCGCAATCTCGCCGTACGAGATGTCTGCGGTCTTCGATTCATCCATGCTTGGTAGCTTCCACCGGTGGACCGAACCGCCTGCGCAGATCGCTCATCACCGCTTGCTCGTTCAAGCCGAAGCGCTCGGTCAGCTTGTGTTGGCGCTCCATGTTCTCCCAGGTGGTGCCGATGAGGCCCATGAAGGTGTCTGCAACGCCTGCGCCATGCGTCGCCGTGGCCAGGTAGATGCGCTCCTTGCCCTGGCTCGCCATGCGCATGATCTCTTCTTCGCTGCGTACGTTGGGCAGGTCGCGCTTGTTGTACTGAATGACGAGCGGCATCGCGGCCGGATCGATGCCGTTCTCACGCAGGTTCTTGCGCAAGTCTTTGAATGACGCCTGGTTCGCGCGCACCTCGGCGACCTGCGAGTCGGCGATGAACGCGACGCCGTCCGCGCCCTGCAACACGAGGCGGCGTGTGGAGTTGTGAATCACCTGTCCCGGTACGGTGAACAGTTTGATTCTCACCGTCAGCCCCATCTCCGTGTTCACGGTGAGGGGCAAGAGGTCGAAGAACAGTGTGCGGTCGTCACGGGTCTCCAGGGTCATCAGCCGGCCCTTGCCCTCAGGCGTGAGCAGCCGGTGGATCGCCTGCAGGTTCGTGGTCTTACCGCTGAGCGCCGGGCCGTAATAGACGAGCTTGACGGTGACTTCGCGGGCCTGGAAATCCAGTTGCAAGCGGTTCTCCTAAGGGTCCGTGATCTCTAGAGTTTACGGTACGCCGTTTGGGCTTCGCAAGAGCGGGCTGCTGTGGGCGGCCGCCCACTTGTGCGCCCCAACAGGTTCAAATGTCGTTCAAAACCAACGCATCATGCGTTCAGGTGTCCGCGCGGTGGCAAGGCCGAAGGTGCGGCAGCCGCTTACATTGCAACCTGGGCCGCGACAAAAGCGGTGGCATTTCAAGCGCTTACCTTGGCCCGAAAGAAGTTGACAGCGACTTCGGCTTGCCCGTAGCTTCCGGCGTGGGTGGTAAGAAGTGGTAAGCGGTGCCAAACCACGACCAAAACCAGCCCAGCGAAGGTGAGCCCGTGTGTTTCGAGGCAGGTACGAGCACGCGATAGACGCTAAGGGCAGAACGTCCTTGCCGTCACGTTTTCGCGAGGTCCTTTCGGGTCTCGGCGAGGCGCGGCTCATTCTCACGACCGGCCTCGACACCTGCCTCGTCGCGTATCCGATGCCCGAGTGGACGGCGTTCGAAGCCCGCTTGGCGCGGCTCCCGCAGTTCGACGAGTCGGTGACGATGCTGCGACGCATCTACGTGTCGGGTGCCGTCGAGTGCGAGGTCGACAAGCTCGGCCGCATCTTGATTCCCGGCACGCTGCGCAAGCACGGAGAGCTGCAGCGCGACGTGCTGTGGGCCGGCATGGGCCCGCATCTCGAGCTCTGGGACAAGAGCCGCTACGAGTCGCTGCGCAACGACGTGCTGGGCGACCCGGACAAGCGCCAGGCGATGGCGCGCCGCCTCGCGGACTTGGGGCTATGATGGACGGCTTCGCTCACACTTCGGTGATGACGCAAGAAGCGTTGCAGCTGCTGCAACCGCACTCCGGTGGCGTGTATGCGGACGCGACGCTCGGCGGTGGTGGACACACGGCCGCCATCCTCGACGCCAGCGCTCCCGACGGGCGCGTGGTGGCGGTAGATCGCGATCCGCGTGCGGTGGCGAACGCCAGGACCAGGCTCGCGCAGTATGGCGAGCGCGTGCGCGTGTTGCATGGCGAGTTCTCGAATCTACCGGCGCTGCTGACGGCGGCGGGGCACTCGCGCGTGGACGGCTTGGTGGCCGACATCGGCGTGAGCTCACCTCAGCTGGACGACGCGCAGCGCGGCTTCGCGTTCTCGCAGCTCGGGCCGCTCGACATGCGCATGGACACCACGCAGGGACAGACGGCGCTCGAGCTGATCGCCGAGCTGAGCGAGAGCGAGCTCGCCGACGTCATCTACCGCTTCGGCGAGGAGCGTCGCTCGCGGGCCATCGCGCGGGGCATTCGTCGCGCGCTCGAGGCTGGCGAGCTTGCCACCACCGAAGACTTGCGGATGGCGGTGCAACGCGCGGTGGGTCGGCCGCCGGGCTCGAAGATCGATCCGGCGACGCGCACCTTTCAGGCGCTGCGCATCGCGGTCAACCGGGAGCTTGCCGAGCTGGAGGCGCTCATGGGTTGCCTCGCGGACGTGCTCGTCGACGATGGCATCGCGGTGATCATCTCGTTTCACTCGCTCGAAGACCGCATCGTGAAGCACTTTCTGCGCGGCGAGCCGCGTTTGCACGTGCTCACCAAGCGGCCGCTCGTGCCCGGCGAGCAAGAACAGTACGACAACCGTCGCTCGCGCAGCGCGAAGCTGCGTGCGGCCAAGCGGGTGCCGCGCGCGCAGGACGACGCAACGATGGAGGCGCAGGCATGAGGGCGCGCTTCCTCATGTTGTGGACGGTTGCGGTGGTCGCCACTGCGGCGTCGTTCATCGTGCATCTGACGCTGCGCTTCGAGACGGTGCGCTTGGGCTACGACGTGGGTGAGGCGCGCGCACAGCAGAACAAGCTGCAGGAGCAACGGCGCTTGCTGGCGCTGGAAGCGGCCACGCTGCGCCAGTCGGATCGCGTGGAGACGGTGGCGCGCAGCGCGCTGCAGATGGACGTGGCCGATGCACCGCGGGTCATCACGCTCGGCAAGAACAACTACCTGCCGCGCTTGTCGGGGAGGACGCAATGAACGCGCCTGCCTCGCGCCGTGGCTTGTTCATGCGAGCGCGCATCGTGATGCTCGCGACCTTGCTCGGCTGCGGCGCCGGCGCGGTGGTGTACCGCGCGTGGGATCTGCAGGTGCGGCGCGCCGACACGCTGCGCGGCATGGCCGAAGAGCAGTACCTGCGCGACGTGGCGCTCGCGCCCAAGCGCGGCACCATCTACGACCGCGACGGCGCGGAGCTGGCGGTCAGCGTCGACGCTGACAGCGTCTGGGGCAACCCGCTGGCGATCAAGAAGGCGGGACAAGACGCGCGCGCCATCGCTTCGCACCTGGCGCCCTTGCTCGGTCTCGACGTCGAGGTGCTCGCGCAGCGCTTGTCGTCGGAGCGACACTTCGTGTGGGTGAAGCGGCGTGTCACGCCCGCGCAGGGCAAGGCCGTGCGTGCGCTGCACTTGCCGGGCATCGCGATCTCGGAAGAGGCGCGGCGCTTCTATCCGAACCGCGAGCTGGCCGCGCACGTGCTCGGGTTTGCCAACGTCGACGGTGTGGGCATCGAAGGTCTCGAGCTGGCGCTCGAGGACAAGCTGCGTGGGCCGCGGCACACCATCCCAGCGGTGCTCGATCGCCGCGGCGAGATCGTGTTCTCGCAGCAGCTGCTCGACGAGCGCAACGCGCAGGGCGACGAGGTCACCCTCACGATCGACAAGACCTTGCAGTACCTAGCCGAGCGCGAGCTCGAGCTGGCGGTGCGCACTTCCGAAGCGCGGGCGGGTTCCCTCGTGTTGATCGAGCCGAGTAGCGGCGAAATCCTCGCGATGGCGAACTACCCCACCTTCAACCCGAACGAGCCCAACAGGTCGAGCAATACCGATCGGCGCAACCGCGCCATCACCGATCGCTTCGAGCCGGGCTCCACCATCAAGCCTTTTACCGTGTCTGGCGCGTTGGCTGCCGGCGCCGTGTCGCCCACGCAGATCATCGACTGTGAGAATGGCGCGGTGCGCGTGGCCGAGTACACCATCCACGACTCGCATCATTTTCAGCTGCTCACGCCGGCGCAGGTGCTTGCCGTGTCGAGTAACATCGGTGCCGCCAAGATCGGCCTGGCGCTGGGTCGCGCCGGTTTGTACCGCGCGTTCACGCGTTTCGGGCTTGGCGAGCGCACCGGTGTGGAATTACCGGGTGAGACTGCCGGCATTCTGCGGCACTACAAGCGCTGGTACGACATGGACGCGGCCACCATCGCCTTCGGGCAGGGCGTGAGTGTGACGGCGTTGCAGCTGGCCATGGGCCTGGGCGCCATCGCGAACAAGGGGCGGCTGATGCAGCCGCAGATCATCAAGCGCATCGTCGACGGTCACGGCGAAGTGGTGCAGGCCGCGACGCCGCATGTGCGTCGACAAGTGATCCCCGAGAACGTGGCTCGGCTGGTCAGCGACATGCTCGTTGCGGTGACGGAGCCGGGCGGTACCGCCGTGGAAGCTGCCATCCCTGGGTATCTCGTGGCCGGCAAGACCGGTACGGCGCAGAAGGCGGACTACGTGCACGGCGGTTACGCCGACAACAAGTGGATGTCGTCGTTCGTAGGTTACGCGCCGGCGCAAGCGCCGCGTCTGTTGGCTGCAGTCGTGCTCGACGAGCCGATGATCGCGCATCAGGGGGGCAGCGTCGCAGCTCCGGTGTTTCGTCGCGTGATGGGTGCCGCGTTGCGCCACTTGGGCGTGCCAGGTGACAACGCCGGCGCGCTGGCAGAGCAGGCGGCGCCGCGCAAGGGTGATGCGAGTAAGAGCGTTGCAGCTGCGGTGGTCGCACAGGCGCTGACAGCAGCAGCCCCGAGCGAACCCAGCTTGGCGGCAGGTGAAGTGCTGGTGCCCAGTGTGCTCGGACAGAGCGCGCGGCAGGCGATCAGCGCGCTGCATCAGGCGGAGCTCGACGTGCGCGTGCAAGGCACGGGCCTCGTGAGCGCGCAGGAACCCGCGGCCGCGAGCGTCGCGCAGCGCGGTGCACAGGTGAGCTTGCGACTGTCGCCGCCGAGTGCCGATGGCTCGCTGCCGGCGTCCACGGCGAAGGCGACCACGCCGGCTGCTGCGGCCGCCACGACTTCGGAGGCTGCGCCAACGTTGCCTCAGCCTGCGCGCGAGCTCATCGCGGTCGCTCGGCCCGGAGGCCACGATGGCTGAGCTGGCGCTCGAGCACTTCGTGCGTGCCGGGATCGCGCGTCGCGTACAGGGCGATGCCAGCGTGAAGGTGCGCGGCGTGAAGCACGACTCGCGCCGGGTCGAAGCTGGCGATCTGTTCGTAGCGATCGCAGGCGCAAGCAGCGATGGCGCGAGCTATGCGCACGATGCCATCGCGCGCGGTGCCGCCGCGGTGTTGTGCGAGCGGCCGCTGTCGTTGGATGTGCCGCTCTTGCTGGTGGACGACGGCCTGCTGAGCCTGTCGCGGATCGCGACGCTGCTCTACGACGATCCGACGCAGCGCTTGCAGGTCGTGGGGATCACCGGCACCAACGGCAAGACCACCACGGCATACTTGGTCGAGTCGATGCTGCAAGGCGTGGGGCACAAGCCCGCGGTCATCGGCACGGTCAACTTCCGCGGTCCTGGTGGTGTGCGTCCTGCCACCCACACCACGCCCATGGCAGACGATCTCATGCGACTGGCGTGTTGGGCCGTGGACACCGGTGCAACGCATCTGGTGCTCGAGGTGTCCAGCCACGGCTTGTCGCAGCACCGCGTGGACGGCGTGCACTTCGCAGTCGCCGCGTTCACGAACCTCACGCAGGACCACCTCGACTTCCACGGCGACATGACAAGCTACGCGGCGAGCAAGCAGCGGCTGTTCACGCAGCTCGCGCCGCACGCGTCGGTCATCAACATCGACGACGCGACGGGCGAGGCGTTTGCACGCAGTGCGCGCGGCAAGGTGCTGCGTTGTTCCAAGCGCAGCGACGCGCAGGCCGAGCTGCGCGTGCGGCAGTGGAGCAGCGATCGCCAGGGTATTCGCGCGACGCTAACGACTCCTGCAGGCGACGTGGAGCTGCACAGTCCCCTGATTGGCGAGCACAACCTCGAGAACTTGCTGATTGCCATCGGCTGCGGCATTGCGCTGGGCTTGGCACCTGGCGCGATCGCCAGCAGCTTGCGCGCAGCCACTGGCGCTCCCGGTCGACTCGAGCGCGTCGTGCATCCGCAAGACGTGCTGGTGTTCGTGGACTACGCGCATACGCCCGATGCGCTCTTGCGCGTGCTGCGTACCGTGCGCAAGACCACCCCGGGCCGCGTGATCGTGGCGTTCGGTTGCGGCGGCGACCGCGACGCTGGCAAGCGGCCTCTCATGGGCAAGGCGGCGGGGGAGCTTGCGGAGCTCGTGGTGATCACCAGCGACAATCCGCGCAGCGAGAGCCCCGACGCCATCGTGGCGCAGATCGAAGCGGGCGTGCGTGGCGCGGGGCTGCCGCGTTGCGAGCCGGAGCAGTTGCACACGAGCGCACGTGGCTACGCGCTGCAGGTCGATCGCCGTGCCGCGATTCGCCTTGCGCTCTCGGTCGCTCGGCCGGGTGACAGCGTGGTGCTCGCCGGCAAGGGTCACGAGAAAGTCCAGATCATCGGCAGGCAGCAGCTGCCCTTCGACGACTGCGTCGAGGCGCGTGCTGCCATCGCCGCGTTGGGAGCTGCGTGATGGCGACTCCCATTCCAACCAACCAAGCCACGTTCGTGCTGGGCGAGATCGCTGCGACTTGCTCCGGTCGCATCGATCCGGGCTGCGCGGGCAAGCGTGTGCGTGGCGTGGTCACCGACTCGCGCGCGGTGCAAGCTGGTCAGCTCTACGTCGCGCTGCGCGGCGAAACCCACGACGGTCACAAGTTCTTGCAGCAAGCGTTCGCCCAAGGCGCCTGCGCCGCGCTCGTCGAGCGCACCGACCAAGTGCCTGCAGGCTTTCCGACAGTGGTGGTGTCGGATACGCGGCGTGCCTTGGGCGAGCTGGCGCTCTTGCATCGCACGCGCTGGGCCAAGCCGCTGGTGGCCATCACCGGCTCGGCGGGCAAGACCACGACCAAAGAGCTCACGGCTGCAGTTTTGCGCGCGCTCGGTCACCACGTGCTCTACACGCAAGGCAACTTGAACAACGAGATCGGCGTGCCCATGACGCTGCTCGGGTTGACCAACGCGCACGACGTCGCGGTGATCGAAATGGGCACGAGCGGGCCCGGCGAGATTGCACGGCTGGCGCAGATCGCCCGCGCGGATGTCGGCGTCATCACGACCGTGTCGCTCGCACACACCGCGGGCCTCGGGTCGCTCGCTGCGGTGGCCGACGAGAAGTGCGCACTCTTACGCGCGCTCGGCAAGGACGGCGTCGCCGTCTACAGCGCAGACAGCGAAGTGCTACGCACGCGCTCGGCAGGCTTTGCGGCGCGGCGTGTCATCTCGTTCGGCGAGCACGGCAGCGCGCAGGTGCAGCTGGTTCGGCACGCGCTCAACGCGAATCTGACCACCACCGCCAGCTATCGAGTGGCCGGGCGCGCAGCACCACTCACGGTCGAGCTGGGCTTGTGCGGCGTGGCGCCAGCGCTCGACGCTGCGGCCGCGCTTGCGGTGGTGCTCGCGCTCTACCCCACGGCGGATCTCGACGCCGCAGCCGCGGGGCTGCGTGCAGTGCAGCCGCCGCCTGGCCGCCTGATGCCGGTACCAGGGCCTGCGGGCAGCTTGCTCATCGACGACACCTACAACGCGAACCCGGCTTCCGTGGCTGCCTCGCTGCAGACGCTGGCGACGCTCGCGCGCGTACGCAACGGTCGCGCCATCGCAGCGCTAGGCGACATGGCCGAGCTCGGCGAGCACTCGCGCGCAGAGCACGAGCGCGTGGGCCGCGACGTGGTGCGGCTCGGCTTGTCTGCCGTGCTGCTGTGCGGCCGCGAGATGCAGCACGCGGCCACTGCTGCGCGTGATGAGGCCAAGACTATCGCTAGTGGTGTCGCGCCACGCATCGAACACTTCGACGATCCGCTCTCGTGCGTCACTCCGCTGTCGGCGCTGCTGGCCGAGGGCCGTCCCGGCCACGATTCGGTGCTGGTGAAGGGCTCGCGTTCCATGGGCATGGAGCGCGTCGTGCAGGCGCTGTGCGCGCGCGAGCCCGCAACTCCGTCGCAGGGCAGGGGCGCATGATCTACTACCTGCTGTATCCCCTGCACGTGCACCCGGCGCTCTCGTTCTTGAACGTGTTGCGCTACGTGCCGTTCCGCATGCTCGCCGCGACCATGACCGCGATGCTGCTGACCTTTGGGCTCTACCCGTGGTTCATTCGCACGCTGCAGTCCAAGCAGATCGGCCAGGTCGTGCGCGACGATGGACCGGCGTCGCACCTGAGCAAGGCCGGCACACCGACCATGGGCGGCTCGCTCATCTTGCTCGCGCTGGTCGCCGCCACCCTGCTGTGGGCGGACCCGCGCAACACCATGTTGTGGCTCGTCGCGGCCATCACCGTGCTCTACGGCGGCATCGGCTACGTCGACGACGCCGCGAAGATCCGCAAGAAGCACAGCGGTGGGCTCGCGGGTCGCTACAAACTCTTGTTGCAGTTCGCCATCGCGCTGGGTGTGTGCGGCTACCTCTGGTACGGCAAGGGCTTGCCGGCCGACTGGCACGCGCTGCGCGATCGTTTGTCGGTCCCGTTCGTGGCGTTCGAGAAGCACCCGATCTCGATGCCGAGCTGGCTGTACGTGTTGTTCGCGTCGTTCGTCATCGTCGGCACCTCCAACGCCGTGAACCTCACCGATGGTCTCGACGGCCTGGCCATCGGCCCGGTGATGATCAACGCCGGCACCTATCTCGTGCTCGCGTACCTCGCGGGCCTCACGCTCTTCGGCAACGACATCGCGCGCTACCTCGACATCCCGTCGATCGCCAGCGCAAGCGAGCTGTCGATCTACTGCGGCGCCATGATCGGCGCGGGTGTGGGCTTCCTTTGGTACAACACTTACCCAGCGCAGGTGTTCATGGGCGACGTCGGCTCGCTCGCGCTCGGCGGTGGGCTCGGCTCGCTGGCGGTGGTCACCAAGAACGAGCTGCTCTCGCTCTTGCTCGGCGGCATCTTCGTCATCGAAGCCGTCAGCGTCATGGGCCAGGTGTTCGCGTTCAAGGTGTTCGGCAAGCGCATCTTCTTGATGGCGCCGATCCACCACCACTTCGAGAAGAAGGGCTGGGCCGAGCCGAAGATCATCGTTCGTTTCTGGATCATCTCGATCATGCTCGCGATCGCGAGCCTCTCCACGTTGAAGCTGAGGTAAGTGGCGGTGGATTTGCACGGCAAACGCGTGTTGGTGGTGGGCCTCGGCAAGAGCGGAGTGGCCGCGGTGCGCTTGCTCGCTGCGCGCGGCGCTCAGGTGATTGCCAACGATCTGCGTTCGGAGAGCGAGCTCGGCGAAGCAGCTGCAGCCGTTCGCGCAGCCGGCGCGCAGCTCGTGCTGGGCTCACACGATCCCGCGCTGTTCACTTCGGTCGATCAGATTGTGCTCTCCCCGGGTGTGCCGCCCATGCCTGCGCTCGATGCAGCCGACAAGGCCGGCGTCGCGGTGGCGAGCGAGGTCGAGCTGGCGTCGTGGTTCATCGAGTCGACCGTCATCGGCATCACCGGCACCAACGGCAAGAGCACGGTGACCACGTTGATCGGTGAGATGTGCAGGCACACGGGTCGACCCACCTTCGTGGGCGGCAATCTCGGCACGCCCATCACCGACGTGGTCGGCAGTGACGCCGCGAAGCTCGGCGGTTACGTGGTCGTGGAGCTGTCGAGCTATCAGCTGGAACGGGTGGACCGCCTGCGCGTGAACGTGGCTGTGCTGCTCAACGTGACCGACGACCACCTCGATCGCTACCCGAGCTTCCAGGCCTACGCGCACGCCAAGGCCAACATCTTCCGCGGTCAGCACAAGGCCGACTTCGCCGTGCTGCCCGAGGGTGACGAGCTCTGCCATCGCTTGGCCGAGCACGGCGCGGCAGAGCAGTACGTCTTCGGCGGCGACAGCGGTTCGGTGCGCGTCATCGACGGGGCGATCACCGACATCGCCACCGGCGTGCTCTTGCCGGTGAGCGCGCTGCGCATCAAAGGCAAGCACAACGTCGACAACGCTTGCGCGGCAGCGCTGTGCGCGCGCCTCGCCGGCGTACCCAAGCAACACATCGTTGCAGTGCTGGAGAGCTTCACCGGGCTGCCGCACCGCATGGTGCACGTGGCCGATGTCGATGGTGTGGCCTACTACAACGACTCCAAGGCGACCAACGTCGGCGCCACGGTGGCGGCCATCGATGGTCTTGCCGGCAGCGCCAAGCGCATCGTGTTGATCGCCGGCGGCAAGGACAAGGGCGGCGACTACCAGCCGATGCGCGAGCGTCTGCACGCGCACGCAGCTGCCGTGGTGCTCATCGGTGAAGCGGCGCCGATCATTCGCGCAGCGCTCAGCGGTGAGAGCTTCCCGATCGAGAACGCCGAATCGATGGAGGCTGCGGTTTTCGCCGCTCGCAAGCTCGCCAAGCCCGGCGATGCCGTGCTGCTTGCGCCGGCCTGCGCCAGCTTCGACATGTTCCGCTCGTACGCCCACCGAGGCGATGCGTTCGTCGCCGCCGTGCAGGCGCTCGAGGGAGACAAGTGATGGGCATGCTCGGCAACATGTTCTCGTCCGCGCGCCCCGCCGAGGGCAACGTGCGCGTGCGGCGCAGCACGCCCACCGAAGAGCGTCCGCGCGAGGCCGACTCGGACCGCAAGTCGCGCGACGGCGAGCGCAAAACCACGGCGCCCGCAGCGGCTGCCGCGACCAAGCCCGCCAAGGCCGTGAAGCATCCCGAAGTCACCGGTCCCGCGGACGCCGTGCTCAGCGCGACCGTGATCACCCTGGTCGCCTTCGGCATCGTCATGGTCTACAGCGCGAGCGCGGTGTTCGCGCATCAGCGCTTCGGCAGCGGTCAGTACTTCCTGATTCGCCAGAGCATCTTCGCCGTGCTCGGCCTGTGCGTGATGGTGGTCACGGCCAGCATCGACTATCACAAGCTGCGCGCGCTCACGTACCCGTTCCTGCTGACGGCGTTGGCGCTTCTTCTCGTCACCGCGGTCGGCTTCGGTCACGCGGCCGGCGGTGCAGCCCGCTGGATCTCGGTCGGCCCGATCCACATCCAGCCCGCCGAGATCGTCAAGGTCGCGATGATCTGTTGGCTGGCGTATTCGCTGTCGAAGAAGACCGAGCGCATCCGCAGCTTCTCGGTGGGGTTTCTGCCGCACGTGCTCGGCGCCGGCGTGGTCATGATCTTGTGCCTCAAGCAGCCGGACTTCGGCAGCGCGGTGATGATCGGCCTCATCACCTTCTTCATGCTCTTCACGGCGGGCGCACGCCTCGGCTACATCCTGGGCGCCGGCATGCTGGCACTGCCCATGGTCTACTACCTGGTCGCAGGCTCCGAGTACCGCATGCGCCGCATCACGGCGTTCTTGTCGCCGTTTCAGTACCGGCACAGCGCTGGCTACCAGATTGCCGAGTCATTGATGAGCTTCGGCGCGGGTGGCACCACGGGCGTGGGCATCGGCGACAGCCACCAGAAGCTCTTGTTCCTGCCCGAAGCGCACACCGACTTCATCAGTGCGATCATCGGCGAAGAGCTCGGCTTCCTCGGCTTCCTCGCGATGGTGGCTGCGTTCCTGCTGCTCGTAGTGCGCGGCCTGCGCGCCGCATTCACGGCGGTGGACGAATACGGCACCTACCTCGCCGTCGGCATCACGCTCTTTCTCGGCACGCAGGCCTTCACCAACCTCGCGGTGGCGGTCGGGCTCTTGCCCACCAAAGGTCTCGTGCTCCCGTTCATCTCGTACGGCGGCTCGTCGCTGCTGGTGAACTGTCTGGCCGTGGGGCTGTTGCTCAACGTATCTCGTCCCAGGGTCGGTGCTGTCGTTAGTGCTGGGGAATCGTCTCGTGCTTTCGGAGGCGTGGCATGATCGAACGAATCGTGGTCGCGGGTGGTGGCACAGGTGGGCACTTGTTTCCGGGCATCGCCGTGGTCGAAGAGCTGCGGCGGCGCAATCCGGACGTCAAAGTGCTGTTCGTCGGCACCGAGCGCGGCATCGAAGCGCGCGTGCTGCCGAAGCTCGGCGAAGAGCTGCGGCTGATGGACGTGAAACCCTTGCTTGGCCGCTCACCGTTGCAGCTGCTACGCAACGTCTCGCTCTTGCCGGTTTCCGCCGGCCAGGCAGCGGGCGCGTTGCGGTCGTTCAAGCCGCAGCTGGTGCTCGGCCTCGGCGGTTACGCTGCGGGCCCGGTGCTGCTCTTGGCAGCAGCCATGCGCATCCCCACGGCGCTGCTCGAACAGAACGCGCACGTCGGCCTCACCAACCGCTTGCTCGCGCGCACGGTCGGTCGCGCGTACCTGACCTATCCCGAGACCGCCGCACGCTTCGGCGCCAAGGCGCGCGTGCTCGGCAACCCGGTGCGGCGCTCGTTCGTGGAGGCCGCGTACCTGGCCAGTCACGACCCTGCCGGCGTGGAAGCGCGCGCGCGACGCATCCTGGTGCTCGGTGGCTCGCAAGGCGCCAGGACCTTGAACGAGCTGGTGCCCGTCGCGCTCGCGCTCGCGGGCGTGAACGCGCAGAACGTGAGCGTGCTGCACCAGACCGGCGACGGCATGGTCGACGAGGTACGCAAGCGTTACCGCGGCCTCGGCATCGACGCCGAGGTCGTGCCGTTCATCGACGACATGGCGCGCGCGTACGCGAGCGCTTCCCTGGTCGTGGCGCGCGCCGGTGCGACCACGCTCGCGGAGCTGTGCGCCATCGGCAAGCCCTCGGTGCTCATTCCGTTTCCGCATGCGGCCGAAGACCACCAGGCCAAGAACGCGTTTGCGCTCGAGCGTGCCGGCGCAGCGCTGGCGATTCGCGAAGAAGAGCTCAGCGCGGAAGGTCTCGCTTCCCAGGTACGCGATCTCTTGCGTGGCACCACGCGCCGCCGCGCCATGGCCGACGCCGCGCGCAAGTTGGGGCGCCCCGACGCGGCAGCCGCCATCGTCGACGATCTGTGCGCTTGGCTCGGCGTGCCAGCTGACGGTCTGCCCGAGTCCAGCAAGCAGTCCACCGCCACTGGGGCCGCGCCCAGCGCCGCGCCGCCCAAGCCCGAAGAGCCCTCCGCTCGCGCCCGCATCTCGCGCAGACCCAAGGTCAAGCGCGCCGAGCTTCGTCTGAAACCCATCGACTTGCCGATCGACATCACCGGCTAGAGCCACAGGAGTCTGAATGTTTCGCGGGCGCATACGCTCCATTCACTTCGTCGGCATCGGCGGCATCGGCATGAGCGGCATCGCCGAGGTGCTGCTCGCGCACGGCTTTTCCGTCAGTGGCTCCGATCTCTCGCAAGGCGAAACCACGCGACATCTGGCGCAGCTGGGCGCGCGCATCCACGTGGGCCACGCCAGCGAGCATGTGCGTGACGCCGACGTCGTGGTGTTCTCCTCTGCGGTCAAACGAGACAACCCCGAGCTGGTCGAAGCCCGTCAGCGCTCGATCCCGGTCATCCCACGCGCCGAGATGCTGGCCGAGCTGATGCGCCTGCAAGACGGCATCGCCATCGCCGGCTCGCATGGCAAGACCACCACCACCTCGCTCGTCGCTACCGTGCTGCGCAACGCGGGTCTCGACCCGACGGTGATCATCGGCGGCAAGCTCAACGCGCTGGGCTCGGGCGCCACGCGGGGGCACGGCAAGTTCTTGGTCGCCGAGGCCGACGAGTCCGACGGCTCGTTTCTGCACCTGGTGCCCGTGGTGTCGGCGATCACGAACATCGATCCCGAGCACCTCGACTACTACAAGACGCTCGACGCCGTGAAAGAGGCGTTCGTCGCCTTCGCGAACAACGTTCCCTTCTACGGCTTGGTCGTGGCGTGCCTCGACAACCCGCACCTGCAAGACATCCTGCCGCGCATCGAAAAGCGCATCACCACCTACGGCTTGTCCACGCAGGCGGACTACTCCGCGAAGCACTTGGTGTCCTCGGGTCTATCGACGCGCTTCGAGCTGGTGCAGCGCGGCGTGGGGCAGGGCGAGCTCGAAGTGCGCATGCCCGGCGTTCACAACGTTCAGAACGCGCTCGCCGTCATCGCCATCGCCGACGAGCTGGGCGTGGACCGCGCAGTGGTGCGGCAGTCGCTATCGAGCTTCGGCGGCGTGCAGCGGCGCTTCACCGTGCGCGGCGAGGTCGCCGGCATCACCGTCGTCGACGACTACGGTCATCATCCTGCCGAGGTCGAGGCGACCCTCGATGCCGCGCAGCGCGCCTACGGTCGGCGCATCGTGGTGGCGTTCCAGCCGCATCGCTACAGCCGCACCCATCATCTCTTCGACGAGCTCACGCGCGCCTTCAACCGCGCCGACGTGCTCTTCGTCACCGACGTCTACGCCGCGGGCGAGAAACCCATCCCGGGTGCCGACTCGCAGACGCTGGCACGCGCCATCCACGATCACGGCCACCGCGACGTCACCTACGTGGCGCAGCGCGCCGATCTGCCGCAGCGCATGCTGCCGCGCCTGCAGGCCGGCGACATCGTGATCACCCTCGGCGCCGGCAACATCACCCAGACGGGCCCCGAGCTGCTCAAGGCGCTCGGCTGGCAAGGCGACGACCATGGCGCGTAAAGACAAAGCGAAAGCACCGGAGAACCGGCGCACCACGCCGCCGCCCGAGAACCGCCGCACCACGCCGCCTGCCGCGCCGCGCGTGCCGTTTCGCGCGCGCTTCGCCGTGTTTCGCGAGCGTATGCGCGTGCGCCTGTCGTGGCTGCGTCGCGCCGGCTCCATCGCCGCGGGCGTGGTCGTGCTCGCTGCTTCCTCCGCCGGCCTGTATGCAGTCAGCAAGCTCGTGCAGCGGCACCTACGCACCTCGCCCTCGTTCGCGACCAAGGTCATCGAGGTGCACGGCGCGAGCCACCTCTCGCATGACGAGGTCGCGCGCGCGGCCGGGCTTGCGCTCGGACAAAACATCTTCCAGGCCAGCCCCGAGCAGGCTCAGGCGCAGCTGCTACGCGAGCCCTGGGTGGCCACGGCCACGGTCAACCGCCGCCTGCCCGGCACCTACCACATCGAGCTCAGCGAGCATCACCCGATTGCGCTCCTGGCACTCGACGACCTCTACCTCGTGGGCGAAGACGGCGTCGCCTTCAAGAAGCTCGGCCCCGGCGACCCCGCCGACTTCCCGCTCATCACCGGCCTCGACCCCGAACAAGTGCAGCACGACAAGCACGGCGCCGTGGCGGTGCTGCTCTCGGCCGTGGGGCTGCTCGCAGACTGCCAAGACACGGGTCTTTTTCGTCGCGAGCCCATCTCCGAAATTCACGCCGACGACGACGGATCGCTCAGCCTGTATGTGGGCCCCGATGCTACCTACGTGCGGCTGGGCAAGGCTCCGTTCCGCAGCAAGCTCAATCGTTTGAAGCTTGTTTTGTCGGAACTTTCGAACAAGCGCTCGCGCGCGGCCTACGTCTACTTGGACAACGAACGGCGTCCGGATCGCGTCACGGTGCGGCTGCGCTGATCGGGCAACGCGATCAATTTTGCAAATATTTTGGTCGCCTGGAAGTTCCTCTGTATTTCTCGAAGGCAGCAGCGCGGACAAAGGCTTCAGGAAGGACCATGGCCGACTCACAACTCATCGCAGGACTGGACCTCGGGACAACCAAGGTGTGCGCCATCGTTGGTGAGCAGGTCGATGACGGCATCGACATCATCGGCATCGGCTGCGTGCCGTCCAAGGGTCTGAAGAAGGGCGTCGTGGTCAACATCGAGTCGACCGTGCAGGCGATTCGAGCTGCCATCGACCAGGCCGAGACCATGGCCGGCTGCCAGATCCAGACCGTGTATGCCGGCATCGCCGGTAGCCACGTGCGCGGCATGAACAAAGAGGGCGTCGCCGCCATCTCCGACCGCGAGGTCGCCGAGGGCGACGTCGAGCGCGTGCTCGAACAGTCCAAAGCCATTCCGCTGCCGGGCGACCGCCAGGTGATTCACGTGCTCCCGCAGGAGTACATCGTCGACGACCAGGACGGCATCACCAAGCCCGTCGGCATGAACGGCGTGCGCCTCGAAGCGCGCGTGCACGTGGTGACAGCTGCCACGCACAGCGTGCAGAACATCATCAAGTGCGCCGAGCGCTGCAACCTGCACGTGGCCGAAGTGGTGCTCGAGCCGCTCGCCAGCGCCTACGCCGCGCTCACCGACGACGAGAAAGAGATCGGCGTCGCGCTGATCGACATCGGCGGCGGCACCACCGACATCATCGTCTACGTGGACGGCGCGGCCGTGCACACCAGCGTCATCCCCATCGGTGGCTTGAACCTCACCAGCGATATCGCGCAAGGCCTGCGCACGCCCATGGCCGAGGCCGAGCGCATCAAGATGAAGTACGGCTGCGCTGCCTCCAGCATGATCGATCCCGACGAGACCATCGAGGTCCCCTCGGTCGGCGGCCGCGCAGCGCGCGTGCTGGCGCGCGACGTGCTCGTGCAGATCATCGAGCCACGCGTGGAAGAGATCTTCCAGGCTGTGCATCACGTGCTCAAGGAGACGGGCTACGTGGACATGCTGGCTTCGGGCCTGGTGTTGTGCGGCGGCTCCACGCTGCTCGACGGCATGCCCGAGCTCGCAGAACAAATCGTGGGTCTGCCCACGCGTCGCGCGATGCCAATCGGCGTCGGCGGCTTGGCCGATGTGGTGAAGAGCCCCGCGTATGCAACTGCGGTGGGTCTCGTGAAGTACGGCGCCGAACGCCTGGCGGTCGAGCGCATGCGCAAACCGATCCGTCTTTCACCAAAGGCGGGCCCGTCACTGCGCGGCAAGTTTGGCGACTGGCTACGGGAAGTGTTCTGAAGTTTCGGGTGGCAGTAGCCACCGCATGATCAGCGGCCATCAGCGAGGGGGCATCCTCGATGAGCGCCGGAAATACGAAGGGCTCTTAGGAGGCAGGCGATGGGCATTTCAATCGATTTCGCAGACGACGCGGAGCTGCAAGCAAAGATCAAGGTCGTGGGCGTGGGCGGTGCCGGTGGCAATGCCCTCAACACCATGATCCACTCGGGTCTGGATGGCGTGGAGTTCATCGCCGCCAACACCGACACGCAGGCGCTCGCGGCCAACGCGGCCGGCGCGAAGATCCAGCTGGGCGTGAACCTCACGCGCGGCCTCGGCGCTGGCGCCACGCCAGAAGTGGGCCGCAAGGCTGCGCTCGAAGACGTGCAGCGCATCGCCGATCATCTGCAGGGCGCCGACATGGTGTTCGTCACCGCCGGCATGGGCGGCGGCACAGGTACGGGCGCGGCGCCCATCATCGCGCAGATTGCGCGTGATGCCGGTGCGCTCACGGTGGGCGTGGTCACCAAGCCTTTCGCCTTCGAAGGCAAGCGCCGCATGAAGAATGCGCTGCTGGGCCTCGAAGAGCTCGGCCAGTCGGTTGACACCATCATCACGATTCCGAACGAGAAACTGCTCGCAGTGGCCGACGACGACATGTCGATGCTCGACGCCTTCCGTCGCGCCGACGACGTGCTCTTGCAAGCCGTGCGCGGCATCAGCGACCTCATCGTGCGCTCGGGCGTCATCAACGTCGACTTCGCTGACGTGCGCACCATCATGAGCTGCACCGGCAAGGCATTGATGGGCACCGGCTACGGCCGCGGCGTCAATCGCGCCATGGAAGCCGCCGACGTCGCCATCAACTCGCCCTTGCTCGACGACATCTCCATCGCAGGCGCGACGGGCATCCTGATCAACTTCACCGCGGGTCCCGACGTGAAGCTCAAGGAAGTGCGCGAAGCCGCCAGCATGGTCCAAGAGGCTGCTGACGAAGACGCCAACATCATCTTCGGCTTGGTCACCGACCCGAACATGGAAGACGTGGTCAAGGTCACGGTCATCGCGACCGGCTTCGACGCCAACGTCGGCATGAGCGAGCAGAGCGCAGTGGCAGCCGCCAGCGCGGCCGGCCTCAACGCGCGCGGCTCGCACGTCTCGGTGCCTGCGGCGATGGGCAGCAGCCATGCGCCCAGCGTGCGCACAGCCGCGCAGCAAGTGCTGGCACGCAGCACGGGCACCACCACGATGCCCGCGCCTCGCCAGAGCGTGTCACGCGACGTGATCGCATCACGTCCGCCGAGCCGCCCCGCGATGATGCCGGCCGCCGCCCAACAGGTCTCCATGGCAGAGGTGCAACCGGCCCGTGGCTTTGGCGCGACGGCGATCCACGACGAGGCAATGCTGGACATTCCGGCGTACCTGCGACGCAGCAAGCCGTAGCCCCGCGCCACCTGCACAATCGGAAACACGCCCCGGGGCCAACGGCCTGCGGGGCGCTTTCTTTGGCGTTCGCCGGTGCACACCAGCGCGCACGTTGGCTGACGGCCAGCTGCATTTCCTCACCTAGTCACATCTGGCTAACGCGCCTGGTCAGGCGTATTGTGCGCGAGTTTTGGGCTCACCGGGGAGGGCCCAATCCAATCGCTCTACCGTCTACCGTCGGTCTCCAGCCAGTCACTTATAGCGGGGTCTCATGCGCGCGCAGCTTCGGTTTGCACTCGTCAGCGTCGGGGTCGTTCTTCTCGCATCGTGCAACAGCAACCCGCCACCCAAACCGAGCACGGACGGCGGTCGTAGCGACGCCGCTGCGCGCGACGCAGGCTCGCAGGATGCAGGCGCCAACAGCATCAAGTGCGTGACCGATGCCGATTGCGACGACGGCGTGTACTGCGACGGCGTCGAACGCTGTCTGATGAAGCACTGCGTCGCCGGCACCCCCGTGCAGTGCGACGACAAGATCGACTGCACCCTCGACACCTGCTCCGAGAAGACCCACGCCTGCATCGCGGTGCCGCCGGACGCCGATGGCGACGGCCACTTCGACGTCAAGTGCCTGAACAAGAAGGGCATGCCCTACGGCGACGACTGCGACGACAAAGACCCGATGCGCTTCCCCGGCAACATCGAGGTCTGCGACGCCAAGAACCACGACGAAGACTGCGACCCCAAGACCTTCGGCACCAAAGACACAGACAAAGACGGCTTCGTCGACAACAAGTGCTGCAACGCCGTGAGCGACGCCAAAGGCGCGAAGCTGAACTGCGGCAACGACTGCGCCGACCTGAACGCCGCTGTCAACCCGAAGGCCTCCGAGGTCTGCGACAACTTCGACAACAACTGCAACGGGGTCACCGACGAGGGTGTGGCCGTCAAGCTGTACATCGACAAGGACTTCGATCTGCACGGCGACGAGCACGCGACGCCCGTCATGAAGTGCGCGGGTACGCACGGCTACTCGACCACCAAAGACGACTGCGACGACAAGGACCCGGAGATCTACACGGGTGCGCCGGAGATCTGCGACAACAAGGACAACAACTGCAACGGCATCGATGACGCCCACGACGTCACCACCACTGCGCCCTGGTACGAGGACGCGGACGGTGACCAATTCGGCGATGCCAGCAGCACCACGCCCGAGCTCTCGTGCTTGCCGCTGCACCCCAAGTCGCTGAACCACACCGACTGCAACGACGCCAACAAGCACATCAACCCGTCGGCGACCGAGATCTGCGACGCGATCGACAACGACTGCAACGGCCTCAAAGACTACAAGATCGGCACCAACGACTTCGAAGACGACGACAACGACGGCGTGGCCGACTTCAAGTGCGGTGGTGAAGACTGCGACGACAACGACCCGAACACCGGCAAGGGCAAGGAAGAGATCTGCGACGGTCGTGACAACGACTGTGACGGCGCCATCGACGAAGGCGTGACCTCGTCCGTGTGGTACGTCGACGTCGATGGAGATGGCTTCGGCTCCAGCTCCGCGGGCCAGACCGTGTTCTGCGGCGTGCTGCCCGGCCACGTCACCATCGGTGGCGACTGCGACGACAGCGACCCCAAGATCCACCCTGGCGTGGCCGAGATCTGCGACGGCATCGACAACAACTGCAACGGCGCCATCGACGACGGGATCGCGAGCACGGTCTACTACCTGGACCAAGACAAAGACGGCTACGGTGACCCGAACGTGCCACAGATCAGCTCGTGTCGCGCCATCATGGGCCGCGTCATCAAGGGCGGCGACTGCGACGACTCGTCCACGACGGGTGCGGCCATCCATCCCGGCGCGGCCGAGGCCTGCGACATGGTCGACAACAACTGCAACGGTCTGGTCGACGAAGGCCTGGCCGTGAAGCCGTGGTACGTCGATCTCGACGCAGACGGCTATGGCGATCCCGCGGCTGCGCAGATCCTCGCGTGCGCGGCGAGCGTGCAGGGCCGCATCTCGGTCGGCGGTGACTGCAACGACAACGCTGCGACGGGCGCCGCCGTGCATCCAGGCGCGTCCGAGGCCTGCAACAACATCGACGACGACTGCGACGGGCAGATCGACAACGGTGTGACTGCCGACGCCGAGTGCAACCCGACGAGCGCGCGCGCGTTGCCCTTTGCCAGTGGGTATTGTTTCCGCGGCACCTGCCGCATCGACCTGTGTAATAGCGGCCACAGCAACTGCGACGGCAACCAGACCAACGGCTGCGAGGTCGCGGCGAACTTCTGCGGCAGCGGCGGCGGTGGGGTCGGCGGCGCCAGCGGCGCTGGCGGCAGCAGCGGTGCCGGCGGTACGAGCGGTGCGGGCGGCAGCAGCGGCGCGGGTGGCGTCGGTGGTGCCGGCGCAGGTGGCGTCGGTGGTGCCGGTGCAGGTGGCGCAGGTGGCGTCGGCGGCATCGACGCCGGCACGCCGGACGCCGGCCCTCCACCCATCACGCCAGGCACCTGCGCAACCGCGGTCACGCCAGGCAGCATCACCATCACCAACCAAGCGAGCCTCACTGCGTTCATGGGCTCGGGCGTCAAGTGCATCGCGGGTGACTTGACCATCAACAGCACGGCGCTCACCAACCTGACGGGCCTCGACGGCCTGCAGTGGGTCGGTGGCAACGTCAGCATCAGCAGCAACGGTTCGTTGACCAGCCTCGCCGGCTTGTCGGGGCTGCAGACCGTCGTCGGTAACTTCAACATCCAGAGCAACGCCGTGCTCACGGATCTCACGGGGCTCACCAATCTGCAGACGGTGGGTCCTTACCTGCAGGTCTACAACAACGCTGCGCTCTTGAACCTGAACGGCTTCAACAGCCTGGTGAAGGTGTTCGGCTACCTGAACATCCAGAGCAACAACATGTTGTTGAACCTGACGGCGTTTCCGGCGCTGCTCGAGGTTGGAAGCTTCCTGCAAGTCCACAGCAACAGCGGTCTGTTCGACCTCAAGGGCTTCGCGATGCTCCGGAACGTCGGCAGCTACGTCAACATCTACAACAATGGCTCGTTGCAGAGCCTTGATGGTCTCGCGGCGCTCAAGACCGTGGGGGGGTACGTCTCCGTCTCGACGAACGGCGCCCTGCTGACGCTGGCTGGCTTCGGCGCGCTGCAGTCTGTCGGTGGGAGCATCAACATCGACAACAACGCGAAGCAGGGCTCGTTGGCCGGCTTCGCGAAGGTCACCAGCACCGGCGGCGTCGACATTCACACCATGGCCGCACTCACCGGCATCACCGGCTTCGGCTTGCTACAGCAGTCCAGCGCGCTGGTGACGATCCACGACAACGCTGTCTTGGGCACGTTGAACGGCTTCAACGCGCTAACTGCCTGCAACAGCGACGTGCTCATCTACAACAACGCGGTCATGAGCACGATGCCTGGCTTCATGGGGCTCGTGAGCGTCCGGCATCTCGAGATCCACGACAACGCTGCGTTGCAAACGCTGGCGGGCTTCGGCTCCCTCGCGAGCGTCGGCGGACACTTCGACATCCACGGTCATCCGGCCCTCTTGTCGATCTCGGGCTTCGGCATGCTGCACGACGTCGCGGCGTACCTGACCATCCATCACAACCCGAAGATGACCAACTTCGACGGCATGCAGACGCTCAAGACTATCGGCGGAGATCTGCAGATTCAGAACAACCTGGCGCTCACCAGCATTGCGGGGCTGAACGCATCGGGCATGAAGGGGCTCGGTAACAGCTTCGCCATCTCGAACAACCCGATGCTCTCGGTGTGCCAGGTTAGTCAGCTCAAGACCACGCTGATGCTGGCGACCCCGGGTTGGACCGGCCCAGACGACAGCTGCTGCAACGGTGGTTGCACCGCGTGTACCGCGGCCATGTGCACAGGCATGGTCAGTCAGATCGCGGGCCAGAGCGGCATGTACAACGGCAGTCTCACGATCACGACCCCCGCGGACCTGCAAACGTTGGTCGCGGTGACCCACATCACCGGCGACCTGACCATCAACAGCACCGCGCTGACCAACCTCACGGGGCTGGGCAACGTGGCAGTGGTGGACGGCAGCGTGAGCATCAGCAACAACAGCTCGCTGACAGGCCTCAACGGCCTGGCTAGCCTGACGACCGTCGGCAAGGACTTCAACATCCAGAGCAACGGTTCGATCACGAGCCTGACCGGGCTGAGCAACCTCACGTCCGTGGGGGGCTACTTCCAGCTCTACAACAACGCAGCTCTGACGAACGTGACTGCGCTGACCAAGTTCAAGTCAATCGGAACGTACTTGAACATCCAGTCCAACAGCATGCTGACCAATCTCAATGGCATGAGCGCCCTGACGAGCGTGGGCACCTTCGCCCAGTTCTACAGCAACTCCGCGCTGCAAAACATCAACGGGTTGACCTCGCTCGCGACCATTGGCACGTACCTCAACATCTACAACAACACCATGATGCTGGACCTGAACGGTCTGAACGCGCTCACGTCGGTCGGTGGGTACGTGGCGATCGAACAGCAGCCGGCGATGACCAGCCTAAGCGGTCTCGCTCTGCTCAACACGGTGGCAGGCGAGATCCGTCTCGACAACATCGGTGTGAGCTCCATCAACGGGTTCGATGGGCTTACGCAGATTACGAACGGGAATCTGCAGATCTACACGAATGCCAACCTGACGAGCATCGGCGGCTTCTCGAACCTCGGCTCGATCACCGGGACACTCGAGGTCCACGACAACGCCAAGCTCGCTACGCTCGACGCCACCAACGGCTTCGAGAAGCTCACCGACGTCGGCAATACGGTCCAGATCTACAACAACCCGGCGCTGACCAGCATCGGTGGCTTCACGCTGTTCAAGAACGCCAATCTCGACATCAGCATCCACGACAACGGCTTGACGTCTATCAGCGGCTTCGGCGCACTCACCGACACGGTGAGCAACCTGAGCATCATGAACAACCCCACGCTGGGCACGATCTCCGGGTTCACGAAGATCGCCCACGTCAACGGTTCGCTCACCATCCGTGACAACGACGCGCTCACCGACATCAGCGGTATCCACACTTTGGTGATGGTGGGTACCGACCTGCAAGTGGTGTCGAACCCGCTCTTGGCAAATATCACAGGCCTGCGGTCGGGCACCTTCACGTCGCTCGGCGGCTTCTACAACATCTCCGGTAACCCGACCTTGTCGAGCTGCGAGGTCAGCGCGCTCAAGACCGCGCTCTCGGTCCTCTCGAACAACGACCAGAGTTGCTGCAACGCCGGCTGCAGCATGGCGTGCAGCGCGAGCATGTGCCCGAGCGGTTCCGGTGGTGGAACTGCGGGCCAGAGCGGCACTTTCCAGGGCAACGTCACCGTGCTGAACAACGCCGACTTGGCGTGGCTCAAGAACGTGGTGAACGTCATGGGATCCGTCAAGATTACCAGTACCGGGCTCAGCTCCATCAATGGCATCACCAACCTGCAAACGGTCACTGGTGACCTGAGCATCACCAGCAACGCGTCACTGACCAACATCAACGGTCTCGCGGGTCTGCAGACCGTGAACGGCAACATGGACGTGACGAGCAACGCCGCCCTGACCAACGTCAACGGTCTCGCCACCAGCGGGTTCTCCGGGCTCACCACGGTCACGGGCTTCCTGCAGTTCTACAACAACGCCCAGCTCGCAAACTTGGGTGGTTTGACCAAGCTCACCAGCGTGGGCAACTACCTGAACATTCAGTCCAACAGTGTGCTCGGCACGCTCGATGGGTTGGCGAACCTGGTCACGGTGAATGGGTTCTTGCAGATCTACAGCAACCCCGGCCTGACCTCGATCGACGGTCTGTCGAAGCTGACTACCGTCGGCGGATACATCAACATCTACAACAACACCGCACTCACCTCGATGGTCGGCATGATCATCCCGACCGGCAAGCTTGCTACCTTGGGCGGCAACACCGCGGTTTCCGGCAATGGCAACCTGACGGTGCAGAGCAATACCTTGCTGAGCCAGTGCCAGGCTTCGGCTTTGAAGACGGCGCTCATCACGGCGTCGTCGTGGGCCAAGACCTACGCGGAGAGCAGCAATCTGACGTGCACGAGTCCCAAGGCTTGTGCGGGCGCGATGAACGCGGTTTGTCAGTGATGACGGCGCCGTTCGGCGGGAGGCTGTTCCACTGCCGCTCCACGCCTGCCCCAGATGGCGCTCTGCGTGCCTGCCGGCCAGTCCGTCATTTCACGGGGAGAGCGAACCATATGGTGTATCCGTTCAACCAACCGCGTTCTGAACATCCGCGTAGCGGCCTCGCAGTTCTGCCAAGCAACGTGAGCGCGCGGTAAAGGGTCAGCAGCCAAGCGGTGCCGCACGTCGTCGGTCTCGCGCGTGGCGCTCCATTCCAGTGCAGCGGCGCGAGTTCAAGCACGCGACGCGCGGGCCAGTTCGGAAGCAGGCACAGACGTCGCGCAGCTAGCTCCAAGGCTCGACACGACGCGTCTGGAAGCTGGCCCCCCGTCGACGATCGTAGGCCCGTCGACTCGCAAATCTGGTGGTCTTCAGCCGCGACGCTTCGCCGTTTGCGGTTCTCGCAGTACCTGTTCGGGGCGCTGGCTCAGTGACAGCTCAGCAAGTCCCCGCACCACGAGGGAGGTCGTGCGCTCGGGGCGACAGCGACCTGCAGCACAATCATGCGCTCGTCGTCATCGATAAGTGCATGCCAGCTGCTACGGATTGAGCAGAACCCCCCACGCACCCATAGGTACCAGGGCACGTGCCTGGTCAGCGACCAGGCGTGGCGGGCACAAAACGCTCACTGATTGATCGCAATGACCGACACATAAGGGTAGGCAGACGTGCCGGTACCAACGCAGGTGCCCTGCCACCAAATCTTGACACTCTTTCCAGAAAGCAGGGCGGCTGTCGCCAAGGAAGTGAGCGCCTTGATGCTATCGGAACTGCTGGTGGGGCTACCGAGGCGACCCAGCGTCTGCGTGCACGCCGACGGCTTGCCTCCGGGATCTCCCGAGAACGTCAGATACGTCGGGGGTACGCCCGTACCCGTGGCGTCGTCGATTTCGATTGATGTGATCGTGACATTGTACGTGGCCTGGGTGATGGCAAACGCTTGGTTGGTGGTCAACAGCGACAGGATGCCGAGTGTTGCGGCAAGATATTTCACGTGTTCTTCTCCTTGTGCGGGCGTCTTCTGCGGTTCTCAGACCCAGGCGACCAGTAGTCGATGTGGGGCCTATGTCAAGCGACTCTCCGCCCATTTGCAGCCAACAGCGTGCAAGATGGGCATTGCTTGATCGCTCTCGATTCATCACTGCAACTCATCGCAACACCATACGGCCAGACCAGTCGAGCCAAAGTATTATCGGGAGACCGAGCCTACAAGCGCCACGCCTGTCCAAGCTGCGGTAGCCGCTTTGGCTACCTGCAGGGCGCCACCCAGTGCCACGGCAACAGCCACAATCACGCTGTACTTGGTCGATTTCACTCATTGAGTGAACCTCGCTCGACAACCAGATACTGGAAGCTCGGTTCGCGGTCAAGCGTGCGCGCCGAGGTCATCGAGCGAGCGTTGTCAATTGTTGATCTCACGTCAGCTGAACACCGCAGGGACCTGTTGATCCCCTGTGCAAAGCAGGCTATGGCCGAGCCGGCAGTCTGTGGGGGCCACGCTCTGTGGATGCCGTCGCCGCAGCGGGAGATGCAGATGCTTGAAGTAGAGCGCCCTAAGTCCTGGTTCGCGTTGTGGGTACTCGGAACGCTGGCCGTCGCTGCCGCAAACAGCGCTTCGGCACAGACCGACCCCAGCGTCCTCTACGCAGCCATTCGCGGGTACTGCGGCGACGCGAGGACGGTCGCTGGCGAGCTCTGCGACCCAGGGTTGGACGCATCATGTGGAAGCACATGCAAGACCCGACCGGGTCTGGCGAGTTGCTCGACGTCTGCAACTTGCGCTCCGGGCCAGACTTGCGGCGTCGCAAATGGATACAAGCTCGGCCTGCTTCAGAACTCCAATACGTGTTGGCCCGCAAGCTGCGACAACATTTGGTCCGAGCGCGCCTCGTGCGGATCGATGAACGCGCCATGCGGCGAGTGCGCGCCCGACCCCGCCTGCGGTCAGGCCTACTATTGCGACGTTCAATGCCTCTCGTCGACGTGCGACTACGCGGTGTCCACGCAATGCGCAGCCTACTGCACGTCAGCCCAGGATTGCGCGAACAAGCTGGCGGTCTGCCAGAACGGAGGGCCGTTCTGCGCCACGACCTGCACCTCGTGTTCACCTACGTGCCCCACGGGGAAATACGTTCCCGTTCCCACCGCGTGCGATCACTTCAGCTGCGACGATGGGCAATCTGTAAAGGATTTTGCCTGTCTCAGCCCAACCGGCTCCGACTGCTGCGGGTTGGCGGTTGTCCAAGACTGCGTTGCATGCGGCGCGTCCTACCTCGATGGGGTCTTCGAGTATTGCAACACGTGTCTGGCCGAGCAGTGTGGTGGGCACAACTACGGACGGGGACAATGTGTCTACAGCCACGGCACGAGTCCAGTGTGTCCAACCACGAAGACAGTATGCTCAGTCCCGACGACGCAGACCTGTGTTCCGGCGGGTTGCACGACGACCCAGTCTGGCAACTGCGTCAAATCGACCGATTGCCCGTACATTGCGAATTGCTCGAGCTGCCTCGGCTGTCTGGAAACATGCAAGTCGAACTCAACTACATGC
>JADGRE010000088.1 GCA_017881185.1 Pseudomonadota bacterium | reverse complement strand
GACGCCGCCCTGATCTCGCTCTCGGTGGAGGTAGACGCAGCCGCGCGCAACGGCGTGTTCGCGAGCGAAGCAGCGGCACGTGACGCCTACGACGACTGCGTCATGGCACGCGGGCCCGGCGGGCTGCCCAGCAAGCAGCCCGTCGCACAGGCGCGCAAGCTCCACGATGCGCGCGGCAGCGCACTGCTGCTGACGGCGGCACCGGTCGTGCTCGGACACCCGCTCGTCTTGCGTGTGAGCTATCTCGTCGCCACGCCGCAGCGCGGCTCGGTGGTGCGCTTGCATCTGCCGGCACGCGGCATGGACCCGCGCGTCGCACCGCTGCTGCTGCGCGTGCAGGCACCGACGCTCGAGCTCGTGGCGGTCGGCGAGCGCCCAGCCAGCAGCGACGGCAACCCGTTCGACCCGTGGGTCGCCGTCGACGTGCAGGGCCGCGCGCGCGAACACAGCCCGCTCGTGCGTCAGCTGCTACGCTTCGATTGCGGCAGCGCGCGCTGCATGCGGGCCTACGTGCGGGCCGGCCCCGCCGAGCCGAACGCGCTCGATCTCGTGCTGGCGATCGATGCGTCACCCTCGATGGAGGGTCCGGCGCGAACGCGCTTGCTCTCGGCGATCGCAGCCGTCTTGTCGCAGGCGCCCAAGGGCAGCAAAGTGCGCGCTCTCTTGTTCGCGTCGCAGGCGGTGCCGCTTGTGCGCGAAGCCCTCGCCGCGAGCGCGGTACCGCTGCAGAGCTTCAGCGCCGCGAGCTACGAGGCCGAGCTGGGATCGGCGACGCGCTTCGAGGCCGCCTGGCAGCTGATCGAGAGCTGGGGTGCGTGGCCGGCGCACGGACTACATCGCAGCGTTGTAGTCATCGGCGATGGCGGGCTGACCACGGGCCCGGCGCGGGCGTTCGCGGCCGCGCGACGTGCGGGTGTCGAGATCTCGGTGGTAAACGTCTCCGACCGTGCGTGCACACCGGCGCTGGCGGCCGGCGTCGCGCTCACGCGCGGCCAAGTCATCGAAGCGGGGCAGCAAGCCGAGCTCGCCACGCATCAGCAAGACAGCAATGCGCTCGAGGAGCGAGTGGCGAGCTTGTTCGCACCCATCGCGGTGACCCAGCTGCGCGTGAGCGACGGGCGTCACGCGCTACAGCTGCCGAGCCTGCGCGCTGGCGAAGAGCTCGCCTACGAAGCCGTCGTCCGCGGCACACCGAGCTTGCATGTCGACGGTCGCGCCGCCATCAGCAGCACGCCAGCCCACGAGCTCGGTGTGGGGTTGGCGCTGCGAGCCGCCGAGCAGCTCTGGGCGCCGGTGACGCGAGTCGCACTCGCTGCCATCGACGAACGCGACCTGACGCGCGCGGGCGAAGGCCGGCCGGCCGCGCAACCTGCGACCAAGAATGTTGCGGCCAACTGCGATCGCCGCGGGCCCGCCGAGCGCTACTCAGGCCAAAGCTCGGACGCGCAAGCTCTCGCGCTGGCCACGGAACGGGCCAGCTGCGCGCAGCCGGCCAAGAAGCCCGCGCCGACGGCATCCGAAGCCGAAGATGCCGCCAGCCCCGGCGCCGGCATGCCCTCGTCGCCCCTGCTCTCCATGCTGCGCCAGCGCATCTTGCCAATCGCGCGTGGCTGCTTCCGCCGCGACCGAGCGGGCCGCCCCGACTACCAGGTGCGCGCCGTGTTCGAGTTTCGCCTGGCCGAACGCGAGGTGGTCTCGGCCGAGGTCACCGGCAAAATTGCCCAAGAATTGCGGGAATGTCTGCTCGCCGCCGTGGACAGCCTGGCCGTGCCGCGATTTAGCGGCAGCGTGGTCGTGCGCTACCCGCTGGTGACCGAGAAGGAAGCCCTGCCCTCCGAAATCGAGCTCACGCCGAACGCTGCAGAACGACTGGACTCCGTGCTGCACTCGCAGTAATACGCGCGCCTTGACGGGTCCGGACGGCCTGCGCATACTGCGCCGTCCAAACACTGAAGTGTGTGCAAGCAAGAAGGCTGTTAGGCAGCAATGACCATGGCGCTCAGTCAGCAGATCAAGTCCGAAGTCATCAAGAAGTTCCAAACCTCTGAGGGCGATACCGGCTCTCCCGAGGTGCAGATTGCGCTGATTACCGAGCGCATCCGCCAGCTCACCGAGCACTTCAAGGTGCACGCCAAAGATCATCACTCGCGCCGTGGCTTGCTCATGCTGGTCAGCCAACGCCGCCGACTGCTCGACTACCTGCGCTCACGAGACGTGGGCCGCTACCGGTCGTTGATCGGCTCGCTCGGCATCCGCAAGTAAAGTTCACGGGGCGCTCCGAACAGGGCGCCCCGTTTGCGTTGTACCGCCGCAGGAATGGTTCCCGCTGCGTTCTGTTCTTTGACAAGCTGTCGATCGGAGCAGTTGGCTCTTCGATCTTCGATTCGAAGGCTTTAGTTACATACCCGCGAAGCAGCCTGCGGCTCTTCGCGGAGTTCGTGTAACTACAGCCCTGGAACCGAGGACCGAGTCCACTTCTCCTCCGCCGGCACCACACCAGCCCCCCGACCCTTCGGAAACCCGCAGCCCAACAAGTTGCGCTCTCCGAAATAGGTCGCGCTGGCGACGGAGCCGCGATTTTGGGTCGAGCCGCGAGCGCGCCCGCAGCGACCGAGGGAGCCGTACTCACGTACGGTGACCGAGGAAGCGAGGACGTAAGCCGCGGATCGGGCCAAAGGCGCGGCCTATCAGAAAGGCACCCACGTGATCATAAGAGAGAGTGTTAAGATTGGGGACAAGACCGTTACGCTCGAAACCGGGCGTATCGCGAAGCAGGCCCAGGGCTCCGTGCTCGTCACCTGCGGCGAGACCGTGGTGCTCGTCACGGCGTGCGGCACGATGGAAGCGCGCCCCGGCATCGACTTCCTGCCGCTGAGCGTCGACTACGTCGAGAAGACCTACGCTGCGGGCCGCATTCCCGGCGGCTTCTTCAAGCGCGAAGGCCGCCTGCGCGACGACGAGATCCTCGTCTCGCGCTTGATCGACCGCCCCTGCCGCCCGCTCTTCCCGGATGGCTACCGCAACGAGATCCAGGTCGTCGCGACCGTGCTCTCGGTGGACAAGAACAACCCCTCCGACGTGCTCGGCATGATCGGCGCTTCGTGCGCGCTGCACATCTCGCCGATTCCGTGGGACGGCCCGATCGCCAGCCTTCGCGTGGGCCGCGTGGACGGCAAGTTCATCGCCAACCCCACCTACGAAGAGACCGAGAAGGGCGACATCAACATCGTCGTCTCGGCCACGCGCACCGCCATCGTGATGGTGGAAGGCGAGTGCGGCGAGATCAGCGAAGCCGACTTCGCCGACGCGATCTTCTTCGGCAAGGACGCCGTACAAGGCGTGATCGATCTGCAGGACCGCATGCGCGAGGCCGTCGGCCAAGCGAAGTGGTCGTTCAAGAAGGTGGAAGCACCTGCCGGGCTCATCGACCGCGTGAAAGCAGTGTCGCAGCAAGGCATCAAGGAAGCGTGCAGCATCCGCGACAAGGGCGCGCGCTACTTGAAGTTCAAGGAAGTGAAGAAGCAGACCGTGGCGGCGCTCGCACCCGAGTTCGTCGGTCAGGAAAGCTTCATCAAGGAAGAGTACGAAGAGCATCGCTACAACGTGATGCGCGAGCAGGTCGTGTACGAAGGCCAGCGCGTCGACGGCCGCGATCTGACCACGGTGCGTCCGATCAGCATCGAAGTGGGCTTCTTGCCGCGCACGCACGGCTCCACGCTGTTCACGCGTGGCGAGACCCAGGCCATCTGCGTGGCCACGCTCGGCACCTCGCGCGACGAGCAGCGCATCGACGGCCTCGTCGAAGAGAACTGGAAGCGCTTCCTCCTGCACTACAACTTCCCGCCCTTCTCGGTCGGTGAAGTGAAGCCGATGCGCGGTCCCGGCCGTCGCGAGATCGGTCACGGCCATCTCGCGGAGCGTGCGCTCGCGCGCATGCTGCCGACCAAGGAGGAGTTCCCCTACACCATCCGCTTGGTCTCGGAGATCACCGAGAGCAACGGCTCGTCGTCGATGGCCACCGTCTGCGGCGGCGCGCTCGCCATGATGGACGCCGGCATCCCGATCAAGGCACCCGTCGCCGGCGTCGCGATGGGCCTCATCATGCTCAGCGACAAGTACGCGGTGCTCACCGACATCCTGGGCGACGAAGACCACCTGGGCGACATGGACTTCAAGGTCTGTGGCACCGAGAAGGGCATCACCGCCATCCAGATGGACATCAAGATCTCGGGCCTCACGCGTGAGGTCGTCGAGAAGGCGCTGTCACAGGCCAAGGCGGGTCGCTTGCACGTGCTGAGCAAGATGAACGAGACGCTCTCGACGCACCGCGCGGATCTATCGCAGCACGCGCCGCGCATCACGCAGGTGAAGGTCAAGCCCGATCAGATCCGCACGGTCATCGGACCAGGCGGCAAGATGATCAAGGCCATCGTCGACCAGACCGGTTGCTCGATCGACATCGACGACGACGGCACCGTGTCGATCGCCTCGCCGGACAGCGAGAGCGTGCTCAAGGCGATCGAGATCATCAAGAACCTCACGATGACGCCCGAAGTGGGCGAGACCTACAAAGCCAAGGTCGTGCGCATCGAGCCTTACGGCGCGTTCCTCGAGTTCGCACCGGGCAAGGACGGGCTCTTGCACGTCTCGGAGGTCGACTACACGCGCGTCGAGAACATCGAGGACTACATGCAAATGGGTTCCGAGGTCGACGTGAAGATCATCGAGGTCGATCGCGAAGGCCGCGTGCGCTTCTCGCGCAAGGCCCTGTTGCCGAAGCCGGAAGGCTACGTCGAGCCGCCTGCGGGCGACCGTGGCCCGCGTCGCGACGACCGCGGTGGCGGTGGACGTGGCGGCCCGCGCCGCGATGGCGGCGGTGGACGCGGTGGCCCGCGGCGCTGAGCGACGCTGGTTGCGTACGCGTCACATACCCGCATGAGGCCCTCGCCACGCAAGTGGCGGGGGCTTCGTGCTTTCAGCTGACGCAGCGCTCGGCCTCCAGCCGAGGAGCACGGGTACGATGAGACTGGGAAGCGTCCACAGGTCGCTCGGATCCATGGCCAGTTGCACGCGCCGCACGCTGGGTCCTTCACACATGCCTCGGCTTGCGCGCAGCAGCTCTTGTCGATGCCCGCGCTACACGCTTGGGCGCCAGCTGGGTCCGCGGTCTCAGCGCGCGAGCGAGGCGGTGAGGATGGGTGCGTCATGGACGACGAATGCAGCCGGCGCCGGCACGACGGGCAGCTGCGCCACCACGTGGCGCAAGAGCCGGTCGGAGAGCGGAATCGCGAGGGTGAGCGCCACAAGCGCGAAGGTGGCAAGGACGTTGGCGAGCACTTGTTGACGGGTTGGCATGGGGTCGGTCTCCTCGGAGGGCGCTCGGCTGGTGCGTGGCGCG
Source organism: Pseudomonadota bacterium (assembly GCA_017881185.1). GTDB lineage: Bacteria > Myxococcota_A > Polyangia > Polyangiales > JAFGIB01 > JADGRF01. The sequence goes on along the minus strand of JADGRE010000088.1, from coordinate 16,560 downwards.
GGGTCTTACTGACAAGAGAGGGCCGGCCGACGAAGTGACGGAGAATCTGCCGCATCGACGCTGCGCGCACGCTGAACACCAGCACGGCACCGACCTCTGGGCCATCGGCAGCAACGGCGGCACCGGGGATCTCGGGCTCCACCGGCTACCTCGACATGTTGTTTCAAGCGACACCGTAGCCCGAGAGCGACGCGCGGGTGTGACGCCGCGTCACAAAGCGACTGGGCGTGCTCTATCCAGCTGACGCGGTTGCCGCGGATGGCGGCATCACCGAGCTAGTCTAGGCGGCGTGGCTTGCGGCACTGTCGCAGGCCGTGGTACCCGTCGAGTTGGGGGCGTGCGTGAGTCCAGGACAAGCCGACGAGCCTGACGCGCCTTGCACGCCCGCCACGCCCGCTACGGCAGACGCGACCGGAAGCGACAACGCCGCGCACGGCGGCGACGATTCCTTCGACGCGCTCTTGCGGCAGGCGGCGCAGGTCTCCGGACCCGTGGCGACCGGCCCACGCAGCCTGCTCGCGGAGGGCACGGCGCTTGCGGGTGGGCGCTTGTCGGTGCTGCGGCGCATCGGCGAAGGCGGCATGGGCGTGGTCTACGAGGCGTTCGACAACGAGCGCCGCGCACGCGTCGCGCTCAAGACGCTGATACGCCTGGATGCGACCAGCGTGTACCGCCTGAAGAACGAGTTTCGCGCGCTCTGCGACGTGCGTCACCCGAACCTCGTGCAGCTGCACGAGCTCTTCGCCGATGGCCAGCACTGGTTCTTCACCATGGACCTCATCCGCGGCTCGCGCTTCGATGACTGGGTGCGGCCCAATGGCGCGCTCGACGAGCGGGTGCTGCGCGACGCGTTGCCGCAGCTGCGCGACGCCGTCGCGGCGATTCACGCGTCCGGTAAGCTGCATCGCGATCTGAAGCCCAGCAACGTCTTGGTCACCACCGAAGGGCGCGTCGTGGTGCTCGATTTCGGCCTGGCCGTGGATCCGGAGCTCGGCGGCGTAGGCCAGACGGTCTTCGACCAGAGCGTGAGCGGAACACCGGCCTACATGGCACCCGAACAAGCGGCCGGCCGGCCCGCCACCGCGGCCAGCGACTTCTATGCGGTGGGCGTAATGCTCTTCGAGGCGCTGACGGGCAAGCTCCCCTTCGACGGCGGCACCCACGAGATACTCGGGGACAAGCAGCGCAAGCCGGCGCCGCGGGTCGAGCGTTTCAGCCCCGATGCACCGCCAGACCTACGTGCCTTGTGCCATGAGCTCTTGTGTCGCGAGCCCGTGGCGCGACCGGATGCCACAGCGCTGCGCAGTCTGCTCGGGGCTGCAACGAACAACGCCGCCATGCAGCCATCAGCTGTTCTCGCCGCAAGCGCGGCCGACCCGACAGAGCTGCTGCTCGGTCGCGACGACGAGCTCACAATGCTGCGCGAGGCTTATGCCGCCTCGCTCGCAGGTCACAGCGTGATGATGTTCGTCTCGGGTGAGTCGGGCGTGGGCAAGAGCGCGCTGGTCGATGCATTTCTTTCGCAGCTGCGCGACGATACCAGCGCAGTGGTGCTGGCCGGCCGGTGCTACGAGCGCGAGTCGGTGCCGTACAAAGCGTTCGACGCCGTGGTCGACGAGCTGAGCCGCTACCTGCGCAAGCTCACGCGTGAAAACGCCGCAGCGCTCTTGCCACGCCAAGTGTTTGCGCTCGCGCGGCTCTTTCCGGTGCTCGAACGCATCCAGGTGGTGGCGCAAGCGCCCAAGAAAGACATCCCCGACCCGCAGGAGCTGCAGCAACGCGGCTTTGCAGCGCTCGGCGAGCTGCTCGCACGCATCCGCGACCGGCAGCCGCTGGTCGTGTACATCGACGATCTGCAGTGGGCCGACCAGGATTCCACCGTGCTCATGGCGTATCTGCTGGCGCACCGCGAGCCAATACCGGCACTGTTGATCGCAAGTCACCGGAGCGAGGGAGCCGACGACAACGCTTTGTTGCAGTCGACGCTGAGCGCCGCGCGCAAGAACCACAAGCTCGACACCCGCTCTCTGAGGGTCGAGCGCCTGTCGGACGGAGCAGCACAGGCTCTGGTGCAGCGCTTGCTCGAAGGCACGGATGACGAGCATGCGGCCGCGATCGCCGCCGAGTCGCAGGGCAGCCCGTTCTTCGTCGGGGAGCTAGTGCGCCGGGCGCGGGTGTCGGGCACGGGGCCCACACGACTCACACTGCAAGAGGCCGTGCTGCAGCACGTGGTCGACTTGCCCGTGGGCGCGCGTGCGCTACTCGAGGTGCTGGCAGTGGCTGGGCGTCCGCTGGCCGTGCAAGTGGCGCTCGACGCGGCTGACGCGACACATGATGCAGTGGACGAGCTGGTTGCCGAGCGCCTGCTGCGATCGGCCGGCTCGGGCACTGAGCGCACGGTGGAATGCTATCACGACAAGATCCGCGAGATCGTGGCCGGTGTGCTGGAGGCCGAAGCGCTGCGCACCACCCACGAGCGGCTCGCGGTCACGCTGTCGGCGCTCGAGCATGCCAACCCCGAGCACCTCGCGTTGCACTGGCATGGCGCGGGCGAGCCGACACGTGCGGCTGCGTACTACGAGCGTGCCGCAGATGCGTCGGTCTCGGCGCTGGCCTTCGACTACGCGGCCCGACAGTACGAACAAGCGCTGGTGCTCGGCTGCTACGATGCGCAGAAGACGCGCGGTCAACACGCCTCGCACCTGGTGCTTGCACGCCTGTTGCTCGGTCCGCAGGACGAAGAGCGAGCCCGCGGCTTGCGCGTCAAGCTTGGCGCAGCGTTGGCAGCAGCGGGGCACAGTCGGGAAGCGGCGCAGGTGTATCGCACGGCGGCGACGGGTGCCTGGCCGGAACGCTCGCTCGAGCTCAAGCGCATGGCCGCACAACTACTCATGACCAGTGGCTACGTCGACGAGGGACGAGTGCTGCTTGGAGAGGTACTCGACGCCATCGGCCTCGCACTGCCACGCTCGCGGCGCGCAGCCATCGCAACGGCGCTGTGGTCGCGCGCAAGGCTCAAGTTGCGAGGGCTCGCGCTACGGCCTGCGCTTGCCGCCGGCATCAGCCCAGAGACGGAACGGCGACTGGACGCACTGTACACTGTGGTGCAGGGCTCCAGCGGCACCGATCCATTTCTCATGGTCGAAATGCTGACACGGTACGCGCGTCTGGCACTCGATTCCGGACACCGGGCACACGCTGCGCGGGCGCTCGCAACCGAGGCCTATCTCGTGAGCTTCGATGGCGCCAGGACGCACGCGTACACACAAGCATTGCTCACTCAAGCGGCCGGGCTTTGCGAAAGCTCGGACGAGCCACAGGTATTCGGCTGGGTGCAGGAACTGCATGGCAACGCGCTGGCCAACCAGGGGCGCTACGCCGAAAGTCGACAGGAATTGTCCCGCGCACTGACCTGGCTACAGCAACGCTGCACCGCCGTTGCATTCGAGCTGGCCGGAGCGCGCGTCTACGATCAGGTCGCTGCGTCGTCGCTCGGTGAATTTTCCGAAATATCGCGGACCGCGCCCGTGCTCATCGAAGACGCACGACGCCGTGGCGACATGTGGCCCGCAATCACACTTTCGACGGGCTTCGCCGTTCCTGCGTGGCTCGCGCATCGTGGGCACAGCGACGCCCGCGCCCGTTTCGAGGAAGCCAAACGACTCTACCAACCGCAGTCCACGTATCAGTGGCCCGACTACCTCACGCTGCTCGCCGAGCTGAGTCTGGCGCTGTACGAGGGGCAAGGGCAGCGCGGACTCGCGCTCGCGCTGCAGCAGTGGTCTGCCCTCGACCGCGCGCAGCTACTGCGCATGCACATGGCACGAGCCTACGTGCACTACGGCCGTGGCGGTTGCGCGCTCAGCGTGGTGCGTCAGACCTCGGCGAGCGCAGAGCGCTCGGTCGTGCGCGCCGACATCCGGAAATTGCGTGGGAGCGACGTGCCACACGCCGCAGGCTTCGCTGCGGTGCTCGCGGCCGGCCTGGCGCTCGAGGACGGCGGGCGCGAGCGCGCCCGCGAGCGCTTGCGCCTTTCCGTCAGCTGCTTCGACACCAGTGGGCTGCGCATGTACGCAGCGGCCGCGCGTCGCAGGCTCGGCCAGCTGTTGGGCGGCGACGAAGGCCGCGCGCTGCTCACGATCGGCGACGCCGCCATGGCCGTGGAAGCCGTGATCGATCTCGAATCGACGACCGAGATGCTGGCGCCTGGCTGCCGGGGCTGACGGCGCAGGTCTCCGGTCGCTCGACCGCGCATTGAGCTCACCAGTTGTGCGTGCGCTCCAAGCGCGTCACCAGCTCCGCCGCCATCGGCTGCGTGCTGCGGCAACGGAACGCCACGCTCTGACCGAGCTCTACGGCCTCGAAGCGACCGCGGCACCGCTCTGCCATCAGCGTGCGCGCCTGGGCCATGGCCGGCATGTAGGCGCCGTGCAGGGCCACGTGGCCACCGGCGGCGTCCTTGCGCACCAGCATGGCGTTGCTGCTGCAAGCGCCCGAGAACAACATCGCAACCAGGGTGATCCAAGCCGTGTATTTCATGGTCAGTGTCTCCGTTGGGGTCCGTGAACTGGGGAGGCTGCCCGAGCGGTTTGTGACGGCAAACGGGGTCTTTTCTCGCATGCCGGAGGAATTTCGACCTGAGCCGCGGGTTTTCTCGTCACAAACCCGGCGCGCTGGCCTCTGCCCATCACAGCCAAGGAGCCACCCATGATTCGTTGGATCTGGCGCGCCGCGCCCACCCCCTTGCGGACCCTAACCGAGGACCAATTCACCGCCGAGCTGCTCCGACTGGTCGAGTGCGCCTTTGAAGGCGTGCCGGGGGGCCCGGTGATCATCGAATCGCTCGACGCCCAACAACGGGTGCTCTGGCGAGCGTACTATCGACAGCCGCACCAGCTGCTGGGCCTGGCCCGACAGATGTTCGACGAGCGAGCGCTGCGCGAGCGTGCGCAGGCGCGCGCCAGTGCACAGCAGAGACCCGACCCATGGCGATGAGCGAGTCCACCACCATTGCCGAAGGGGCCATCCGCGTTGCCTGGGAAGCGCAAGACTTTCAAGCAGCCGCCACGCTCGCGCTCGAGGCCTACGGCCAAGAGATTCTGTCGTTTCTGACCGCACGCATGCGCGCCGTGTCCGACGCTGAAGAAGCCTTCTCGATGTTCGCCGAGGACGTCTGGAAGGGCCTGCCAGGCTTCGGTTTCCGCTGCAGCATGCGTGGCTGGCTGTACGCGCTGGCACGCAACGCCGCCAACCGCTACGCGAGCTCACCGCAGCGTCGCGCAGGCCGTAACGTACCGTTGTCGCGCGACGGCGCCGTGTCCGCGCTCATCGACCGCGCCCGCAGCGCGACGCAGATGCACCAGCGCACCGACGTGAAAGACAAGATCCGCGCCTTGCGCGAGCGCTTGCCCCAGGAAGACCAGACGCTGCTGATCTTGTTCGTGGACAGGAACCTTCCCTGGCGGGAGATCGCCATGGTGGTGCACGAACAAGGCGAACAGCTCGACGACGCCGCGCTCGACCGCGAAGCCGCGCGCCTGCGCAAGCGCTTCGAGCGCGTGAAGAGCGAGCTGAAGGCGCTGGCGATTGCCGAGGGGCTGCTGAAGGGGTGAAGATGGCACGGCTGCGTGCGTCTTCTCGCACCGCAGTCACGCAGACGCTACCCCCGACTCAACTCCAGGAACACCAGGTTCTCGAGCGGGTCACGAGACACACGCAAGCCCGCGAGCTCCTGCTTCGGCACCGCCGCCGCCAAGCGCCGCATGGCGTCTTCCGCGCGGTAGCTGAGCCACCAGTCCATGAACGCCTCCACGTAGGCGATCTGCGGCGAGTCGGGAGCACTGCTTGCCAGCACCAGGCGTCCACGTGGGCGCAGCCTGCGAAACAGGCTCGCCGTCAACTGCATCGCGCTGTCGCCCCGCAAGTGGTCGTATAGACCAGTGTGCGCCGGCAAGGCAGCCAGCTCGTAGATGAAGTCGAGCAGCTCGGGATCGCCGGCGTAACCACGTGGCTTGTCGTGCGCCTGGCGGGTCAGCGGTGACTCGTGCACCAACGCGCGCAAGGGATGCGGCGCGACCAGCTCACGACACACGACTCGCCACTGCGCAGGCCCCATCCCGAGACGCGCGGCGTGGAGGCGAGCCATCAGCTGGCGCATGCCGGTGGCAACCTCGACATTTTCGAGCTGGGCCTGCACGTACCACACAGCTGGCTTACGGCGTGATGCGCAGGGGGCGGCTGGTTCCAGCGGGCTTGCACGTTCATGTCGGCCTCCGACGGCGCTCCGAGGTCTGGGGGTAGAGAGCGCTGCAGCGACTTGTGACGAACGGAACACTGAATCAGGTCGCCCGCCAGTCGCCCGCCCGTGAACCGATACGACGGCCATCAAAAAATGCTAGGGTGCGCCGCGATGGCACCCAAGAAGAAATCTCGGAATACGAAGACGAAGGCTCCGGCGAAGAAGCAAGCGAGCGCGCCTGCCAAGAAGGCGCCTGCCAAGAAGACGGCCGCCAAGAAGTCCAGCGCGACCAAGCGCGCCAAGACTGCCACCAAAGCTGCAACAACCGAAGACTCGGGCGCGCTCGAGCTCGCGCGCATGGCGCGCTTGGCCTCGCTAACGCGCTTGATGCGCTGAGCTGCGACGCGGCTGAACCCGGCCACTACCCCACTGGGAGAGGGTGCGTTCGTCGTGCCGTGCAAGTGGTAGGCGCGCGCGCCACGGCCTGCGCACGCGAGGCCACTAGCTGCGAATCATGGCGTCTGCGTCGGTTCAGACTTCGTCTGCTCGGGCGCTGCACCCGCAACCGGTTGGCTCTTGTAATCGCCGAGCACGCTCTTCAGCGGACACACGTTGAACGCAGGACAGCGCTTGCAGGTGACGGCTAGCGCGACGGGGCACAGCGTCATGGGTGGCCTCTTCTGGGTGTGATGGGACGCATGATGATGCACCATTGTGGGGCCCGCGGGGTGACCCGCACACCGATAGGTGCTACTGGATCGCTCGCGAACAGCGTCCACGCCTATCGAAAACCGTGACATCGGTTACTTAAGCGGTTCGACGCCGCGTGACGAGCGGCCGGTGCCTGCGTCGCTCCGCGTGTCGCAAGCCGTCGAGGTGCCGATGGCGTTCGTGGGGACCTATCCTCCGCGTCGCTGCGGCATCGCCACGTTCACGCACGATCTCGTCGAAGCAGTGGCAGCCAGCAACGGCCAAGCGTTTCCCATGGTGCTGGCCATGACGGATCCTGGTGGGCAGTACGCGTACCCGAGCGAGGTGAAGCACGAGATCCGGCAGGGCGCCAAGGGCGACTACGCGCGCGCCGCCGAGCTGGTGAACTACAGCGCCGTGCGCCTGGTCTCCATCCAGCACGAGTACGGGATCTTCGGCGGCGACGACGGCAGTTACATCCTGGACTTCCTCGCAGCGTTGCGCGTGCCCTGCATCACCACGCTGCACACCGTGCTCAAGCAGCCTTCGGCTTCGCAGCGCAGCATCGTGCAGCAGATGGCCAAGCAGTGCGCGTACTTGGTCGTGATGAGCCAGGTCGCCAAGGACTTGCTCGCCAGCTCGTACGACATCGGCGGCGAACGCGTGCAGATCATCCGCCACGGCATACCCGTGTTGCCGCCCAGCGATCAGCCCGCACTGAAGGCGCGCTTCGGAGTCGCCGGGCGCCGCATGCTGCTCACCTTCGGCCTGCTCAGCGCGAACAAGGGCATCGAGACGGTGATCCGTGCGCTGCCTGCGGTGATCGCGAAGTTTCCCGATCTGGTCTACTTCGTGGTGGGCGCGACCCATCCGGCTGTCGTGCGCCGCGACGGCGAGGCCTACCGCACCATGCTGGAGCGGGAAGCCGAACGCCTGGGCGTGCGGGAGCACGTGGTGTTCCGCGATCAGTTCGTGAGTCGCTCCGAGCTCGGTCACTACTTGCAGGCGACCGACGTGTTCGTCAGCCCGTACTTGAACGAAGCGCAGGTCACGAGCGGCGCGCTGTCGTACGCCATGGGCGCGGGCGCTGCCGTGGTATCGACACCGTACTGGCACGCACAAGAGCTGCTCGCCGACGGACGCGGCAGGCTGTTTCCATTTCGCGATCACGTCGCCTTGAGCACGACGCTGCTGGAGCTCTTCGGCTCGAGCGCGGAGCTCAAGCGCATGCGCTCGGCTTCGGTCGAGCTCACGCGTTCCATGCACTGGCCGAGCGTTGGTCGCAGCTACGTCGAGCTCGCGGTCAAGACCCTCGACGAAGCTCGTGTACCGCGGGCCGTCGCCAAGCTCGTGCGCCCCAGTAGCTTACCGGAGCTGCGGCTCGACCACCTGGAACGCATGACCGACGACACCGGTCTCATCCAGCACGCCACCTACAGCGTGCCGTTGCGCAGCTCCGGCTACTGCGTGGACGACAACGCACGCGCGCTGATCGTGGCGCTGCACGCCGATCGCCTGAACAGCTCGGCAGAGACCCGTCGCCTGGTGACGACTTACCTGAGCTACGTGCAGTGCGCGCAGCGTCAAGATGGCAGCTTCCACAACTTCATGAGCTACGGACGAGTGTGCATCGAGGCCGAGCGCTGCTCCGACGATTGCCTCGGTCGCGCAGTCTGGGCGCTGGGCGTCAGCGTGCGCCTGGCGACCGACCCCGGCTGCCGCCAGCTGGCGCGCGAGATGTTCATGCGCGCGCTGCCCCATGCGCACGCGCTCGGACCGCGCGGCACGGCGCTCGCAATGCTCGGTGTCAGCAGCCTGCTCGTCGCCGAGCCGGAATCCGCAGAGTTGCGCGCCGCGTTGGTCGCGCTCACCGAAACACTGCTGCAACGCTATCAAGAGCAAGCGGGCGACGCCTGGCGCTGGTTCGAGCGCTCTGTCACCTACGACAACGCCATGTTGCCGCTGGCGCTCTTCAAGTCCTACGCCTTCACGCAAGATCGCGCGACCTTGCGCGTGGCGCGCGAATCGCTCGAATTCCTGGAAGAAGTCTGCTTCGAGGGCGACCATCTGCGTCTGGTTGGCAACGCCGGCTGGCACAGTCGCGGCGGCGAGAAGGCGGTGGCCGACGAGCAGCCGATCGACGCGGCCGCATTCGTGCTGGCCTTCCGTGGCGCGTACCAGGCCACCAGCGAGCGCCACTACCTGCGGCGCATGCGCGAGTCCTTCGCATGGTTCCTCGGCGAGAACCGCCTGGGGCAACCGCTCTACGACTTCTCCACCGCCGGCTGCCGCGACGGGTTGGGTGCCGCCAACGTGAACCTCAACGAAGGCGCCGAGAGCACGGTCTGCTTCCTCATGTCTCTGGTCGAGATGCTGGAGCTGGCCGGCGAAGGGCTGGAACACGCCGAAGCGGGCGAAGAAACGAGCGATTGACTTGCCTTCCGTAACCATCACGCGCAGCCGGCACCGCCTCTTGCCCGACGCCCGTCGCGTTCTGGCCAAGCCGTACCTGCCGGGAGAAGAGCTGCTCTTGCCCGGCCCTTCGCGCGCCGCGCAGCTGGTACGGCGCCTGCTGGAGATCCCCGAGGCCGAGGTGAGCGCACTGGTCGCGGGCATCATGCGCGACTTTGCGTCGCGTCATCGCGCGTTCGCCGACTTGCTCGAGCAGCACTTCGGCATGGTCGCTCACGAGCTCGACCCGGGTGTGGAGCTGTCGCTCGAGCGCCGTCAGCTCATCGGCGCCTACTTCACGCACGAATACTCGGTGGAGGCTGCGGCCCTCTTCAACCCTTCGATCGTGCCGGCTCCCGACCAGGAGCACCTCGGCCCTGGCGAGCAGCGCGTCGTGCTGAGCTTGCGCGCGGTGGGCGAAGGACACCTGTCGTCGATCGAATTTCGCACGGGTGTGCTCGAAGCCGGTGGAGAGCTGCACCTCGACTCCCCCGGACCGTATCTGGTCGCAGGCGAGCGCACCCCGCCCAGCAGCTACTACAAGCATCGCTTCAGCGCGAAGCTGCGTGAGCTTGGCGCAGAGAATGAGCTGTCCGCACGCGTGCTCGCGCCGTTGCCACAATCGTTCACGCTCGTCGAGCTAGAGGCGTCGCTCACCACCCTCGAAGGGCAGGGGCCGCCTCCGGCAATCTGGTTCGAGACGCTCAAGATGATCCGTGTGCTGGCGTCCTCCAACTACGTCACGAAGTTTCCGGCGGACTCCGCGCTGGCCGAGCGCGTGATCTTCCCGGCAGGACCCAACGAGACGCGTGGCATGGAAGACGCGCGCTTCGTGCGCTTCGTGGCAGACGACGGGGCGGTCAGCTACTACGCGACCTACACGGCCTACGACGGCTTCGGCATCTTCCCGCAGCTGATCGAAACCCACGACTTCGTCAGCTTCGCGATCTCCACGCTCAATGGCAGCGCCGCGCAAAACAAGGGCATGGCGCTCTTTCCACGAAAGGTCGGCGGGCGCTACGTGATGCTGTCACGCAAGGATCGCGAGAACATCTACCTCGCCACCTCGGATGACGTGCATCTGTGGCACGACGTGACGCCACTGCACCGGCCATCGAAGCCCTGGGAGCTGGTGCAAATTGGCAACTGCGGCTCGCCTCTGGAAACCGAGGCGGGTTGGCTCGTGCTCACGCATGGTGTGGGCCCGATGCGGCGCTACACGCTCGGTGCACTGCTGCTCGATCTCCACGACCCCTGCCGCGTCATCGGCGAGCTACAGCAGCCGCTGATGGAACCCGACGCCAGCGAGCGCGAGGGCTACGTGCCCAACGTGCTCTACACCTGCGGGGCGCTCATTCACGCGGGCCAAGTGGTGCTGCCCTACGGCTTCTCCGACGCAGGTATCGGCATCGCGCTCATCTCTGTGCCCGAGCTGCTCGATCAGCTGTCAACTGCGCACGCTTGACCTCGCGCAATGCGCCGCCCGCGGCGGCTCAGCGATCGTCGGGAAACGCCCAGCGCGGCCGCCACCAGCGGCGGCGATGCGTCCAGTCGAACGGCTCGCCCTTCTTGCGCCGCGTCGGCGCCAGCAAGAACGCTCCGAACAGCACCAAGAGCAGGACGATGATGAACAGCATGCCGCAGCATAGCACCTCGCGGCGTTTGCCGCCGTGGAGCCGCTACGTTGTTTCGCCGGCCTACTGCGTGACGGCCGCAGCGCGGCGCCGCTCAGTTGCAGATGAAGTTGGCCACCTGCGTGGAGATACCCGCGGCGCAACCGCTTTCGTCCGAGCCATCGCTGCAATTGGCGACGTTATCGCAGCGCAGGTGCGCAACGATGTCTTGGCCGTCGGTGCAGTGGAACATGGGGCAGTTGCGTTCGTCGCTGCGATCGGCGCAATCCTCCATCGGGAGTCTCGTGGCCAGGGTGTCCCTCACGGGCATATTCGCACGGCCCAGAGGCCGGTGCAGCCATGACCATCGCTCGCGAACGGACAGCACACCCAAACGCATGGCGTGCCCGCGTTGCAACGTTCGCCCGGGTCACCGACGCGCACGAGCGTCGCGTAGGTGCGCGCCCAGAGGTGGACCGGCTCAAGCCGTGCGGTCGCGCAGCGTGAGCTCGCCGCGGCCGATCACCACGGCGCAGCCACCCACCTCCACGCGCTCGATGCACTCGGCGCTGCCGTGTGCGCGTGCGTAGAGCGTGCTGGGCCGCTGCAGCTCGGCGCCTTGCTCGATGGTGAGGGTGTCGCCGCTGCGGATGCGCCCGTGGCGCAAGAGATGCACGGCCAGCGGGCCAGCGGCGGACCCGGTCGCGGCATCCTCGGCAACGCCGTGGCTCGGCGCGAACATGCGCGTCTTGTACTGCAGGCCATCGCCTGCAAACACGTTCACGCCCTGCGTGCACAGTGCTTGCAGTGCGCGCAGATCGGGCTGCAAGCGCGCCACTTCGTCGCGCGAGCCGACGTTCACGAACAAGTGCGTCGGACCCAGATCGTAGCTCTCCACCGGCAAGAGCGAGCCGGCAACACCGAGCGCCGCAAACAGCTCGGACTGCCGAGCGAAGCTACCGACCTTCGCAATAGGCTGGGTCATCCAACCGAACGAGATGCGCGCGCCTTCTCGCTCGAGCCTCACCGGCACGATGCCGGCCCCAGTCTCGAGGCGCACGAGCTCGCTTTGCATCGGCCCGCCGAGCACGAACGCTGCGCCAAGCGTGGGATGCCCCGCGAACGGCAGCTCGCGTGTGGGAGTGAAGATGCGGATGCGTGCGTGACCGCCCTCGGTCGCGGGCAACACGAACACGCACTCGGCCAGGTTGAGCTCTCGGGCCAGCTCTTGCATCGTGCCTGCGCTCAAGCGACGCGCATCGGTGAACACCGCGAGCGCATTGCCAGCCAGCGGTCGATCGGTGAACACGTCACAAAGCACGTAGCGCAGATTGAGCACGCCGTGCACAGTAGCAGCTCTCGGGATGGAACTGCCGCCGCACGCATTCGTGTACCTGCTGCCGGCCGCGTTCATCGCCGGCATCGTCGACGCCATCGCGGGAGGCGGAGGTCTCATCACCCTGCCCGCATTGCTGGCCGCAGGCCTGCCGCCGCACGCTGCGGTCGGGACGAACAAAGGGCAAGCCGTGCTCGGCTCGCTGACGGCACTGCTGCGCTACGCGCGCGCCGGGCTCGTGGACCGCGCACGCGCTGGCGTGGCCTTCCCCGCGGGCGTGGTCGGCGCGCTGCTCGGCGCGCAGCTGGTGCTCCTCGTTCCGCCCAGTGTCTTGCGACCGCTGGTGCTCTCGCTGCTCGTCGCGGTCGCCGTCGTGCTGGCGTTGCGTCCCGCTTCGGTGAGCGCGTCGCGCTTCGAAGCTCCGCGACGTCCGGTGCTGGTCGCTGCAGCCATCGCGCTCGGCATCGGCGCCTACGACGGTTTCTTCGGACCGGGCACGGGCACCTTTCTGATTCTCGCCTTCGTGTTCGCGTTCGGCGACGACCTGCGGCATGCGTCGGCCAACGCCAAGGTGGTCAACTTCGCTTCGAATCTCGCATCGGTGGCATGGTTCGCCGGCCACGGCGTGGTGCTGTGGCAGATCGCACTGCCCATGGCCGTGACGCAGTTTGCAGGCGCCTGGCTCGGCTCGCAGCTGGTGATGCAACGCGGCGAGCGCTTCGTGCGCGTGGTGCTGCTGGTGGTGGTGGTCGCGCTGGTGATCAAGCTCGCGCACGATCTCGCGCAGTAGCGGCAGACGGTCGCCGCGGATCTCGCGTCACGCCGGTGCGCCTGCATGCAATCTTGGCTCACAGTCCGCTAAGCCGGCCTGTGGCACTCCCAGCAACGCACGCAGCTCACCGATGCGCAGCTGCAACAGCTGCTCGTAGGGCTCTTGGATGTCGGAGAACAACGAGCGGGCGTGCCCAGCCGCACGCCAAGCTGCCAGCGTGCGGCGTGGCGCCAACACGCAACCTGCGAGTGCGCCCCACAGCACGATCGCGCCAACGTACGGGCCGAGCGACCGCAACACACCCAGACCTTGGGGTCAGTCGGCCCTGCGTTCAAGGGAGCATCCCGTCGGCGCAGCCTCCGCCCAGCGCCGGTTGGTAGTTGCTCTGCCAGACGCGCACACTGAAGTTCGTGAAGGTCGCGAGCAAGGCTTGCGCGTCGCAGTTGGAGAGCATGGGGTTGCTGTCGATCTCGCCCGTGCACAAGCCGCTCGGGCAGCCGATCGCAGGCACGTGTGCGAGCGACTTGAGCGCGCCGTCGACCCACATTTCGAAGCGCGGCGGGTTCTGCCCCTGTGCGCTGCCTGCGGGACCACCCATGTGCTTGAGCGAGTGCAGGTCGGGGTCGTCGAGCAGGTCGCAGTACACGAGCCCGATGCCCTGCTCGCCATTGAGATCGGGGTTGGGTCCGATGCCCGTGAGCGCGGGCAACGAAATCGTCGTCAGCGCTTTGAAGTACTGAACGAGCAACAGCCCGTCGACCTGTGTCAGGGCAGGCAAGTCGAGCTTGACCAGTGTGGAGTCGGGCTGTGCGCCACTGTTGAGCCACAGGTTGCCGCGCACGTGGACTAGGCCCGAAAGCCGCAGCTCTTTCAGCAGGTTGTAAGCAACAGAAAGCGAGCCGGCGCTGCGCAGCGCCTGCAGCCCGCCGATGCTCCCAAGCAAGGGGTTGCTGCTGATGTCAACGGCTGCTTCTACGCTCAGCAGCTGATCGAATCCGTCGAGCTTGGTAAGCGCCGCGTTGCGTCGCACCAGCAAGCCGCCCGCTGTCACGAGTGACGGCAGGCGGATCGTGGTCAGCGCGGGGTTGTCCTCTATGACCACGTCGCCGCCGACGGTGGTGAGGTTGATGAGCCCCGAGCCGACGAGCGCCGCGAGCGACTGGTTGCCATCCAAGATCTGGTCGTCGTTCGGATCACCGTCGACGATCAACTTGCCGCCGATCGTGGTCAGACTCTCGAGCCCGGTCAGGTCGTGCAGCCCCTTGGCCAGGACGCTCAAGTCTCCGGTGATGGTCTCGATGCCCGCAAGGGTCGCGATGTCGAGCGAGCTGCGAATCACGTAGCTACCCTGCAACACAGTGTTGCTTGCTGCGCAGTTCACCGGGGTGCCCGCGTAGCACAGGTGATCGACCGCATTGCAGTGTTCCTTGCCGTTGCAGTAGTCGCCGTCACTGCACGAGCTGTCGTCGCTGCAACTCGCCGGCGCCGGGGGGCTGGGCAGTGGCGCGACGACCACGCTGCACTCGCAGCCGTTCTTGGCCTGGCCGTCGCAGTCGCCGTGGCCGGGGTAGCAGCTGAGCACCGCACACGCACCCGACTTGCATAGCGACAGCGCGTTGGTCAGCTGACACTGGTAATCGGAGCTCTCGTCGGTCGTGCCATTGCAGTTGTCGTCGATGCCGTTGCAGGTCTCCAGTGCGGTCGGGTGCACGCGGTTGTCGGTGTCATCGCAATCGCCCAGGTTCGCCGAGCGGCCCGGAATGGGCTCGCAGCGCGCGAGCGCTGTGCCACGATCGATGCCCCAGCCGTCGCCATCGCGGTCCAGGTACCAGACGGTCTGCGCGGTCTGCTCGTCGACCATGCCATCGCAGTCGTTGTCACGCAGGTCGCAGACCTCTTCCATGCCTTTGCCAGTGCTCGGGTCGGTGTCGTCGCAGTCCTGCCCGCCCTTGCACTTGGCATCGGCCACACCGTCGTTGTCGTCGTCCTCGAAGTCGTTGATGCCCAGCACGAAGTCCTTCGCGCCGTTGCAGTCGTCATCGACACCGTCGCACAGCTCTGCAGCAGCGGGGTTGACGCTGGCCTTGTGGTCGTCACAGTCGTCGTGCGACAGCACGCGGCCCGGGATGCGCTCGCAGGAGTAGATCGGCGTGCCCGAGGCGTCACCGAACTGGTCGTGGTCGGCGTCGACGAACCAAGGCGCGTCTTGCCGCACCTCGTCCACGTGCCCATCGCAGTTGTTGTCCTTGCCGTCACAAATCTCGAACTCCGACGCAAACACCTCGGAATCGGCATCGTTGCAGTCGTCCGAGTAGATCGAATAGCCATGGGTCCCGGCGCACTTCATCACCGCCGCGCTGCCCTTGAGGCCGTGACCATCATGGTCCTTGTCGACGTAGACCTTGATCGACACGCCTTCGTCGACCTTGCCGTTGCAGTCGTTGTCGAAGCCGTCGCAGGCCTCGGTCGCACGCGGGTTCACGTTGGGCTTGCGATCGTCGCAGTCGTCGCCGCAGCGCAGCTTCGCACCCTTGGTGTCGCTTTCGGCGTTGCAGCAAGTGGCGTCCACGAAGCCATCGGCGTCGGAGTCTTTGTCACCGAGCGTCTTGGGGTCGCAGTCGTCGTCGCGATTGTCGCGATCGCAGACCTCGATGTTGCCGGGGAAGCGCAGCGGGTCGGCGTCGTCGCAGTCGTCACCGAGTGACTTGCCCGCCTTGTCCTTGCAACTCTTGTCGTAGTGACCGTCGCCGTCCGCGTCGGGCGGCCCGCTCTGGCAGCTACGAAGCGCCTCGGAGCAGCGGTCGATGGTGCAGGCCACGCCATCGTTGCAGGTGACGCGCAAGCCAGGCTGGCAGGCTCCGGCCGCGCAAGTCTCCTGCCCGGTGCAGTACAGGCCATCATCGCAATCGGAGTTGACCCGGCATGCACCCACGTCGCGCGGCGCGCCGCCGTCGTCGCCGGCGCCTGCACGCGGCTGCGCCGGCCTGGCCTTCGTGTCGCGCCCACAGCCCACCACCGTGAGCGCCACCACCAAGACTAGCATGCGGCTGTCGACCATCTCCCACGACCTCCTGCCCTGATGCCTTGCACGGGAGTTTCGCCCAATGTGCAGGCCGCGAGTACCACTTTCTGCGGGTTTTCGGTCCAACTCGCTGCGCGCGCCCCATCCGGGAACGCAGACGCCATGGGCTGGAGCACGGCCAATCTACCTCGGCGCAGCCGTGCGCGCGTGAGCGCAAGCGACAGCTGACTGACAGCGGCGATCACGGAGGTTGATGGCCGCTGTCAGTCGCCACGACGCGGCGCCACCAAGTAGCGCAACCAGCCGCGTGTGCTGTTGTGGCGAAACATCTGGCGTTCGAGCTGGCGCAGGCCCTCGATGTAGCCTTCGTTCTCGGCCAACGCGCGCTGCCGCGACACGAAGCTGGCGTTCGGGTCGAGCTGCCGCACCGGCCGCGCG
>JADGRE010000246.1 GCA_017881185.1 Pseudomonadota bacterium | reverse complement strand
TGCGCCTGTTTGGCTCGCCGCCGATAGCTGCGCGACAGCTCCTTCACGAACGCATTGAGCACGGCCGCGCACAGCTCTCGGTCGTAGCCGAGCAAGTAGGTTGATTTGTCAGCTACCGAGGGACGCGGAAGGGGCCACGAGGCACGCAAGCGAGCTGAATGCCTCACCCTTGGCGGTTTCGCGCTGTCCAACGTCGCTCGAGAGATTGCGTCAGCGCGACGAGTGGATCATGTACGACGAGCTGCCGTGCGAACGAGCTCGCGTACGGGTGCAGGTCGGAGCAACCCAGCACGACGCCTTGATAGCCATGACGCTGCACGTCGGCCGCAAGAGCTTGCACGACGGTGTCGTCGCAACCCGGCAGCTTGGCGCTGGCGATCAGGGCGTAGGTGTCTTCGGCCAAGTGGCTGTGGCAGATGGATCGATGACGCACGACGCGCTCGTCGCGCACATCACGCTCGCGATGGGTGGCGATCCGATCACGATCGGGTAGCGCAGGGGGCGGTAGGCCTCACAAACGCCACCCAGTCTGCCAGCTGCCCCGCTGCGCGTCACCGGCCTGAGCAGCTATCCCCCGGCGGCAGGGTTACCGCAGACGCACCACGGCGCGTGCGACGGTGGCTTCCATCGGCTCGTGCACGCGCTCGGCGTCACCTGCCTCGTAGAGTGCCGTGGCGAGGACCTGCAGCACCTGGTGACGGGCGGGTCGCACGCCCTGAACGGTCTCGCGGACTGCAGCGGCCGCGACCACCGTCTGCACGCCGTCGTGTTGCCTGGTGAGCAGGATGGCGCGGTAAGACTGCGCTCCAACCTGGACGTGCGACTTGGTTGTCTCGGACTCGGTCGGGATGTCCTCAACCAACGCGGTTGCGTCGTCGTTGAGGTCGTCGAGCCCGGCGATCACCTGAAGCAGGTGTTCCCGCAGGGCGGTCGGTGGCTCAGTGCCATGCTGCGGCGCGATCAGCGTCAGCGCGTGTGCCTCTGGCTGATGCGTGAACAGGTATCCCTCGCGGGCGTGCAGGTGGTGCAAGAGCAACTCGAGCGCGCGCTCCCCGCGCTGCTCGGGCCCCGCGCACTGGCTCAGCACCGAGCGCACCGATTCCTCCACGGACCGCACTTCGTCGGCGCCATCCGCGGCCGTCGCCGGTTCTTCGCCGGCAGCTTGCGCTTGCAGGCGCAACTGACGCGCAACGCGTTCACACTGCGCGATCAGCGCTGGGTTCTCCGTGCCACGAAACCAACGCTCCATTTCAGCGTGGTGATGTCTCGCTGCGCCGAGGTCACCCAGCAGCATGGCCACGTCCGCGCGCGCGCAGTGGAAGCTGCCCAGGGTCATCGGGCTTTGGTCGACCTTGTGCTTTTCGATGAGCGCATCGAGCCGTGCCGCGGCGCTCGCGCCGTTCCCGAGCGCGGTCTCGGCCATGCACAGGGCGACGAGCGGGACCTGGTACATTCGCACGTACACCGCGTCGGCTTCGCTCATGCGATCGATGACCTGTTTGGCGATGGCGAGCGCTTCCTCCGGGCGGCCGATCGCCAGGGCCGACAGCGCTTGCGCGCCCAGCGCCGCCGGCCAACCGATGAAACTGCGCGCAGGTGTGCTGTCCAGGACCGCGCGCCGCAGGTCGTACGCCCGCTGGTGATCGCCCTTGAGCGCCCAGAACGAGGCTCGGGCCAGCAGTGCAGGGCGTCGGAAGGTCGGGAACTCCTTCTGCAAGCGCTCGGTCTGGTCGGCCACGCTCTTTTGGCCAATCACGTCCGCGCTGTTCAAGTAGACCAAGTTGAGCGCAGCCGGTTGCCACACCTCGACTTGCCAGCCGGTTCCAGCCTGGATCGCGTGGGTCTCGACGCGCTCGCGGAAGCGATTGGCGATGCCGATCTCGCCACGCAGCGCGTGGTGAATGGTGCGCAGCTGGTCCGCTGCCATCGCGTAGAGCTTCATGCCCATGGCATCCAGGCGCTTGGCACACTCCAGCGCGCGCGGCGCATCGCGGAAGCAGTTCATGGCGCCGAGCGCGTAGTAAATGGCGCCCAGAATCAACACACGCGAGTCGGAGGTCGCGCCCTTGATCGGGATGGGGGACTCGAAGCGCGCCGCGACGCGTTCGCAACCCTCGGCCACTTCCGCGATGCGGTCCTCCGGCAGCCGTGTCAGCAGCTCGACGAAGTCGCATGCAAGCGACGCGATGTGATCACGACCGAGCTCACGCATCGGCGCAATCGCCTGCGCGTAGCGGCGCGCGCGCTCCACGTCGAAACAGATCGTGGCAGCGCCAGCGAGCGAGATGATGGTCGTGAAGAACATCGTGATCAGCCGCTGCAGCCCGGCGATGCCGCCACGGCCCCGCACGAAGATCGAATGCAGTGCGGCCGAGCCCAGCCCGAGATAGAGGCTGAGCCGCGCGCCGAGGAACGGGCGCAGGCGCTGGGCCGTGCGCAGGCCGATCAAGGTGCGAAGCAGCTCCACCGCTTCATCGCCGTACTCGATGGCCAGGCGCCGATCGACGCGATAGCCCGCGATCGCGAGCGGCCCGAGCAGCAGGATGAGCTCGTGGGAGCGGCGATGCTGCTTGCGAAACACGCCCAGGGCGGCTTGCAGTGCGGGGACGGCGGCCGCGAGCTCGTCGTTTTCGTAGCAAAGCTCGGTGCCGGCTCGTGCCAGCAGGTCGGCGCCTTGGGTCTCGTCCCCGCCGTTGAGCAAGTGCCAGCCTGCATCCAAGCGAGCGTTCACTTCCAGCGCCTCGGAAGCGAGCAAGAACCGACCCATCTGCCGGTGCAGTCGACGCTTGCGCTCCTCGTCGATCCCCGCGTACAGCCGCTCGCGCACCAGGTCCTGCTTGAAGTGGTACGCCGCGCCCTGCTGCACGAGGATCTCGCTGCTTGCAAGCTCGCCCAGCGCGGCGAGCGCGCCGGTGACGCCTTCTTGCTCGGCGATGGCAGAGCAACGCTCGATCGGCACGTGACCACGATGCACGCTCAGCGCTTGTGCGAGCTTCTGCGCATCGGCGCTGAGCGCGCTGATGCGCGTCTGCAGTGCCTGATCGACGCTCGCAGGCAGCGCGGGATCGCTGAGCTCCTGCGGCAGCACCCACATGTTGTCGACGAAACGGATCACCTGGTGATCGACCAGGTGGTGGATCAAGTCCATGCAAGCCTGCGGGCTGCCCGCAGAGACGGGATGCAGCCAGCTGGCGAGCTTACCCGTGTGCGCCACGTCGCCGAAGATCGCACGGACCAGCGTCTCCACGTCTTCACGTACCAGGCTGCGCAGCTGCATCGAGGCGCCGGCTTCCTCGATGGCGCGCAGCGCCGCGGGCGATGCGGAGACTTCGTTCGGATCGCAGGCGACCACGAGCATCATCGGGTACTCGCGTGCGGTGCGCGCGAGGGTGGCGAGCAGAGCGGCAGAGCCCTCGTCGGCGCGCTGGCAGTCGTCGACCACCAAGAGCAGGGGACGCTTGCGACTGACGGCGCACAACCATTCGGCCAGAGAGTTCTGCGTGCGACGGCGAAGCTCACCTGCTGGCAGCGCTTCCGCCGGCCCGTCGCTGACGCGCAACGCCGCAAAGCGCGGCGAGACGTGCGCGAGTGCCGGGACGAACGGCATGGCAGCCTGCGCCGCCTCCTCGGGCAGTAGCTCGAAGAGTGCGTCGACGATCGCGTTCGCCACCCCGTACACCCCGCGATGTTGCTGTGCATCCACCAGGGCGCAGGTCGCGCCGCCGAGCTGCGCAGCCACGGCGAGCTCGCCAGTCAAACGCGATGCACCCATGCCGGCGCTCGCGTTGATCAGCAGGCTGGAACCGGTGCCCGCGATCGTGGCGGTCAGGCGTTTTTGCAGCCGCGCTTGCTCGCGCTCGCGCCCGACGGTGCGCGCTCCGTGCAGGTAGCTACGCGCGGAGAGCTCTTGTGGCTCTGGCTCGAGTTGACCGATGACGTCCAGGCGCGCGATCACCTCCGCGGTGCTGCTCGGCCGCGCGAGCGGGTTCGGCGAGATCAACGAGAGAATCAGCTCGTCGAGCGCCGGCGGAGGTGGCTCGATCGCCGCGCCCTCATTCGGCTCGACGCTCCGCAGGCAGGCGGACGGCGCCATGGGCACGCTCGCCCACATCTGCGGCAACTCCTGCACCGTGCGCGCAGGAAAGGCGTGGCGACCGGTGAGCAGCCAGTAGCCCACGGCGCCGAGCGCATACAGGTCCGAGCGCTGATCGAGGTGCGCGCGCTGGACCGTCTCCGGCGCCATGTACGGTGGCGTGCCGACGATCGCGTCGGCCAGGCCGAAGCTGGCGAGCGCGCCGAAGTCGAGCAATTTGCAGCGGTCATCGCTCGTCACGCGCACGTTGCGCGGGCTCACGTCGCGATGCAGCAAACGGCGCGCGTGCAGCAATGCGAGCGACGAGGCGATGTCGCGCAGATAGCGGCACGCAGTTCGGTAGGGCACGTCGGTGAGCTGTCGCAGGTCTTGCCCGTCGAGCAACTCCATCGTGTAGTAGGGCTGCCCATGGTCGACGCCGTATTCGTAGGCCTCGATGATACGCGGGTGTCGCAGCGCGACCAGCGTGTGGTACTCGCGCTCGAACATGCTGCGCAGGCGCGTGTCTCGGGCGTTGAGCATGCGCTTGAGCGCGACTCGGCGTTTGGTCTGGGTATCGAAGACCGCGAGCACTTCGCCCATACCGCCCTGCGCGAGCGCGCTCTCGACGCGGTAGCGGCGCGCAATCACGGCAGTGGCGTTCGAACTTGGCCCCATAGAATCGCTCGCCCGCGCGCGGGCATGGCGCGCCGATGCTTCAAACAGAATAGCGGTTCAGCCACGCGCAAGGGAACATGCTCATCGGGAGCCCTTGTGAGGCGCGAGCGCTGAAACGCGCCGGAGGTGTTGTGCTGTGGGTGTGCAGCTTGCGCGACGACACCGGCAGGCGCTCACGGTGCGCGGTCGAGAAGCCCCGCCCGCCTCAGCATCTCCCCCACCGGCACGAACGCTCGCGTGCGACCGAGGTGCAGCGGATGTCCACCCTGGAATGTCGTCAGAGGCGTGTTGAAGTGCGTGGCCAACGGTTGCGCATGCTGCATGTCGGTGACGACGTCGGCTTCGCCCGCGATGATGATCACGTTCTCGGGCGCGACCAGCGAGGGACGAGCCAGCGGACTCGCGGCCCAGTGCGCGGCACGCATGCGTTCGCGTTGCGCAACCCGGATCCCTCGGAGGCCGAGGCTCAAGAGCTCGCCGAGCGCGTCGCAGCGCGCATCGACGCGCTTCGTGACACCCGAAGGGGTGAGCGAGTGCTGCGCAAGCACGGTCGTTACGTCGAGGAGCACGACGCGGCTGACGCCAAGCACAGTGCGCCGCCTGCCGAGCAGGCCGCGCTGCACGCATGCTACCAGGCCTCGGCACTGGGGCAGCAGCTCTTGGGTCCCTCGGCCGGCAAGCCTATGCTTCGACTGCTCGGAGCAGTGCCGCCGTCAGCCGCAGGCCAGCAGCGCGGCATCGTCGGCGAGTCACGTGGCGTCAACACCCCTTCGGGTGTCACGAAGCGCGTCGATGCGTGCAGCGACAGCTTCGGCCAGCAGCGCGCAGCCACCCCGAGGCTCATCAGCCGACGCCATGAGCTGGAGCATCTCGGACGCAGGCATGCACATGACCCTCGCGCGAGCCGTGCCGGCAATGATTTCTCGTATATCCCGGCGGGGATCTGGATGCGTACCGCAACTCGCGCCGCCGCAACGAGGTCGTCATCTTACCGCGGACGGGTTTCATCGAGGTCGCCCAGGCAAACGATGTCCCGATCGTCCCGGTGGTCGCAGCGGGCGCACACCGCAGCGCGTACATCTTTTGGGAAGGCGAGTGGTTGGCGCGTCGCCTGCGGATGCAGACCTGGGCGCGACTCGAACGCTTTCCGCTGGCGCTCGCGCTGCCGTGGGGCATCGC
The DNA here is from genome assembly GCA_017881185.1 of Pseudomonadota bacterium. Lineage (GTDB taxonomy): Bacteria > Myxococcota_A > Polyangia > Polyangiales > JAFGIB01 > JADGRF01. Next base: position 1,281 of record JADGRE010000246.1, on the reverse strand, counting down.
ACCCGGACCCTGGTTGCCGTATCTGCCGTTGCCGTTGCCGTTTGCAGTGCAGCTGAAGATTCTGCCGCCCGTCCATGTCTCCAGGCGCGAAGACGTGACGCGGGCCGGGCAGCGCGTTCAGGTCATGATGCAGCGCGCTTTGGACGGGATGCTGACATGAACGACGGAATCGATTTCGCACCGCTGCAGGACGCTGGCCGCCTGGCCTTCTGCGTCACCAAGGTCGACCGCTCAGCCCACGCCTATCCTGCTGCATCGACCGCTGGGCGGCTCGATGGCGCTGTGGGGAGAGTTCGTGACGCGCTTGCAGGACACGTTCCAAGTTGTGTCATTCGATCCGCGCGGTGTCGGGCTCTCCAGCGACGTGCCGCGGCTGTACACGACGCGCGCCATGGCTCGCGATGGGCTCGCGCTGCTCGATCATCTAGGGATCGAGCGCGCCCACGTGTTTGGTCTGTCACTGGGCGGCATGGTCGCATCGTGGCTGGCGATCGACGCGCCCACTCGCGTTCGAAGCTTGGCACTGGCGTCGACCATTCCGGACCCCGACGCGAACTCGTGGCGTGGCGTGCTCCGGGCGCTTGCCTTCCGGGCGGCACGCTTGATGCACGTTGCACCCCGGTGACCCTCACTACACGCACGACCCAAACGCAGACGTGGCTCGAGCGCCTGGGAGCGATCGCTGCGCGCTCTGAGCTCGATCTCGAGAAGGTTGACCCTGCGATCCTCGATCGCATGCGACTTCTGGCCGAAACCACTGAAACCGTTCGAGACTGCGAGCGATCGGCCGAGCTCGCGGAGCGGATCTTTCGCCACTACGACACGTTCAAGCCGCAGGAACGCTTCACCGCGCTGGAACGGCGCACCGTCGTCATCGGCAGCCTGTTCTCGGACATTGGCAAGAGCGGTCCAACGGATGCAACTGCGGATGGTCAGAGATTGGTGGCGGAGATCTTCGCCGTGGAGAACGTGCCCGACGAAACCGTGTCAGTCAGCGCGTTCTTCGATGCGTACTTCCCGGCGGATGCCGCAGGCCGCGTTCGAAGATTCCGCGTGCTCGGGCTCGATCCAGCCATGACCATGCGGGCGCTTTGGAATCTGCACAGCGTCTGGACGCTGCAGATTCTCCGCGGTGATGGCGTGCCGGGAGAGGCCGTCGCCGCCGCGGCCATGCACCACCTGCTCGAGAACGTGAACCCGCACGCGATGTTTGGGACCGACTCCCGTCTGGCGCGATACGTTGGCGACAGCGCATCGCTCGGTCGCTCGGAAAAGCTGGTC
>JADGRE010000245.1 GCA_017881185.1 Pseudomonadota bacterium | reverse complement strand
AGGAGCAATAGCCGGCGCTATTGTGACGAGGAGCAACGCAGCCATGCGCGCTCGGGACAAGCGAGAATGGGTCAAATCCTCCCGGTCAGAGCACTAGGGCGCAGGGGGCCGCTGCGTGGCGTTCAGCCGCGAGCGTAGGTGCTGGTACACTCGCAGAGCGCCATGCCGGTATACATGCTCAGCGACGAGCTGAAGTTCCCGCCGCCCGAGGGAGCGTCGCCCGAAGGCGTGGTCGCCATCGGCGGCGACGCATCGCCCGAGCGCCTGGCCCTCGCCTATTCGCTCGGCATCTTTCCGTGGCCCCACCGTGAGCTGCCGCTCTTGTGGTTCTCGCCCGATCCGCGCTTCGTCATCACCTGGAAGCACGTGCACGTCGGCCGCTCGTTGCGCAAACGCGTACGCGCACGGCCCTTCGAGATTCGCACCGACACGCTGTTCAGCGAGGTCATGAACGCATGCGCCGCCGCACCGCGGCCGGGACAGGACGGCACATGGATCACCGACGAGCTGCGCGCCGGCTTCGGTGCGCTGCATGCACGCGGTCTCGCGCACAGCATCGAAGCCTGGGATGGCGACCGCCTGGTCGGCGGATTGTACGGCGTGGCACTCGGCCGCTCGTTCTGCGGCGAATCCATGTTCGCGCTAGCCGACGACGCCTCGAAGATTGCCACCGTCACCCTGCTGGGCAACCTGCGCCACTGGGGCTTCCACTTCGTCGACTGCCAAGTCTACACCGACCACCTCGCGCGTTTCGGTGCACGACAATGGTCACGCACCCGCTTCTTGAGCGCGTTGCGTCGCGCCGTCAGTGAAGAAACGCTGGCGGGCCCATGGCGCTTCCCGCTCGATGCCGTGCAAGCGCTGGCCGCGCTCGACGCGCCTACTTCTGACTCTCCATCCGGAAGATGACCACGCCCAGATCCGGGCCGAGCACGCGCAGCGGCCGCACGCCGTAGCCGTACCAGAAGCTGTATTGGTCGACCGCACCCGTGAAACCGCCCGGGCTCTTCGCCAGACCGGCGCTGCGCACGCTCCCACTCGGCACGAGCTTGTCGAGATCGGGCGGAGTGCCGTGCATGTGCAGCTCGTCGCCGCGGTACATGTACACCCAGATGACCACGGTGCTCTTGCCCGAGAGCTCCATCTGCAACTGCTTGGTCAGCTGCTGCTGCAAGCGCCACAGCGGAATGCCGAGCACCAGCGCACCGACGACTTTGCCCTGATAGTGCGCTGGCGCAGCCATCACCAAGCTGATCGAAGGCTTGCCGCCCTTCTCCGTGCTCGCGAACTCGCCGATCGCCGAGCCTTCCTGGCCACCGAGCGCGGCTTGCACCACGGGAAACAGCTTCCCGAGATTCATGCCCTTCATCTGATCGGGTTCGACATCGCGCGCGATGCACACCCCGTCCATGCCCACCACCGCCATGAAGCTCATGGGCGAGATGACCAGCTCCGGCACGCCTTTCTTGGGATTGCGCAAGAGCTTGAGCACCTGGCGCATGTCGACTTCTTGTTGCACGCCACTCACGCGCACGAAGCCGGCGGCGAGCCGATCCGCGCCGTAGCTCAAACCCTTGCGGTGTCGCGCGAGGTCTTCGAGCACCAGCTGCGCGACGCGCGGCGCGTGCTGTTCGCGGATCAGCTTGCGCGCCTGCGGGGCGCCGTGCGGGCCACACGCGGCCGTCGTCAGCGCACACAGCACGATGCACGCACAAAGCGCCGATGTCGCCCATGCGCGTTTCATGGCGCCGAGCGTACACGTCCGCGTCTGCACACGCCACGCACGCACCAGCCAAGCGCGCAACTGACCGCAACCCTCGCGCAAGTCTCGCATTCACACTCGACACCAGCGCCGGGGCTTTGTTCCCGACGTTGGTGTCAGCTGGCGAGCGCCTGCATCAGGTCGAGCAGAAGCCTTCGTAGTCGATGTAGTCGGTGATGGTGGGCTTGTCGCCGCACACCGGGCAGCTCGGGTCGCGTCGCAGCTTGAGCGTCCGGAACTTCATCTGCAGCGATTCGTACATCAGCAAGCGGCCGATCAACGGCTCGCCCGCGCCCAGAATCAGCTTGATGGCTTCGGTCGCCTGAATGGTGCCGACCACGCCCGGCAAGATGCCGAGCACGCCCGCCTCGGAGCACGATGGCGCCAGATGCGCCGGCGGCGGCTCCGGGTACAAACAACGGTAGCACGGCCCGACCTTGGGCTTGAAGGTGGTCACCTGTCCGTCGAAGCGGAAGATCGAGCCGTGCACGACCGGGATGTTCTTCCACACCGAGGCGTCGTTCACGAGGTAGCGCGTGGGGAAATTGTCGAGGCCATCGACGATCACGTCCCAGCCCTGATCGAACACGCGATCGATGTTCTCGCTGGTGAGCCGTTCCATGAACGGAATCACTTTGACGTCTGGGTTCAAGTCGGCCAAACGCTGCTGGCCGCTCTCGACCTTGGGCATGCCGACCGTCTTGCTGCCGTGCAAGATCTGGCGCTGCAAGTTGCTGGTGTCGACGACGTCGGCGTCGATCAAGCCGAGCGTTCCGACACCGGCCGCCGCCAAATACAGCGCTGCAGGCGAACCGAGACCACCCGCACCCAGCAGCAGCACGCGCGACTTGAGCAGCTTCTCCTGGCCCGCCTCACCGACTTCCGGTAGCAGAATGTGCCGCGAGTAGCGGTCGCGTTGCGCCGCGGTAAGATCCGCCGGCTTGTCGACCGGATAGCCCGAATCCTTCCAGCGCACGAAGCCGGGGTTCACCGATTCGACGTTCTTGTAGCCGAGATCGGCGAGCAGCTTCGATGCGAACACCGAGCGAATGCCCGAGGCGCAGTACACGACCAGCTTCGCGTCGCGATCGGGCAGCTTCTGCTCGGCGCGCGACTCGAGGTGACTGCGCGGCAGCAGCACGGCGCCCGGCACGTAGCCCAAGCGCGTCTCGTCGACCTCGCGGACGTCGACCAAGGTGTAGGGCTCGTGGGCATCGAAGCGGCGCTTCAGCTCTTCCAGGCTCACGAGGCGAACCTGCGCCCGCGTTTCTTGCAGCAGGTCTGAGTAGGTCTTCGACATGGTGCTGAGCCTGCCTCCGCGCCGGTGCCGGCGCGCATTCCCGACTGTCTCGCCGTAGTATCGAGGGTGCGAGTTGGCCGGTGTTCAACTCAAAATAGGGTGGCAATATGGGCAGCCGACCGAGCGACGTCAAGCGTGGGCAGGCGTACCGGCCTGCACGGCCCGGCGTGCGCGGTGCAGGCGCGACATGACGGTGCCCAGCGGCCAACCGAGCTGCTCGGCGGCGGCGCGATAGCTCTGGTCCTGCACGTCGACCAGCCACAGCACTTGCCGCTGCTCACGCGGCAGGCAGGCCAAGCCTTGTAGAACGCGGTCGTCGACGCACTCGGCAAACTGCCGCGGTGCGGACGGTGGTAAGTCGCGCGCTTCGAACTGCTGCTCGTGCGCTGCCAGCTCGAGCACCGCGCGCTCGCGTGCCGCAGCGCGGCGACGACTCATGAAGGTGTTGAACAAGATGCGCTGCAACCACGCGCGACAAGTCTCGCGCTCGTGGTAGCGCGACCAGAAACGCCAGGCCTTGAGCACGGTCTCCTGCACCAGATCGTCCGCCTCTGCGCTGCTGCGCGACAAGCGCAGCGCGCGGCCGCGCAAGGCCCGCGTGTGTGGCAGCACCGAACGCTCGAAACCCAAGCGCTGTTCTTCGTTCGCGCACATGGAAGGCATGGCTCAACTCCTGCTGCGTCTCACTGCAACGCCCGGGCCAAGCCGCTACACTCAGGAATTACCGCGTTTTCGCGGGCGCAGCGGCTTGGCCGGCATCGCCGGTTGCCAAAGTGGCAAGCCACCGCCCGCCGCACCTGCCAAGTTGACAGGCACGCGCGACACGCTCAGTCGGAGCTACGCACCCGCTCGAACGCCAGCGGCAAGGCGTCGGCAAGCTCGTGCGCCAAGAGGCCCCGATCGGAGCGCGCCGCCAGCTCGCCGGCAAGCGCGTGCAGATACACACCGGCGCTCGCGGCATCGAAGGCTGACAGCTGCGGCAGCAGCGCCGCGATGACGCCAGACAAGACATCACCGGTGCCGGCCACTGCCATCGCTGGCGTACCGCGCGAACACACGCGCAGCGCGCCGTCGGGCTGCGCGATGATCGTCCCCGCGCCCTTGAGCACCACCACAGCGCCGCTCAGCTGCGAAAGACGCAGCGCAGCTACGTAGCGATCGGCCTGCACCTGCGCGCTGGTGCAACCCAGCATGCGCGCGGCCTCGCCTGGGTGCGGAGTGAGCACGCGCGGGCCCGCAGCAGCTTGCAGGCGCCCGAGATCGGTGCCGAGGGCGGTCAGCGCATCGGCATCCAGCACAGCCGGCAACGTCAGCTCCACCGCGAGTTGCTGTGACAGCTGCACACCTTCCGGGTCGGTACCGAGACCCGGCCCGACTACCACCGAATCCTTGCCACGCGCCAGCTCTTGCGCGCGGGCGGCCGCGGCCGACGCTGGGCCGGGCAGCTCGTCCGTCATGAGCTCCACCACCTTGGCATCGAGCGCTGCGCGCGCACCCGGGCGCCCACACAGCGTGACGAGGCCCGCACCCGTGCGCAGCGCGCCCAGACCGCAGAGCAGCGCGGCGCCCGTGCGTCCCGGAGCACCCGCGATCACCAAGACGTGGCCCGCGCTGCCCTTGTGCACGTCGAGCGCGCGCCGCGGCACGAGCACGCGCAGGTCTGCATTCTCGAGCAGCCCAGCAGCCGCGCCCGCAGGCCCCGGCACGCCGATGCCAACGCACACGACTTCACCGCGGAGCGCGGCGCCCGGGTGCTGGTGTAGCCCGCGCTTGTGCGCTGCGAAAGTCACCGTCAGCTGCGCACGCACGGCGGCGCCGAGCACCGCGCCGGTGTCGGCGTCGATGCCACTGGGCAGATCCAGCGCCACCACCGGCGCAGCCGACTGGTTGATGCGCGCAACCGCCTGCAAGAACACGCCGCCGAGCGGCCGGTCGAGCCCTGTACCGAAGAGCGCGTCCACCACCAGCGACGCCCCTGCCAGGGCCTCGTCGAGCGCGGACAGATCATGCTCGTGCGCCTGAGCCACCACCACACCGAGCTGCTCGAGCGCCGCGAGATTGGTCGCGGCGTCGCCCCGCACCTTCTGGCGCTCACCCACCAGCACGCAACGCGGCACACGCCCCGCTTGCACGAGACAACGCGCCACCACCCAGCCATCGCCGCCGTTCTGGCCGGCGCCCGCGACCACCGCCACATGCGCCAGGCGCTCGGCAAAGCGCGCAGCGAGCACCGCGAAGGCACCGCGCCCAGCGTGCTCCATGAGCTCGATGCTCGGCACGCCCAAGCGCGAGGTCGCGTCGGCGTCGAGCGCACGGGCCGCTTCGCGTGTCAGCAGGGGCTGCATGCCCCGAAGGTACACCCCGCTGTCGCGCCGACCAACGCTACTGCGCGTAGCGCGCGCGCTGCAGCTCGCCCAGGCACGAGCGCGCACACGCGCGACAATAGCCGTAGCCGCCGATCAAGCGGTCGAGCGCCTGCTGCGCCTGCTTGTGTTGCTCGGCAGGCATGGCCGCCGCTTGCTCGGCCTCGTTCTCGGAGAGCAGCGTCAGCACGTCGCGAATCACGGCCGCTACGTGACCACGGCGCTCGGCGTAGTACGACTCCTTCAAGCGCTCCAAGTGTCGGGGGAAGATGCCCGCCGGACGGGGCGCCTGTCCCGGGTGGTCGATGGCGAACGCCGCGACCACGCTGATCAGGTTGCGCCGAAACTCGGTCGCGTTGCTCACCTCGAGGATCTCCTCGATGCGCCGCATCAGACCTTCATCCGGATCTTCCAGCTTGCCCGTGATCGGATCGCGGAAGCGCTCTGCCTTCACCCACAACGACACCTGCGTCACGTAGCGGTCGAAGAGCTCTTCGTTGCGCGATTCGTCGACGAGGCCCGTGCTGGTGCGCACCTCGTCGTCCAGACGCGTGAGCCAACTGTCGCGCACCTGCAGCATGAACGCGCGGTGATCGTGGAAGCCTCCATCGGGCTTGTGCTTGAGGAACGGGTAGTCGCCCTTGTCACACAGCGCCTGAATCTGATCGAGCACCGCCAGCGGCGACAGACAGACTTCGCGCGGATGCTGCGCCGCGTCGAGCAAGAGCGTACGCACCTCGCGTGGCGAAGCGCCGGTGATGCCCTCGTAGATGGGCAACCACTCGAACTCGCGCGCGACCGTGGTCAAGCCCGCACGCAGGCTCTTGGCTTCGTCGTTGCCCAGCCGCCGCGGCACGGTTGCGTCGCCGTAGAGCAACGCCTTCTCGAGCGGCGTGAGACTGGCCGCAAGCTTGCCCAGAGCCGGGTCTTCGTAGTGCGCGGCGTCCGAGCGCAACAAGCGCGTGAGCACGCTCCATAACGCTACGATGTAGGTCGCGTGCGGGGCGACGTGCGTTCGCACGTGCGGCACGATCTGCGTGTCGTAGATCTCGCGCTCACGATGGTAATCTAGAAGATAACCTACACGCAGCAATTGTAAGCGTGCACGAAACGAATTGTATTCCGGATGTTGTCGAAACGCTTCCAGATGTGCTTCGTTCGTACTACCGAGAAACACCGAGTTCACGGTGAAGTTCGACATGTTGAGCGCGACTTCACCGCTCTCGATGGCCAAGAGCAGATACTTCCACGACTCGAGCGGCCGCTTGAGCAAGTCGCTGAATTCGATGACGCCCCCTGCCCCGTCGACCAACTCGCCATGGGTCTCGAACAAGCTCAGGCTGGTGAGTGCGCCGGGCAACGCCGACAAGCTGCGGTCGGCGGTGATCTGCCGCTCCGAGGCGTCCACGCTCATCTGCGGGCCGATGGTGACGGCGCCCGTGCGGTAGTGACGCGACACGTAGTAACGCTCGACCTGCACGTGGGCGAGCACCTTGCGCAGGTCGCCCGCGTGGTTGGTGAGCAGCGCATCGAAGACCTGCGCGTTCTTGTGGCCGAGCCGACCGTTCCAGATCCACTCCGGCGGACCGTTGGGCGCACCATCACCGTACGCCTTGCGCACCAGCTCGCGCCGCTCCGGAATGGGCAAGAGCAGTAGCGGATGCTCGCGCAGCTCGCTCAGGAGCTTGGCGCTGATCTTGTCGGGCTCGAGATGCGCGAAGGTGCCGTCGTCGGACGCGCGCTTGGGGTGCGTGCCGAAGCCGATGGAGCGGTCTTCGAAGTCGCGCGGGAACACCCAAGAGAA
>JADGRE010000007.1 GCA_017881185.1 Pseudomonadota bacterium | reverse complement strand
GCGTTTCGCGTGCTGCTGGGCTTTTACCTGCTCGTGTACCTCGGCGTGCTCGCGCCGCACGTGACGGTGTTGTTCTCGTCGGAAGGCGTCTACGCGCCCTACCTCGTGCCCGACTACGCGCCCGCACCATGGCTCGCCTGGCTGCTGTTTGCAGCGTTCTACGGGCTGGCGCTCGCACTGATGCTCGGCGTGCGAACCGGGCTCACGATTCCAGCGTTGATCGCCGTCTACCTGTACCACTACTTCCTGTCGCTGGGCGTGAAGCACTCTTCGTTCGACCGGCTGATCGTGATCTACCTGCTCGCGCTGTGGCCGGCGAATGCGGACGCGGTCTGGGCCATCTCGGCTCCGCAGCCGCCGCCTGCAACCTACAGCTTCGTTGGGCGCCTCGTGCGCTTTCAGACGGTGATGCTCTACCTCGGCGCCGGCCTGTGGAAGGCGGCGAATCCAGCGTGGCGCACGGGCGTGCTGCTGTGGTCCACGCTGCAGAGCATCTGGGCCACCCCCCTGGGCTTCTGGCTGGTGCGCCGCAGCACCGACCCGCACACGTGGGCCGTGGCTTCGTGGGTGGTGATCGGCGGCGAGTTGCTGCTCGCAGCACTGCTGATGGTGCCCAAGACGCGACCGGTTGCCATCGCGCTGGGCCTGCTCTTCCACCTCGGCAACAGCGTGATTTTGGTGATCCCGGAGTTTCTCGTGTGCGTCACGCCCTACGTGTTCTTCTTGCGCGAAGCTACCGTAGAGCGCGTCGGCACGGCCATTGCCACGACCCTCGCGGCACGCTTCAGGCCACGTAGTCGCGCAGGCGCGTGACTTCGTCCATGGCTTGCAGCTTGGCCAGGCCTTGCGTTTCCAGCTGACGCACGCGTTCACGCGTGAGGTTCATGATCTCGCCCACCTCTTCGAGGGTGATGCCGCCGCGGTCGGCGATATCGAGCGCGCAGGTGTCGGTCATCTCCCAGACTTCGACGTCGGGGAAGTTGATCTTGATCGAGCCGCGCACCGGATGGACGTCGATGTACAGGTGGTACTTGCACGACACGAACGGGCACGGCCGCTCCATGTCGACGCACTGCGAGCGCGCCGTGGGCCGCCAGTACTCTTCCTCGGGGTAGAGCGCGCGGCCACGGTTGAGCTCGGCCTTGCTCAGCCGGCGAATCGAGATCGTGCGCGCGCGGGTACGCGAACGGCGCTTGCGACGGCTCTCGCCGTCGGCATCGTCCTCGCCCTCGACGCCCTCGTCCCGCAGGTCGGGGTCGCCGTCGATGGCGTGCTCGTAAGCCAATGCCAACGAACCCTGCACCAAGGGGCCCTGTGCGCTCGCCGGCTGCGCCGGCTCACTCACGTCGCTCAAGTACTGCGCCTTCTCTTCCGCTTGCTCGTTCATGCCTGCCTCCGTTGTCGCGTTCCCGTGCCCCAGCCGTGCAGCCCGCTTGCGCGGTGCCCGCTACACAGCCGCCCTCGCCATGCGCGCACGCATGGCCAACCTCTGTTCGATGGCGCGCAGCTTCTCGACGAGCTGGTCCGCCACCTGACGGGCGTCGCCCAGCGCGCGCCCCATCACTTCGTCGACCGGCGCGTCTTGCTCACCCCGCACCGACAGCTCGAGCGCCGAGAGCAGCTGCGTCAGCTGCTTCGCGAGCGTGTCGATGTCCGTGCGCAGACACAAGAGCTCGCGCTGGATGTCCTGGATCGTGTAGCCCTGAGCCATCAGCCCACGCACGGCTTCGATCTGTCGAACGACGGCGACCGGGTACAGTCCCTGTGAACCGCGGTGCTTGCCCTTGCGCCCGACCCGCACGCTGCGAGGCAGAAGGCCCAGCTGCACGTACTTGCGGAAGGTGGCCTCGCTGAGGCGCTCGCCGTGGCGAGCGAAGAACTCGACCACCTGCTGCGTGGACAACCCCTCGGCGTGGCTCCGCTCGATCTCGGCGAGCTCTGCCTCGCTGAACCGGCGCAGCCCGGAGGCTTCTGGAATCGCAACGAAGGTGGTGTCTATTCGCTTCATCTGATTCCCGTCAACCAATGCGCGTGAATATATTCTTTTGAATAGATCCGTGTCAACGGCAAAGGGTCCATGCTGTACCATTTTGGTACTACGACGGACTACATTGGAATAGCGTAGTAATTATGTAGAGTTATACGTTCGCTGGGCCTGGGACAGCGGTCGCCAGCGGGGCGTCGGCCGCGATCGATCGCCGAATTGTGCGATCGCGACTCGAACTATGGTCGGCTACATGATCGCCAACAGAAGGCCACCGCCCGCCGATCTGGGCGGGCTGGGCGAATCCTGTCGGCTGTCTCAGCGGCCACGCAGCGACGGGTCGAGTGCGTCACGGACGCCGTCCCCGAGAAAGTTGAGCGAGAACAGCAGCACGGCCATCACGCCGCCGGGAAATACCAGCTCCCACCAGAACACTGCCATGTGCTGGGCGCCGTCGTTGATGAGCCCGCCGAGACTGGGCCGCGGTGCCTGCACACCCAGGCCGAGAAAGCTCAAGAACGCCTCCTGCAAGATCATCGAAGGCACGGTGAGCGTGAAGTACACGATGATCGGCCCGAGCGTGTTCGGGATGAGGTGGCGGAACAAGATCGCCGGCGCACTCACGCCCAAGCTGCGCGCCGACAGCACGAACTCGCGCTCCTTGAGCGTGAGCATCTGGCCGCGCACGATGCGCGCGGTCATCAGCCAACCGACGAGGCCCAGCGCAACGAACAGCAGCACCAGGCTCTTGCCGAAGATCGTGACCAGCACGATCACCAGGAACATGTAGGGCAACGCGTAGATGACGTCGACGACGCGCATCATCAAGCCATCGAGACGCCCACCGACGTAGCCGGAGATGGCGCCGTACACGGTGCCGACGCTGGCGGCCACGCTGGCTGCGAGCAAGCCCACGACGAGCGAGATCTGGCCACCGCAGAGCACACGGGTGAGGAGATCGCGTCCGAAGAAGTCGGTGCCGAACCAGTGCGCAACAGAGGGCGGATGGGCGCCGTAGGCCAGGTTCTGCTTCTCGTAATCGTAGCCCAGGGTGCGCTCGAGAATCATGGGGCCGAGAAAGCAGGCGAGCGTGAGCAGCACGGTGGTCATGCCGCCGAGCCTCGCCATGCGGTTGTCGCGCAGGCGCTGCAGCGCATCGCGCCACAGGGAGCTGCCTTCGAGCTGCAATGGTTGGGCAGGCGCTGTCATTCGAACCTGATGCGCGGATCCAAGAGGCCGTAGGCGACGTCGACCAGGAGGTTCATGATGAGCAGGAACACGGAGTCGAGGACCACGATGCCCATGACCAGAAAGTAGTCGCGGTTGAAGGCGGCATCTACGAAGTAGGGCCCGATGCCCGGCGTGGCGAAGATCTTCTCGACCACCACACTGCCCACGAGCAAGTTCGCGATGGCCGGGCCGAGGAAGGTCACCACCGGCAACAGGCCGGCGCGCAGCATGTGGTGCAGCACGATGGCCGGCTCGGACAAGCCCTTGGCCCGCGCAGTGCGCACGAAGTCGGCGCGCACCACCTCGAGCATGCTGCCGCGCGTGAGTCGAGCGAGATAGGCCGCGTACACCGTGCCCAGCGTGAGGGCGGGCAGCACCACGTGGCGCAGCGAGCCCCAGCCTGCCGGCGGCAGAACGTACAAGGTGAGCGCGAAGAGCAAGATCAAGAGCGGGCCAAGCACGAAGGTGGGCAGCGAAATGCCGACCATCGCCGCGGCCATGAAGCCGTAGTCCCACGCGGTGTTCTGGCGCACGGCGCCGACGATGCCCGCGCCGACGCCGAGCAAGAGCGCCCACAACAGTGCGGCGGTGCCCAACAGCAAGGTGGCTGGAAAGCCATCGGCGATGATCTCGTTCACCGTGCGCTGCGGATACTTCGTGGACAGACCGAGGTCGCCGTGCGCGAGGTTGCCCAGGTAACGCAGCAGCTGCGTCGGCAGCGGCTGGTCGAAGCCGTACTTTGCTTTGAGATCGGCGAGCACTTCGGGTGGCACGCCGCGCTCGGTCATGAACGGCGAGCCCGGCGCCAGGCGAATCACGAAGAACGAGATCACGATGATGACGAGCAGCGTGGGCAACAGGCCGAGCAAACGCCGTAGGATGAAGCGCGCCATCTCAGTGCCTTTCCTCGGCGGAGGCGCGTGCGGGTTCCGGCGGGAAGCCATCCGGCATACGCGTGCTGGGCACGCCATCGTACCAGCGGCGGTCGATCCACCAATACTTGCACAGGTAGCGGTTCTCGTAGTTGAGCGCATGCCCCATGAGGTACGGCTTCACGAGCTCCGAACGCGTGTAGACGTACATCGGTAGAACCGGCAACGCAGCGAGCATGTAGCGCTCGACCTCTCGCAGCATGACCATGCGCTTGGCCGCATCGACGCTGGCGTTGGCTTGCTTGAGCAGCTCATCGTAGTGAGCATCGTGCCAGCCAGAGTGGTTGTTGCCGTTGTGCGCTGTGAGCAGCTCCAGGAAGGTGTTCGGATCGGGGTAATCACCGACCCAGCCCATGCGCGCCAGCTGGAACGCTCCAGTCTGCATGGTCTTGAGGTACACCTTCCATTCTTGGTTCTCGAGGGTCACGTCGACCCCGAGGTTCGTCTTCCACATCTGCTGGACTGCTTCGGCGATTTGCTTGTGACCCTCGCTGGTGTTGTAGGTCAGCGTGAGCTCCGGGAACGGGTGGCCGGGCCCGTAGCCGGCTTCGCGTAACAAAGCCCGCGCTGCCTCCGGATCGAAGAGCGGACTGTGCGGCCCACGATAGCCTCCGACCTGATCGGGCACCAGGTCGGCGGTGGGGATCTGCCCTGAGCGCGTGATGTGCTCCACGATCGATTGCCGATCGACGGCCAAGCTCAGCGCGCGACGCACTCGCGCGTCGTTCACGGGTGCGACGTGCGTGTTGAACCAGTAGAAGTAGGTGACCAGCGCGGGGGCGCGTCGGAAATCGCGATAGCGCGACAGCGCATCCATGAACTCCGCCGGCAGACTGGCGTTCGGCCCTATGGAATCGAGCTCTCCTGCCTCATACAAGTTGAGCGTGGTGTTGTAGCTGTCCACCATCGCCAGACGGATGCGGGGTACGCGCACGCGCGCGGCGTCCCAGTAACTAGGATTCTTGTGCAGCCACGCGTACTGCCGGAACTTCCATTCATGCAGCATGTACGCGCCGTTGGTCACGATGTGATCGGGCCGCGTCCACAGATCCGTGTTCTCGCCCGCTGCAGCGAGCCGCTCGATCACGTGGCGCGGCACAGGCATCGCGGTGTAGTAGCTGAGCAGATACAGGAAGTACGGGACCGGCGTCTCGAGCTCGACGACCAGGGTGTCGTCGGACACCGCGTGCACGCCCACGACCGAGGCGTCGGTCTGTGCGGCGTGCAGCTGTGAGGCGCCCAGCGTGAGTCCGTCGAGCGCGTGGATGACCTGCGCGCGCCGCGCAGCCCTGCCCTCTTCGTCGCCACCGAGCAACACGAACATGCCACCGAGCTCGGGCGCCGGAGTCAGCGCTTCGATCGGCGACAGCGTCTCGACGCGCGCGCGCAGTGCAGGCGCATCGGTCTCGCTCGCGCCGCGCACGAGGATGGCGCGGCGTTGGAACATCTCGGCGTAGCGCAGCGGGTAGAGAAAGGTCGCGTACTTCGACGCCGTCGCCGGATCGAGCACACGCTTCCACGAATACTCGAAGTCGTGCGCCGTGAGAGCAACGCCGTCGGACCAGGTCGAGGCGCGCAGGTGGAACTCGTAGCGCCGGCCGTCGGGCGAGACCGTCCAGCGCTCGGCGAGGTCCGGCATGGGCGCGAGCGTGACCGGATGTGGCTGCACGAGCCCCGCGAAGAGGTTGACGATGACGAAGCCGCCGGCGGAGTCGGAGCACTTGCCAGGATCGATGTATTCCGGCTCGGTCGAGAGATTGGTCCAGATTTCATCCGGGCCGTGCTTGGGGCGCGTGGTGCCGTAATAGCCGTGAGCGCCGCGGCTGCAATCGGTCGCAACACCCAGCAGCCAACACGACGCCAGCGTCGCCCAGATCAAGCTGCGAAACCTGCGTGTCATCTCAAGCTCGCAGACGCGGGTCGATGGCGTCGCGCAGACCTTCACCCGCAAGATTGTACACGGTGACGGTGAAAAAGATCGCAGCGCCCGGGAACACTGCGAGCCACCAGGCACCGGTGTGGCCACGCACGTCGTTGAGCATGCCGCCCCACGACGCCATGTCCTCCGGGATGCCGAAGCCGAGGAACGACAGCGCGCCTTCGAGCAGGATGGCCGACGCCATCGCGAAGGTTGCCGCCACCAGCACGGGCGCGAGCGCATTCGGCAGAATGTGGCGCAGCAAGATGCGCGCGTGACCGGCGCCGAGCGCGCGCGCGGCCTCGACGTAGGGCATCGTGCGGATGCGCAGGATCTCCCCACGCACCAAGCGCGCGACGTCGGTCCAACGTACGAGGCCGATGACCACCATCATCGCCACCACCGAGTGCCAGCCGGTGGGCATGATCAGCGCGAGCATCGTTACCAGCACGAGAATGGTCGGCACGGCGTGAACGATCTCGAGAAAACGCATGAGCAAGAGATCCAGGACACCACCGAAGTACGCTGCGATGGAACCGATGAACATGCCGATCGAGACCAACACCGCGACCGAGAGCACACCCACCGCCAGACTCACGCGCGAGCCATGCACCACGCGCGCGAGCACGTCGCGGCCTCCGCTGTCGGTGCCGAGCCAGTGCTGAGCACTCGGCGGAGCCAGCACAGCTTCCAGATCGTGACTGTTGTAGCCCCACGGCACCGGCGGGAAGACGGCCCAATCGCTCGGGTTCATCTCATCCGCTAGACGCTGGTTGTCGTACGCACGCAAGGCCGGCGGGTCGACCAGGTTCGGAAGCAGGTAGAGCGTGCCGCGAAACGACAAGAGGATGGGTCGGTCGCACGCCACGAAGTCGGCCACCAGCGCCAAGAGCGCGAGGCTCATGATCGCGTGCAGGGACAGCCGATGCAGCCGGTGACGCATGTACTCACGCGAGACCATGCGCAGGTAGGTCTCCGGCAGGTTGGCAACGTCGCTCACGGCCCCTCCTGCGCGAGCTTGATGCGTGGATCGACCCATGCGTACAGCAAGTCGGACAGCAGCACGCCGAGCATGGTCATGAGTGCGGCAAACGCCACGATGGTGATCACCAGGGGGTAGTCCGGCATGCGGATCGCTTCGAGCGCGACGAGGCCCATGCCGCGCACGCCGAAGATCGACTCCACGATGACCGAACCACTGATGAGCTCGGGCAGCTCGAGGCCAATCAAGGTGACGATGGGAATCAAGCTGTTGCGCAGCGCGTGACCGAAGATCACCGTGCGCTCGCTGAGTCCCTTGGCGCGCGCGGTGCGGACGAAGTCTTGGCGCAAGGTCTCGAGCATGCCGCCGCGCATGTAGCGCGAGAGTGCGGCAAACGCCGGGTACGTGAGCGTCACCACCGGCAGCACCAAGTGCCACGTGACGTCTCTGAATTTAGCGCCCGCGTTCATGCGCTCGAAGCCTTCGAACGCGTGCCAGCCTTGCAATGGGAAGCACGCTCCGTCCGGCAGCCACGGACACACCACGAACTTCCCGCTCGCCAGGAACACGATGAACATCGTGCCGAGCCAGAAGCCAGGCAGCGAATACAGCACGAAGAGCGCGACTGTGAGAACGCGGTCGGACACGCTGTGTTGCCGCACCGCAGAATACACGCCGAGCGGGATCGACACGCAGTACGCAAGCAGCATGGAAACGAGCGAGAGCAAGAGCGTGATCGGCAGCGCCTCGCCGATGACCTGCGCGATGGGCCGGCCGTTCTGCCAGCAGGTGCCCAGATCCAGCGTGACCAGTCGCGTGACCAGGCGCCCGTACTGCACGTACCAAGGCTTGTCGAGGTCGTACAAGCGGCGCATCTGCGCGATGGCCTCTTGCGAGATCTGCTGGTGGTGCATCGGGTTCTGGAACTGCGCCAGGATCGGGTCGTTGCCCGCCATGCGCAGCAGCAGAAAGCACATGAGCGTGATGCCGAAGAGCGTCGGCACCATCCACAACACACGCCGCAACGCGTAGCTCAGCATGGCGTCACTTGGTCGTGTTCCAGCTCGGGTCGACCCACATGCTCTCGAACTGCCACCAGATCAAGCTGGCGCGCGCACCCTTGATGCGCTTGCTGAGCAGCGACAGCTCCGGGCGCACGTACATGAACGTGTAGGGTTGCTCGTCCTGCAGGATGGCGCCGATGCGCCGGTACATGGCGTTGCGCGCGTCGTCGTCGAACATGCTGCGGGCGTCTTCCAGCAGCTTGTCGACCTCCGCGTTGCGGTAGCTGATGACGTTCGAGCCGCCCTTGATGCCGCTCGAGTGCCAGATCTGCGTCGGCTCGTCACGCGGACCGCCGCCCCACAAGAGGGTGCAGGCATCGAAGCTGTGCTCGGTCAGCCGTTTGCTGAAGGCCGCCCACTCCACGCTCTGCAACTGCATCTCGATGCCAGCGTGCGCGAAGTCTTCTTTGAGCTTCGCGGCCCAGCGCGCGGTCTCGACGCCCGCCACCGGCAGCATGAACACGAACTTGAGCTCCACACCGGCCTTGTCGCGCACGCCGTCACCGTTGCTGTCTTTCCAGCCGGCCTCATCAAGTAGCCGCTGCGCAGCGACCGGGTCGTACGGCAGGGGCTGCATGCTCTGGTCGCAGGCGGCGCTCGCCCAGTAGAAATGGCAGTTGGTGGGCTTGGGCAGCCCGTACATCATCTTGCCGATGATGCCGGGGCGGTCGATCAGCAGCGTGAGCGCACGACGCACGCGCTTGTCGGCGAAGTACGGTCGCGTCTCGTTCCAACCGATCCAGGCGTAGATCGCGGGATAGAGCTTCGAGCGGTTCCACTTGCTGCGCAGCACCGGGCTATCCATGTGCACCCACTGCTCGGAGGTGACGAGATCGACCATGTCGATCTCGCCGCGCTCCGCCAGCTGCAACATCACCGTCGGGTCCGTCTGGATGCGGAACACCAAGCGATCGAGGTACGGCTTCTGTCCCCAGTAGTCGTCATTGCGCGCCAGCACGATCTTCTGGCTGCTCTCCCATGCGACGAACTTGAAGGGACCGGTGCCGACTGGGTGCCGATTGAGCGGATTGGTCGCCGCTTCGTTGTACTGCGTGCCCGTGAGTCCGGCGATCACCTGTGCCGGTTGGATCGAAATGTCGACCAGCGAATCCAGAGCCAGGAAGTACGGACGCTTCCACTTGAACACGACGGTGTGGTCATCCGGTGCCGAATAGCTCGCGAGCTCGTCCAAGAGCGAGCGCAGGTGCACGGCGCGCGTGGTCGGGTCCATCACCTTGTCGTAGGTCGCGATGACGTCGCGCGCACTGAACGGCGATCCGTCGTGCCACTTCACGCCCTGGCGCAGGTGGAAGGTGTAGGTCTTCTTGTCGTCGCTGATCTCCCAACGCTCGGCGAGCTCCGGCACGACCCGGTAGTTGGGCTCATCGAAGGGGTCGAGGCGGACGAGACTCTGATACACGCGGTGGTGGGTCATCCAGACCGCCACCTGATCGTTGTCGACCGCGCTGTTGAGCGACGGCGGATCGGTACGCATGCCGACGATCATCTCGCCGCCCGAAACAGGCTTTCCCTGCTGCGCAACGGCGGGCAAGCTGCCGGCGACCCAGTCGGAATCCGCTGCGGTAGCGCCGGCTGGCACAACGGCGACCGCGGCGGGTACGGTACCGGGGCTCGGTTGACCCTTGTCCACGTGCGCCTTGCCGTGCGTGCAGCCGACAGCTGCCACCAGCGCCAGTACCCACAGCGAGCTGGCCCGGGCTCCGAAGCTCATTCACCCTCCCCGCGCAGCGCTTCCTCGCGCGCCGTTTCCTCGCGCTCGCGCTTCTCCTTGGCTTCCACCGCGTCGATGAACAGACCGAAGTACTCGCCGGCGCTCGTGATCGCGAAGAACACGCTCAAGTACAAGAGCGCCAGGCCCACGGCATTCAGGTCTACCGCTGCCTTGTAGAAACCCCAATCGAGCACGTAGGTGTCGTGCAAGATCAAGGCGACTAGCGCGACCATCTGCACGGCGGTCTTGTCCTTGCCACCGCGGCTCGCGGCGATCACCACGCCTTCATTGATGGCGATGGTACGCAGCGCAGTGATCGACAGCTCGCGCCCGGTGATGATGATGACCGGCCACGCCGGCACGTGCCCGAGCTCCACCATGAGCACCAACGTGGCCAGCACGATCAGCTTGTCGGCCAAGGGGTCGAGGAACTTGCCGAGCACGCTCGTGAGCCCCATGCGACGCGCCAGGTAGCCGTCGACGAAGTCGGTCACGGCTGCGGCCGAATACGCCATGGTCGCCCAGAAATTCGCGACGCGCGTTTGCTGCCACATCAGCCAGAGCACGACCGGAATCATCACCACCCGCGCCATGGTGAGCAGGTTCGGCAGATTCAACGCGTCCTCGCGCAGGGTGCGGCGACGGGCAGCCTTTTTTGCGTCCTTTGCCATCAGCCGAGGAGTCTCCGAGGCGCCCATAGTGGTCGACATCGGGCACGCCGGCAACGGCGACCCACAGGTTGCAAGATTGGCCAATGCGCTGCATCCGTGGCACCTTGCAGCCAGCCTGCACGCCCCCATGACCACGCCGTCCGTCCCTCCGCAACTAGACGCTGCCACGATCGACGAAGCACCCGCCGCCGACCCCTTGGCGCTCGCGACCCCGCAACCTGCAGATGCCACCGCCATGGCCCGCGGCCTCGCGCGCAAGGTGATGATCGCGGCGCTCTTCGGCGGGCTCGTGTTTGCGGGCCTGGTGCTCTACGGCGACGTCCACAAGCTGCGGCAAGCTGCGCAGAGCTTCGCGCCCGGCGCAGTCGCGCTGGGCTTCGCGTTGGCCGCCGCGAACTACGCCCTGCGCATATTGCGCTGGCAGTACTACCTGCACTGCATCGACGTCGAGGTCCCGCTGCTCGAGAGCTCGGTGGTGTTCTTGTCGGGCTTCACCATGAGCGTTACGCCGGGAAAGGTCGGCGAGGTCTTCAAGTCGCTGCTGCTCTACGAGTCGCGCGGCGTGTCCATGGTGCGCACGGCGCCCATCGTGATTGCCGAGCGTCTGACCGATCTCATCGCGCTGGTGCTGCTCACGGCGCTGGGTTCACTGGCCTTCGAACACGGCGTACTGATCGCCGGCGTCGGCGCGGTCGGGGTCAGCTGTCTGGTCGCCGTGTTCGCCTACCGCCCACTGGGCGAGTTCTTCCTGCGCATGGCAGAGCGCATCCCGGTGCTCGCCAAGGTCAGCCACAAGCTGCGCGAAGCCTACGAGTCACTGCTGAACATGGTGCACCCGTCGGGCCTGTTGCTCGGCAGCGCCATCGCGACCGTGGCGTGGGGCATGGAATGCGCAGCGCTCTATGTCATCGTGCGCGGCTTCGCCGGTACGCAGCTGCCCTGGGACGCTGCGGTGTTTGCCTACGCCGCTTCCACCATCGCCGGTGCGGTCGCCATGATGCCTGGCGGACTCGGCATCACCGAAGCCGGCATGACCGGCCTCTTGCAGAAGCTCGGCGGCAGCACGATGGAACCTGCCATCGCCACCGCCGCCACCATGCTCGTGCGCCTGGCGACGCTGTGGTTCGCAGTCGCGATCGGCATGGTGGCGCTGGCCATCTACCGCGTCATGCAACGCAACGCGGCAGCGGCCAAGTAGCCCCGCGGCGCTGCTGGCAACCAACCATCAGGCGCTAGGCGTTGACGAAGTCGAGCGCGCGAGACAGGCGCGGGTCGCCCACGGCAATCAGCGAATGCTTGCGCATGTTCCACAGCACGCGCGTCATGTAGACGCCGACGGTGGCCATCACGCAACCGGCTTCCATCCAGATGCCGCTCCACTGCACGCCAGCGTGCGGTTTGTAGTACGGCATGATCCAGTAATAGATCTCGACCAGATGCATCGCGAGCAGCCAGCCTGCACCGAGGCCGATGAGCCCGTTGTTGCGCTTGGCGTTGCGCGACATGATCAAATAGAACGGCACGATGAATTTCAAGCCGACGATCATGCAGCTGATCGTCCGCCAGGACTGATCGTCCCAGCGACGGTGGAAGTAGATGGTCTCTTCCGGGATGGCCGCGTACCAGATCAGAAAAAACTCGCTGAACGAGATGTAGGCCCAGAACACCAGGAAGCCGAACATCAGCTTGCCGAGGTCGTGCAAGTGCTCGGTATTGATCTCGTCATGCACGAGACCCGCGCGCTTCCAGCCGAGCGTGACCAGGATGATGCATGCAAACGACGTCACCGCGGACGTCGCGAAGATGCGCACGCCGAACATAGTCGAGTACCAGCCCGGCTCGAGCGACATGATCCAGTCGAAGCCCGCGAAGGTGAGCGAGAACGCGAACAGGATGGTGGCCACGGGTGCAAAGCCCTGCAGCTTCACCGTCCATTGCTTGTCGCGCGTGGCGTCCTGCGCCGTGGAGTAACGGAACAAACGCAAGCCCAGGAACAACCAGACCGCGAAGTACACGCACATGCGGATGCCGAAGAAGGTGTGATTGAGGTACGCGCTCTTCTTGGCGAGCGTGGCTTCTTCGATGAGCTCGGCCGGACTGTGCTCGCCTTCGCCCTCGGTGACAGCTGCGCCTTCGTGACCCTCGCCCTTCGGCGCTGCTGCCGCGTGCTCTTGCGCTTCAGCGACGCCGGTCTTGTCCGTGGTCCACCACGGATACAGCGTCTTGAAGTTCGGGATGAGCGGGGCGAACAGGAACGGCAGCACTACCACGCCGCTGACGAAGAACTCGGACGCGCGGCGCACGCTCACGCTCCAGCCCGCGCTGGTGAGGTGCTGGATGAGCACGAAGAACACGGAGCCGAGCCAGAGGGTGAGCACCGTGACGAACCCGTAGAGGTACGAGAACGCAAAGCGCTTGGGGTCCATGAAGGCGCCACCAAGCGCCACCAAGCCGCCCAACGCGGCGACGGTGAGCGCCATCTTCCAGGCACCATCCCAAGCGCTGCCTTCGGGGATGCGGTACTTCATCGAGTCTGGGGTCTTCTTGGCGTCGCTCACGTCACTGCTCCCCGGCTTGGCTGATTTCCAGCGCGCGCACGTAGGTCACGATGGCCCAGCGATCGCTCACTGGAATCGAGTAGTTGTAGGCCGGCATGTTGCGCACGCCGCGGCCGATGGTCGCGAACAACTGTCCGTCGGGCATGTGGCGCACGCGCTCGTCGATCAAGCTCGGCGGTGCCGCCATGCCGCGCTTGACGGCGGTGCCCTGCCCGCTGCCGGCGCGGTCGTGACACGGCACACAGTAGATGTTGTAGCGCTGCTCGCCACGGTCGACAGCTTTGCCCATGCCACCGAGTTGCGAGACGACCTCGGTCGGCACGCTCAGCACGTAGCCCGTACCGTTGCCGATCTCACCGTTGGAGATCTCCGAGCTCGGGTCCATCTCGCGCGCGAAAGTGTGCTCCACCGGCTTGCGCATGCTGCGACCGTCGGCGAAGAAGTTGCTGCGCGCCTGCGGGTTGTAGCGCTGCTGCTGGAACATGTTGCGCTCGAGCAAGATCGGCGTCTCGGCGGAGGTCTCACCGCGGCATGCAGTTGCAGCAACTGCCAGACCCAGCGTCACGAGCGTGAGAATGAGCTTGGTGACATTGAGGTGGCTCACGAGACTTCCTCCTCGACGAGCTCGACGTGCGTCGAGTGCAAGCCTTCGAGCAGCTCCTTGGTCTTCTGCGTGTCGAACTTCTTGTCTTCGACCTCAATGGAGACGAAGAACTTGTCGTGCGAGAACGCTTCGAAGCGATCGGAGTAGAACACCGGATGGTGGTGCTTGGGCAGCTCGTTCAGACCGAACATGCCGAACACGGCGCCGAACGCCGACAGCAGCACCATCAGCTCGAACATGATGGGGACCATCGACGGGATCGCGTCGGGCGGCTTGCCGCCGATGACGAGCGGGTAGTCGTAGCCGTTCATCCACTGAATCATGGTAACGGCCGCGGTGACGCCGGTCAGGCCGCAGAGCAACACGATCCAGCCGAGACCGGAGTCGGTGAGGCCCATCGCGGCGTCCATGCCGTGCACGGGGTACGGTGTGTGCACGTCCCACTTCTCGTAGCCGGCGTCTCGCACACCCTCGGCGGCGTGGATGATTGCGTCCGGGGAGTCGAACTCGGCGAGGTAGACGACTGGGCGTTTGCTGACTGCTTGCTCGCTCATGTCACGCCTCCTTCACTGCCAGCGCGCCATGCGCTGGCTCGGCATGCTCGGTGTGAGCGTGGTGGTGGCTCGGCTGTGCGCCAGGCAGGGCGGCCTTCACCTCGAACATCGCGACCATCGGGATCCAGCGGATGAACAGCGAGAAGAGCGTGAAGAACAGACCGAGCGAACCGGTGTAGCAACCGATGTCGATGAGCGTCGGGTGGAACATGCCCCACGACGACGGCAGGTAGTCGCGGTGCAGCGAGGTCACGATGATGACGAAGCGCTCGAACCACATGCCGATGTTGATGGTGATGGAAACCGCGAACATCACCGGGATGCTGGTGCGCAGGCGCTTGGACCAGAACAGCTGCGGCGAGATCACGTTGCACGTGACCATGGTCCAGTAGGCCCACCAATACGGCCCCGTAGCGCGATTGATAAACACGTAGCGCTCGTACGCGTTGCCCGAGTACCAGGCCATGAAGAACTCCATCGAGTACGCGTAGCCGACGAGCGAGCCCGTCACGAGCATGATCTTGTTCATCAGCTCGAGGTGCTTCATCGTCATGATGTCCTTCAGGCCGTAGACCTGACGGCAGATGAGCATCAGCGTCATCACCATGGCGAAGCCGGAGAACACGGCGCCGGCGACGAAGTACGGCGGGAAGATGGTGGTGTGCCAGCCCGGCATGACCGAGGTGGCGAAGTCGAAGCTAACGACCGAGTGCACCGAAAGCACCAGCGGCGTGGAGAGCGCTGCCAGAATCAGGTACGCACGCTCGTAGTGGCGCCAGTGGCGGTTGCTACCGCGCCAGCCGAGCGCGAGCGCGCCGTACACCTTCTTGCGCGCCACGTTCTTGGCGCGGTCGCGCAGTGTGGCGAAGTCGGGGATGAGACCGACGAACCAGAACAAGAGCGACACCGTGAAGTAGGTGCTGACCGCGAACACGTCCCAGAGCAACGGGCTCTTGAAGTTCGGCCACATCGCCATCTGGTTGGGGATAGGCAGCGCCCAGTACAACGCCCAGATACGACCGACGTGGATGGTCGGGTACAAGAGCGCGCAGATGACCGCGAAGATGGTCATGGCTTCCGCGAAGCGGTTGACCGAGGTGCGCCACTTCTGCCGGAACAAGAACAATACGGCAGAGATCAGCGTGCCGGCGTGACCGATACCGATCCACCAGACGAAGTTGGTGATGTCCCAGGCCCACGCCGTGGGGCTGTTGTTACCCCACGAGCCGATGCCGTTCCAAACCAGGTAGCCCACGCTCAAGCCGAGGACACCCAGGAACAGCAGCGCCACGCCGAAGACCATCCACCAGCCCACCGGCGACGCTTGCTCGGTGACACGGCTCACCGAGTCCGAGACGAACGCGGCGCTGACGTGCGCGGGAACCAGCGGGGTTTCGCCGATTTCGACGATCGGGCTATCCGCACTCATGACTTCTCCTTCATGTCCGCGTTCGGATTACGAATCTTGCCGAGGAAACGCGTGCGCGGGCGCGTGCCGATGTCGGCCAGCAGCGCGTAGTTACGGTCGACCTGGCGCTTCTTGGAGACAGCGCTCTTCGGGTTGTTGATGTCGCCGAAGGTGATCGCCTGCGTCGGGCAAACCTGCTGGCAGGCAGCCACCACTTCGCCGTCACGCAGCCAATGGCGGCCGTCCTGCTTGGCAGTGCTCTTGGCCTTCTGGATGCGCTGCACGCAGTAGCTGCACTTCTCGACCACACCGCGGAAGCGAACGGTGACGTTCGGGTTCTTCTGCATCTGCGTCGTCTCGGGGATATCCGAGTTGAAGTTCAAGAAGTTGAACCTACGAACCTTGTACGGGCAGTTGTTCATGCAGTAGCGCGTACCGATGCAGCGGTTGTACGCGATGTCGTTCAAGCCCTCGGGGCTGTGCGAGGTCGCCGCCACGGGGCAAACGTTCTCGCACGGCGCTTCTTCGCAGTGCTGGCAGCCGATGGGCTGGAACGCGACCGCGGGCTCGTCCTCGTTCTCACCCACGTAGTAGCGGTCGATGCGGAACCAGTGCATCTCGCGACCGCGCGACACTTGTTCCTTGCCGACCACCGGCACGTTGTTCTCGGCCTGACAGGCCACCGCGCAGGCGTTGCAGCCGTTGCAGGTGTTGAGGTCGACGACCATGCCCCACTGCTGGCCCTTGCTGTAGTCCTGGCGCTGCCAGAGCGGACCGTATTCCGGATCGGGCGAGCGGTACGCAGGGAAGTTCGGCTTCTCCTTGTACTGCGCGAGCGTCGCGTCCATGGCAAGCGGGCGGTCTTGGTCTTCGACGCGCGGGTCGCGCATCTTGTCGTGATCTTGGGTCTGCGAGATCGGGTAGGTTGCGCCGAGCTTCTGCAGCGAGACGCCCGCGGTGAAGTACGGCGCCCCTGAGCTACGCAACGGGTAGACGTCGAAGCCGTGACCGTTGCCGTTGCTGCCGGCCTTCTTGCGACCCCAGCCGAGCGCCAGCCCGATGCTGTTCTGCGCCATTCCGGGCTGCAGCCACGCGACGATGTCGATCGACGCGCCACCCTTGGTCAGGCGCACCATGTCGCCGCTCTTCACGCCGAGCGCCTTGGCGGTGCTCGGGCCGATCAACGCAGCGTTGTCCCAGGTGATGCGGGTCTGCGGGTCTGGGAGCTCGAGCAACCAGGTGTTGTTGGCGTAGCGCCCGTCGAAGAGCTTGGCGTCGGAGGTGAACACCACCTCGAGATTGCTGGTGCTGAGCGCTGCGGCGTCGGACAGCTTGCGCAGCGCGCCGGCGACGTCGCCATCACGAATCTCGAGCGCTCCGAGCACGCGCGCGAATCCTTGGTCGGTGACGCCCTTGTGCAGCAGCTGACGCCAGGCGATCTCGCCGTTGATGCCGCGCTCGGCGACCGTCGCTTGCACGAGGTCGTAGCCTCGCCAGTTCGGCGCACCGGCCAGCTGCCCGAGCAGCTCGATGTCGCTGCGGCCACCCCACAGCGGCGCGATCATCGGCTGCTGCACGGAGTATTGACCACTCGACGCCTGCAAGTCGCCCCAGGTCTCGAGCTCGTGTGCGCGCGGCAGGTGCCAGCTGACGAGAGCTGCGGTCTCGTCGTCGCTGCTGCTGCTGTGGATGCTCGTGGCAACCTTGGCGAGTGCGTCGGCGAACTTCAGATCGGCCGGTGCGTCGTACACTGGGTTGCCGCCAAGGATCACCAAGGTGTCGACTTTGCCCGCAGCCATGTCGGCAGTGAGCGCCTCGATGTCTGCGAAGTTGTCGGGCTCTGCGCCGTCGAGCGCCTCGGCGTAGGTGACGGTCTTGCCCGCGTTGCCGAGCGCACGGTTGAGCGCGTGCACGAGCGCATGCAGCGCAGCCGGCTGACGGTTACCAGCCACGATGAGCGAGCGACCCGCATTGCTCGCGAGATCGCGCGCGACAGCCTTGATCCAGGCTTCCGGAATGCCGTCGGTCGCTGCGCCGTGCACGGCTGTGGCAACGGTTCCCAGCTGCACGCCGTGCGCGGTGACGAGCTCGGAGGCGAGCGCGCGCGCGTAACGCACGATGTCCTGCGCCGGCAAGCGCAGCCGATGGTCGGCATTGCTGCCCGTGACCGAGAACACCGGCTCCACCGCGTACAAGCGGTTCATCGTGCCAGCCGCGGACTCCATGTCGCGGCCCACAGAGAACTGGCGTGCGGCAAGCACGGAACCCGGCTCGGTGACCATGAAGTCGGAGTCGAGCGCCAACACGACGGAGGCCTTCGAGTAGTCGTACAGCACGCTCGTCGGCTGGCCGAACGCCAGCTTGGTCGAGGCGAGCGCGTTGCTCTGGTTGAGGGGCGCGTAGGTGTGCACGCGCGCGGCCGGCAGCTTCGCCGTGAGCGCCGCGCGCATCCGCACGAAGGTGGGCGAATTCGTCGACTGTGCGAGCACGCGCAAACCAGCACCGCCGTTCTTCTGCAAGTCGGCAAGCTTGGTCGCGAGGAACGCGTCGAAGTCGGCGAAGGTTGCAGCTGCGCCCTTGTGCGTCGGACTGTGCGAACGCTCGGGGTCGTAGAGGCCGAGGATCTCGGCCTGCGCGAGCATGTCGGTCGAACCGAGGCTCGCCGGGTGATCAGGGTTGCCCTCGATCTTCGTCGGACGACCTTCGAAGGTGGTGACCACCAAGCCGAGCGCTTCGCCGTTGCGTTGAATCGCAGTCGCATAGTGCAAGGGCACGCCCGGATTGATGTACTCCGGCATGTCCGCATACGGCATGATGTTCTCGACCGGCCGACGCACGCAGCCCTCGACTCCGGCCAGCGTCGCCATGGCGCCGCTGAGCGTGAGGAAGTTGCGGCGACGCAGCGTGAAGAGCTCTTCGCTGCTCACGGTCTGCTTGACCACGTCGGAGCCGTCAGCCTCTTCGCGATGCGCTTCTGGCTGCGACTTCTCTTCCAGGCTGCGCCAGAACACGCGCTTGCCAGACGAGGTCTCTTGCTTGTTACCTGCGCTACTCATCGGTGGCACCCCGAGCAATATTGCGGTCCGTGCAGCTTCACGGAGGCAAGTTGCGTTGCTTCTTCGGCGGACGGCTTCCAGGTCATGTTGGTGATCTGATCCTTCGGGCGAAGGTTCGGATTGGGATTGCGGTGGCATTCGAGGCACCACGCCATGTTGAGCGGCTGGTCTTGGCGCACCACTTCCATCTGATCGATGCGACCGTGGCAGGTGACGCAACCCACGCCAGCGGCCAAGTGCACGCTGTGATCGAAGTACACGTAGTCGGCGACACGATGCACGCGCACCCACTCCACGGGCTTGCCGCTGGACCAGCTGTCACGCAGCGCGGCCAGCTTCGGCGAGTCTTTCTTCACGACCGCGTGGCAGCCCATGCAGGCCTGCGTCGGCGGAATCATCGCCTCTTGCGAGCGCTCGATGTTCGCGTGGCAGTAGCGGCAGTCGATGCCCAGGTCGCCCGCGTGTAGCTTGTGGCTGTAGTGGATGGGTTGCTCTGGTGCGTAGCCGGTCTGCGTATTCTTCGGCGAGAAGTAATACCAGATGCCGCCAGTGACGCCGGCGCCGCCAACGGCGACGCCCAATGCGGCGATGAGCGGCAGGTAGTTGAGAGAACGCGGAAATATCTGCATTTGCGTGCTCGTGATGCGAGGGCGGTACGGGTGCGGATGCTGTGCAGGTGCGGGGCGATGGCAAGCCGGTCGAGAAACGCGGTCCGCGCCAAGTCGCGCGCCCTTATACGAGAAGTGCCACCGAGTGCTCAAGCGCGAAGGAGTGCGACCGAGTGAAACGCCCGACCTCCGGAGCCACGACGCGGCCAGGGTCAGTGGCGCCCAACTGTCAACGGCGCCGCTCGACCGAACCCGGGCTGCCGACGGCCTTCCGTTACACGGCAACGGGGCGCGTTTATGGCGAAACGATGGGTGCGGTCAAGTACGGAATTGCCAAGCCGACCCGCAGGACAGTATCAACATACTTTTCTGCTGCTATCAATTGCGCCAGCCTTGACGGAAAGCACGCGCGGGTGCTAGCCCTCCCGGGCTTTTTCAAGTGCGCTCGTGCGTGCCCAGACCTGCGCGAACTCAGTCGCAAACCCGCCCGCAAACAGCAGCGCAAACAACCAAAACCACGGTGAGCTCGATGACTGCTTCGAAAGTACTCGTTTCCGACAAGCTCAGTGACTCGGGCCTGCAGATCCTCAAGGCGGCGGCCGGCATCGTCGTGGACTACAAGCCCGGCCTCTCGGAGGACGAGCTCGCGGCGGCGATCGGCGAGTACGACGCGTTGGTGATTCGCAGCGGCTCCAAGGTCACCGCGAAGGTGATCGCGAAAGCCGAAAACCTGCGCGTGATCGGCCGCGCCGGCATCGGTGTCGACAACGTGGATGTGCCCGCTGCCAGCCGCCGCGGCATCATCGTGATGAACACGCCCACGGGCAATGCCGTGACGACCGCGGAGCACGCCCTCTCGCTGCTCATGTCGCTGGCACGCAAGATCCCGCAAGCCACGGCGTCGATGCGCGGCGGCAAATGGGAGAAGAGCAAGTTCGAGGGCAAAGAGATCGCCGGCAAGACCCTGGGTGTCGTGGGCATGGGCAACATCGGTCGCATCGTCGCCGATCGCGCCCAGGGCCTGAAGCTGCACGTCATCGCGTTCGACCCGGTTCTTACGCACGAGAAGGCTGCGAGCCTAGGCGTCGAGCTCGTGCCGGTGGATCAGATCTTCACGCGCAGCGACTTCGTGACCATCCATGCTCCGCTCACGCCCGAGACCAAGAACCTCTTCAACAAGGACTCCTTCGCAAAGATGAAGAAGGGCGCACTGCTGGTGAATGCAGCCCGTGGCGGCATCGTGAACGAGGCCGATCTCGAGGTCGCTCTGAAGGAAGGCAAGATCGCCGGCGCGGCCCTCGATGTGTTCGACGAAGAGCCGATCAAGGCGGACCATCCGCTGCTCAAGCTCGACAACGTCATCTGCACACCGCACCTCGGCGCCTCCACCGCAGAGGCGCAAGACCGCGTCGCGCTCGAAATTGCCGAGCAAGTCGCGGAGTACCTCACGACCGGCGCGATCAAGAACGCAGTGAACGTGCCGTCGTTGCCCGGCGAAGCGGCCGAGAAGATCAAACCGTTCCTCGATCTCGCGCGCAAGCTCGGCAAGCTGCTCGGCCAGCTCGGCTCGGTCGACGTGCGCGAGCTGCGCGTCACCTGCACCGGTGAAGCGGGCGAGTACGGCGTGCGCCCGGTCGCGAACGCGGCGCTCGCAGGTTTCCTCGAGCGCTTTCTCGAGGAACCGGTGAACGCGGTGAGCGCACCGTACGAAGCGAAGGAGCGCGGCATCTCGGTGATCGAGGTGCGTGAACAAGCCCAGCGCCGCTACACCTCCACCGTGCGCGTCACCGTCTCGGGCGAGCATGGCCTGCACACGGCCACCGGCACGCTGGGCACCAGCGGCGGCGCGGTGCTCGTGGGTCTCGACGGCTACGAGCTCGACGCCACCCTCGAAGGCAACGTCCTCGTGCTACAGAACGAAGACCGGCCCGGCGTCATCGGCGCCGTGGGCACCATCCTTGGCAAGCGCGAGATCAACGTGTCGCGCATGCAGGTCGGTTTGCACGACGGTCATGCGTTCGCCCTGTGGAACGTGGACACCTTGATTCCTGAAGACGTCATGAAGGAGCTGCGCGGGCTGTCCAACGTGCGCTCCGTGTTGCTAGTGAAACTGTGAAAGCACCCCGCACAACTCGCGCTACCCAGACCGTAGCCGCCGAGTTGGCCGAGGTCGCCCTACCCACCGAGACCACGGATCTCGGCGGTGCAGGCGCGCTCGGCCGCTCGCTCGCGGCGCAC
Source organism: Pseudomonadota bacterium (assembly GCA_017881185.1). Taxonomy (GTDB): domain Bacteria; phylum Myxococcota_A; class Polyangia; order Polyangiales; family JAFGIB01; genus JADGRF01. Next base: position 35,989 of record JADGRE010000007.1, on the reverse strand, counting down.
GGCACATCGTTGCGCACGCCCAAAGGCATGGGAGACCTGCTGCCGCCCGAGGCCAACGCGCGTCGCACGCTCACGCGCGTGGTGCTCGAGACCTTCGAGCTGTCGGGCTACGATCTCGTCACTACGCCGCTCTTCGAGCACGCGGCCGTGGTCGAGCGCGGCAGCGAATCGCTCGACCCACGGGATCTCTTGCGCTTCGTCGAGCCCGAGAGCGGCGAGGTTGCCGTGCTGCGACCAGACATCACGCCGCAGATCGCACGCGTCATCGCCACGCGTATGTCGGGTCATCCCGCGCCGTGGCGGCTGTGCTACGAGGGCCGCGTCATTCGTCGTCGCCGTGGGCGCGCACGCTCGCACCAGCAGATCACGCAAGCGGGCGTGGAGTGCGTGGGCATCGCCGGCCCCGAGGCCGACACCGAGATCGTGCTGCTCGCCAACCGCGCGTGCGAAGACGCCAAGCTGCCAGAATTCCGCATCGAGCTCAGTCAGGTCACGATCGCGCAATCGGTGCTGGAGACCCTGCCGCAGGTGCTGCACGTGCCCGTCTCCGAAGCGCTCGCGCGCAAGGACCAAGCGGCGCTGGAGAGCTTGCTGCGCGAAGCCAAGATCCCGTTTGCAGCGGCCGACAAGCTGCTCGCGTTGACGGAGTACTACGGCGACCTCGACGTGATCGCACAGGCACGGCGCGCGCTGCGCTGGCCTGCGGCGCAGGCGGCGCTGGCGAACCTGGCGGAGATTGTCGAGCGCTTGAGCAAGCTGGGCCTCGAGCATCGCCTCGGCGTCGATTTGAGCGACGCGCGCGGCGCGGCGTACTACACGGGCATGAGCTTCGCAGTGCTCGCCGCCGGACCGGGCGAGCCCATCGGCATGGGCGGCCGTTACGATCGACTTTTGCGCCGCTTCGGCATGGATCAACCCGCGACAGGCTTTGCGTTCGATCTGGAAAACCTGCAGTGGGCGCTGCGTGAGGCGGGCGTGGGTGCGCTCGTCGGCGCTCCGCTGCGGCTGGCCATCGCCGGCGGCACCGAAGCGCAGCGCGACGCGCTGGCCACGCAGCTGCGGCAGCGGCGTATAGTCGCCGCGACCCTGCCGGATCACAGTGACGAGCGCACGTGCCTCGCCTTTGCCCGTGCATGGGGGTACGATGGAACACTCGTGCTGACCCGCACCGCAGTCCGTTTCCTACGGGCGCGCGACGCGGCCGAGAAAGTCGTGAAGCCTGGAGATCTTGCTGCGATCATCGCACTGCAAGCTTGGGCGCAGCTGTCGACGAAGACTTCGACGAAGGGCTAAGCAATGGGAGCCGTAGTGGTCGTGGGCGCCCAGTGGGGCGACGAGGGTAAGGGCAAGATCGTCGACATCTACTCGCAGAGCGCGGACGTCATCGTTCGCTATGCGGGTGGTGCCAATGCCGGACACACGCTGGTGGTGGACGGCGAAAAGATCGTCTTCCACCTCATCCCTTCCGGCGCGCTGAACCCGCGCACGCTGTGCGTGTTGGGCCAAGGCACCGTCATCGATCCAGCCGTGCTCGTGACCGAGCTGAACGAGCTGAAGAAGCGCGGGCTGTTCTCGCCGCAGCGCTTCGTGGTCTCCGATCGCGCGCACGTCGTGCTGCCGCAGCACGTGCTCATCGATTCACTGCGCGAGGCGCGCAAGGGCTCCATCGGCACGACCAAGCGCGGCATCGGCCCTGCGTACGAAGACAAGGCGGGTCGGCGCGGCATTCGCATGGGCGACCTGCTCTCGCGCGCCAAGCTCGAAGCCAAGCTCGACGCGAACCTCGAAGCCTGGCAACCGGTGGTCGCAGCGCTCGGCGGCACGCTGCCGCAGCGCAACGAAATCGTCGCGACTTACCTCGAGCTCGGTCGCGAGCTCGCCCCGCTGATCGGCGAGGCTGCACGCTGCGTGCAGGACGCGATCCCCGCAGGCAAGCGCGTGCTGCTCGAAGGCGCACAGGGCGCACTGCTCGACATCGACAGCGGCACCTATCCGTTCGTCACCAGCTCCGCCACCGTCGCAGGTGGCGCATGCACCGGTGCCGGCATCGGCCCCACCGCCATCTCCGCGGTGGTAGGCATCACCAAGGCTTACGCGACGCGCGTCGGCTCGGGCCCCTTCCCTACCGAGATGTCCGGGGATCTCGGCGAGAAGCTGCGCGAAGCGGGCGCAGAATTCGGCTCCACCACCGGCCGGCCACGCCGTTGCGGCTGGCTCGACATGCCTGCACTACGCCAAGCCACGCGCATGAACGGCGTGTCGGGTCTGGCCATCATGAAGGTCGACGTGCTCACCGGCATGGACGAGATCAAGGTTTGCGTCGCGTACGAACGCAATGGCAAGCGCATCGAAGACCTGCCCTACGACGATCTCGAGTCAGTCACGCCGGTGTACGAGAGCTTCCCTGGCTGGGACGAACCGGTCACGCAGTGCCGCGCGCTGCACGAGTTGCCGAAGAACGCCCTGCGCTACGTCTGCGCAATCGAAGACATGGTCGGCTGCAAGGCCTGGCTGGTCAGCGTCGGTCCAGACCGCGAGCAGACCATCGTGGTGCAGAACCCCTGGGCCGCGCGCTGAAGCGCGCTCGCGCTCAAACGGCCGTCGCAATCAGATCGATCTCCACTTTGGCGCCACGCGGCAGCGCTGCCACCGCCACCGTGGCGCGCGCCGGTTTCACTTCGCCCGCGAAGCGCTCGCCGTACACCTGATTGACGACCGCGAAGTCCGCCATGTCGGTGAGATAGATGGTGGCCTTCACCACCTGATCGAAAGTGCAACCGGCGGCGGCGAGCACTGCAGCGAGGTTGTCGAGCACGCGGCGTGCTTGCGCCGCAACATCGCCGGCGACCATTTCACCGGTCGCCGGATCGAGCGGGATCTGCCCGGACAGGAACACCAGGCCACCCGCCTTCACGGCTTGTGAATAGGCGCCGACGGCCTGGGGTGCTTGATCGCTGCTGATTGCCTGTTTGTGCATGGGTAGTCTCCTGCTGGCTTGAACGGTGGGGCTTTGCGCGCGTGCCAGGTCGAGCTACAAGCAACGCAGCACGCTCTGCCGCAAGCAGCTCACGATGAAGATTGCCACCTGGAACGTCAACTCGGTCAAGGCCCGCAAAGAGCGCTTGCTCGCCTGGCTCGCCAAGCACTCGCCAGATGTGTTCTGCCTGCAGGAGCTCAAGACCGAGGACGCGCGCTTCCCGCTCGAAGAAGTGCGCGCCGCTGGGTACGAGGCGGCCCTGCACGGGCAGAAGACCTACAACGGCGTCGCCATCCTCAGCCGCACGCCCATGCGCGACCTGCGTGCCGGACTCGATGACGGCGTCGACGACGCCCAAGCCCGACTGATCGCGGCAACCGTCGGCGACCTACGCGTGCTGTCTGCGTACGTGCCCAACGGCAGCGAAGTGGGCAGCGACAAGTGGGCGTACAAGCTGGCGTGGCTGGAGCGTCTCGCCGCGTACCTGGAGCGACATCACGACCCGGGCCAACGACTCTTGCTCTGCGGCGACCTGAACATCGCGCCCGACGACAGCGATGTCGCGCGGCCCGATGAGTGGAAGGACAGCGTGCTGTGCGCGCCGCCTGCGCGTGCGGCATTCCAGAAGCTCGTGCGTTGGGGCCTGTGCGACGTGCTGCGGCAGGCGCATCCGCAGGGCGGCGTGTACTCGTGGTGGGATTACCGCATGCTCGGCTTCCCGAAGAACAACGGGCTACGCATCGACCACATCCTGGCGACGCCCGAATTGGCGAAGCTGGCGCGCTCGGCGCAGGTCGATCGTGACGAGCGCAAAGGCCAAAGCCCGTCCGATCACGCCCCCGTGGTGGCCGAGTTCGCACTCTGAGCGCGCCTGCAACCTGCTCGCAGCCGCGCGCCTAGCGCCCCTCGAACTTCGCGGAGCGCTTCTCGATGAACGCTTTCATGCCCTCTTGCTGCTCCGGCGTCTCGAAGCAGCGACCGAACGCCTCCGCTTCGAGCGCAATCGCCGCCGTCAGCGGCAGGTCTGCTCCCGCGTTCATCACGCGCTTGGCAGCTGCAACCGCACGCGGACCAACAGGCAGCAGCGACTTCGCCAGCTCCTGCACGCGCGTCATCAGCTCGGCATGCGGAACCACCGCATTCACCAAACCGATGCGCTGCGCTTCCTCGGGGCCGATCAGCTTGCCCGTGTAGATGAGCTCGCGCGCCATGCCCAGACCCACACGCCGCGACAGGCGTTGCGTGCCACCGAAACCCGGGAGAATGCCGAGCTTCACCTCGGGCTGTCCGAACTTCGCGTGCGACGACGCGTAGATGAAGTCGCACGCCAGCGCAAGCTCACAGCCCCCGCCTAGCGCGAAACCGTTGACCGCGGCGATGACCGGAACCGCCAGCGACTCCAGCGCGGCGAAGGTCGCCTGACCAAGCTCTGCAAAGCTGTGCGCGTCACCACGCGACATGCTGCTCATCTCGGCGATGTCTGCGCCGGCGACGAACGCTTTGTCGCCTGCCCCGGTCACGATCAAACACGCCACGCCGGAGCGCTCGGGCAATTCACCGATGGCGTCGCGCATCGCGATGAGCGTCGCGCGGTTGAGCGAGTTGAGCGCCTGCGGACGCGTGATGGTCAGCGTAGCGATGGGCCCATCTTGAGTGAGCTGAACTGGAGCAGTGTCGGTCATGGCTTCTCCAAAGACATCGAGCCCACCCGCTTTCCCCAGACGGGAAAACCGAGAGGGCTCGATGCTGGTCAGTGGGCGATGCTGGAATTGAACCAGCGACTTCCTCCGTGTGAAGAAGGCACTCTACCTCTGAGTTAATCGCCCGACGCCGCCGCGTTTTAGCAGCGCCCGGGCCCAGCCGCAACGCCGAACATGCGAGACACAACCCGCAGCTTGGCCAGCCGGCCCGGATTACTTGGTGGAGGCCGCGCCGAGCTTCGCACGCAGCAGGTCGCCGAAGGTGCCGAAGCCCTGCTTGGCAGCCTCGCGACGGTAGTCCTTGACCGCCTTGCGCTCCTCGTCGACTTCCATCGCCTTGATGGAGCACTTGAGCGAACCGTCTCGGTCGATGCCGATGATCTTCGCTTCGAATTCACTGCCGGGCGGGAACTTCTTGCGAAGGTCGGTGCCGCGTTCGGTGCCGGTCTCGCTGTTCGGGATGAACGCGCGACCGCGGCGACCCACCGTGCCCGCCACGCGCGCGTACACACAGCGCGGCTCGATGCGCTCGACCTTGAGCTTGACGTTGTTGCCCTGACGCAGGTTGCGCGTGGCAGCGTCGTCGACCGAGAGATTGCCGGCCTCGAACTCTTTGACTTCCGCCGCCGACAGCTTCGACAGCGAGATGCGTCGGGCGCGGCGATCGATGCGCTCGATGGCCACGTAGATTTCGTCGCCCTCGCGCACGGCCTGGTCGGCATGCTTGAGGTCGCGACCGAGCTCGGTGATGTGCAGCAAGCCTTCGATCGAGTCCACCAGCGAAATGAACGCGCCGAACTCGGTCGCACGCACGACCTTGCCCTTGAGGATGCTGCCCTCGGTCAACGCCTGTGCGTTGGCGTCCCACGGATCGGGCAACAAGGCCTTCATCGACAGACTCACGCGCGTGAGTCTGTCGCGTCGACCGCCCTCTTTCTCGCGCTTGCCTTCGCCGCCGACCTTCAGCACCTGCACATCGACCTCGTCGCCCACCTGCGCCACGCTGTTCGGCTTCACGCCGAACGCGTACGACAGCTCGCTCTGGTGCACGAGACCTTCCACGCCACCGATGTCGACGAACAGACCGAACTCACGAACCGCAGTGACGCGCCCCTTGAAGCGCTGGCCCGGCGTGATCGTGCGCAAGAACTCCTTGGTCTTGCGGCGCAGCTGACGCTCGAGAATGGAGCGACGGCTGACGATGATGTCCTTGCCGCCCGCCTTCGACGCCGGCAGCAGGAACTCCAGCTTCTTGCCGACGTATTCGAGGGGGTCGCTGATCTCTTCGAGCGACATCGCGCTCGCCGGGCAGAAGCCGCGCAGGCCTTCGACCAACACGTCGAAGCCACCGCGGTTGAAACCGTAGACCACACCTTCGACGCGCTTGTGGTCGTTGCGACGCTGCTCGAGCTGCGCCCGCACGGCGGGCACGTCGATGATGCGATTGACCAGAGCGATGTGGCCGCTCTCCGAGACCGCTCCGACGCGGCCCTTCCAGACCTGCCCGAGCTTCGGCGGCTCGGGGCGTTCGCGCGGTGGCTCGGCAGCAAGCTCGGTATCCGCGGCGTCATCGCCCGCGTCATCGCCCGCGTCATCGCCCGCGTCATCGCCCGCGTCATCGCGTTCGTGATGCTCGTGCGAGTCGTGGTGCTCGTGCGGGTCGTGGTGCTCGTCTGCGTGGTCCGGCTGGTCCACATGCTGGCCGTCGTCCGCAGCCGCAGCTGCATGCGGCGCCGACACGTCGACGGCGGTGTGCTCGCCTACCTGCGTGACGGTCTCGGCGTGCGCGCCAGCTTCAGCGCTGACCGGTGCCGCAGCCACGGCAGTCGCGTCGACAGTGGCGTCTGGCGCTTCGACCTTCACCTGGCTCGGGTCAGTAATGAGCGGAACTTCGCGCGGCTCGTACTCGTCGACGATGGCCAATGCCTTACCGAAGAGATCGACGACGATCACGCCGTGTTCTACGCGTTGCACGCGACCCGCAACCACCTCGCCCACGGCGAATGCATGGCGCTTACCGCCCTGCGCACCCGAGAACAGATGCGCGAACGGCGCGTGTGACTCTCGCTTCTTCGCGTGCGTCTGGGCGTGTGCGTGACGTGCCGCATCGGCGCCATCGCCCTGCGCAGCGAGCTCGCCCGGGCTGGTGTTCGTGCCGTCCTTGCGCTTGCGACGACGGCGACGCTTGCGCTTGGCACCTGCGGGCGCACCCTCGCCTGCGGCCGCGTCGGCTGCACCCGGCTCGCCCTCTTCGCCTTGAGCGTGATCACCTTCAGCGTGATCACCTTCAGCGTGATCGCCTTCAGCGTGATCGCCTTCAGCGTGATCGCCTTCAGCGTGATCACCGCTGTTAGAATCGTCGCCTGCATCGGCAGCGTGTGCGTCTGCGCTGGCGTCAGCGGCAACGGCCTGCGCGGTAGCAGGCGCCTCAGCGCTCACACCGTGGCTGACGTTCGGTGTCGATACCTCTGCGCCCGTGCCCGTTGGCGCAGAGGACTGAGAGGTCGCTTCGGACTCGGTTCGCTCGGAGATTTCTGGCATGACACGAGGGTGCGCGCAGGTCTGAGAAGTGCGGCAGCCTAGGGCGGTCAACGCCGCGGGTCAAGCCGCGAGATCGGCTGACAAGCACACGCTCCGGCGCGTGTGGCGGAATCGTGTCGAAGTACGAGCGGCGCGCCGGAAGCCGCGGCCGCCGGCGCGCCGTTCGTCCAGCACGCTGGAGGAAAAATTCAGATTCCGAAGGAGTAGCTCACCTTGAGCGACGCCTGCGCGAAGCGCGGGAAGCTCGCGGTGCGAAGCGCGCGCGCGATACACGAGCCTTGCGGTGTGCCCTGGAACGCACCCTCGATGGTGGCGTAGCTGACGCGACCTGCACCGGAGATGGTGACCTTCGCAAGCGTGGTGCCATGACCGCCCGCAGCACAGATCTCGACGTCGGAACGAACTGCGTCGAAGCCAGCTTTGATCTCGTCGCGCGTGGGCGACTCAGGAAGTGCAGCCTCTACGGCGGTCGGTTCGACAGCGGCAGGTTCCGCCGCCGCAACCACTGCGCGCGTGGGTGCAGTCTCGGCGGCGGGCGCTGCTTCTTCAGTTGGATTCGCAGCAAGACCCGCGGTTGCAGCGGGAGCCGCGACGGCAGCGGCTTCATGGCGCGTGGCCATTTGCGCGGTGCTCGCCACGGCAGTCTCGTGCGCAACTGAAGCCGCCTTCGCGCGCTCCACGTCGATCACCTTGGCGACGACCGACTTAGCAGGCAGCGTCGCGGCGGGGACCGTAGCAGCAAGCGCGACCGGCGCAGGTGCAGGTGTAGTCACGACCGGAGCAGCAACCGCCTGTGGCGCAGGTGCAGCCATGACCGGAGCAGCAGCCGCAGCCATCGCGACCGTACGCGTATCGACCCGCAGCTGATGCGAGCGCAAATGCCCAAGCGTCACGCCGTAACCGGCCGCAGCCAACGCCGCAGCGCACACCACGCCGCCCACCACCTTGAGCAGCGGGAACGGCTTCGGCGGCGGCGGCAGCAGCGACGAGCGGGCGTAGGGGTTGTCTGGGTCGAAGCTCAGGTCATCGATGCGCAACTCGGCGTGCTCCGACGAGCGCAACCCGCCGTAGAAGGCGTGGAGTGCGCTGGGCACTTCTTCGACCGCAGCAGGCGCCGCGGGCCGTTGGCTCTTCACGGCAAGCGCAGCGGCCGGCGGCGGCGGCGGTAGAGTCGGCGCGGGAGGCGGGGCGAGCTCCAGGGTGGCGTCCTCGAGTGGTTCGATCTCGTCCAACTCGTCCAGGGCAAAATCCCGGCTGGCGGCTTCCGTCGGCGGAGGCAGCACGGTCTCGGAGGGTCGGGGGGCGATCAAGAAGCGACCGCTCTCTTCGTGGCGGCTCGTCGGGTCCTGCGTGGTCCCATCTTCTGCTGCCTGCGTCATGACTGATGCCTCCCGAGGCGAATCTTCCGCGACCTGGTGGTTGCGCCGCGATGGCCTGTATTAGGGACATCAGCACGCAGCGTGCCAAGCCAGATTTCCCGTAAAATTCCAGTATCAGGCCAAGGCGCCGGTGATGTAGGTCATTGTGCCGACATGGAGTGTGCGCGCATCTGCACAGGCTGCGCAAGTCCGTGATCGGCCTGCCCGGCGCCCTCATCAGCCGAACGTCTTTGACCCTGCCGCTCGCAAGCCCTATGGTGAAGTGGTGTCAGGTCGTGACGAGCGCCGCGGCGGCGGACAGCGAGCGCCGATCGAGCTGAAGGTCGAGTACAAACGGCTGAACTCGTTCTTCGCCGACTACACGAAGAACATCAGTCGTGGCGGCACCTTCATCCGCACCGACCGGCCGCTCGACATCGGCACCGACTTCGTCTTCAAGCTGGGCATCCCCACGCTCGAGGAACCGCTGGTGTTGCAGGGCAAGGTGCAGTGGATCATCACGCCTGAGCAGGCCACGCAGGAACAAGAAGCGGGCATGGGCATCGGCTTCGTGTTCCTGACCGAGGCGGAGCGCCAGCGCGTGGAAGGTTCGGTCGAGCGACTGATGCTCGACAACCTTGGGCCTGTCCTCTACGGCAAGCTGATGGGTTCGCGCGAGCGCTGAGCGCTGGCGCAGCCCAAGGCGTGCGGTTGCGATTGCGGTGCGAGGCGCGCGGTCCTAAGTTCCTGTCGCCATGGAGCAGCCGTACGTCGACCCTTCTCTCGATCTCGAGGCCGAGATCAAGCGCTTGAAGCGCGAGCGCAACGCCATCTTGCTCGCGCACTACTACCAAGACAGCGAGGTTCAAGACCTCGCAGACGTCATCGGCGACTCGCTGCAACTGGCGCAAGCGGCCAAGCGCACGAACGCCGACGTCATCGTGTTCTGCGGCGTGCACTTCATGGCGGAAACCGCGAAGATCCTCAACCCCGGAAAGATCGTGGTGCTGCCCGATCTGGATGCCGGTTGTTCGCTCGCCGACGGCTGTCCGATCGATCGCTTTCGCGCGTGGCAAGCGCGCCACCCCGGCGCCGTGACCATCAGCTACATCAACTGCTCGGCCGAAGTGAAAGCCGCGAGCGACTTGATCTGCACCTCGTCGAACGCGGAGAAGATCGTGCGCTCGGTGCCAGCGGACAAGCAGATCTTGTTCGCGCCCGATCGGAACCTCGGTCGCTACCTGATCCAGAAGACCGGCCGCGCCATGGTTCTGTGGCAAGGCGTGTGCGTCGTGCACGAAACCTTCAGCGAGAAGAAGCTGCTGGCACTGCGCGAGCGCCATCCCAATGCGGCGCTGCTCGCACACCCCGAGTGCGAGCCGGGGCTGCTCGCGACCGCCGACTTCATCGGGTCGACCAGCGCGCTCCTGCGGCATGCGGTCGAGAGTCCGAAGCAAGAGTTCATCGTCGCGACCGAGTCAGGCATCTTGCATCAGATGCAGAAGCAGGCGCCGCATAAGACCTTCATTGCGGCGCCACCCGAGAGCAGCTGCGCGTGCAACGAATGCCCGTACATGCGGCTCAACACGCTGGAGAAGCTGTATGTCTGCATGCGGGATCTGTCGCCGCGCCTCGAGATGCCAGAGGCGCTGAGGCGCGCAGCCGAGTTGCCCATCGAGCGCATGCTGGCGCTGAGCAACTAGGTCGTGCGCCGCGGCCGAGCGTTTGAGCCACACAGCGCCGTCTGCAGGCGACAACCGACGAGAAAGCTTGCGCAATTGACAGCGCGGCGAGCGCACGCTACCAGAGGCGCGGCTCACCCATGGAACTGCCAGTTTCCGAGATTCGTCAGACCCTCTCAGACCTCGCACAGCGTCACGTGACGCTGGGGAGGTATCTTTGACGTCGATGGCCTACGCCTGTCGCTGGACAACCTGAACGATCGCGCGCAGCGCGAAGGTTTCTGGGACGACCCGGAAGCGGCGCGCAGGCTACTGAGCGAGCGCGCGGGAGTCGAAGGAACGCTTGCCGGCTACGACAAGCTCGGCAACGAGCTGAAGGACCTGATCGAGCTGCTGGAGATGGCGCTCGCCGAGAACGATCAGTCGATCGTCAACGATGTGGCCTCGCAACTGCCTGCGCTGGAGAAACGTGTGCGCGAGCTGGAGCTGTCGCGCATGCTGTCCGGCGAACAGGATCGCTCCGACGCCATCGTGTCGATCAGCCCCGGCGCCGGCGGCATCGACGCGCAAGACTGGGCCGAGATGCTGATGCGCATGTACCTGCGGTGGTGCGAGCGCAAGGGCTTCAAGACGGAGATCATCAATCTGCAGCCAGGTGACGACGCCGGCATCAAAGACGTGGCGTTCACCGTGTCGGGCCCGTACGCATACGGCTTCCTGCGCGCCGAAAACGGCGTGCATCGCTTGATCCGCATCAGCCCGTTCGACTCGAACGCGCGCCGCCACACCGGCTTTGCTGCGGTGCTGGTGACGCCCGACCTCGGCGAAACCTCCGATGTGGTGGAGATCAAACCCGAAGACTTGAAGGTCGACACCTATCGCTCCGGTGGCGCAGGCGGGCAGCACATCAACAAGACCGAATCGGCCATCCGCCTCACGCACCTTCCCACCGGCATCGTGGTGGCGTGTCAGAGCGAGCGTTCGCAGCACAAGAACCGCTCGACCGCGATGAAGATGTTGGCGGGTCGCTTGTTCGAGAAGGCGCGTCAAGAACGCGAGGCCGCGTTCGCTAAGAACTACACGAGCAACCAGATGGCGATCTCGTTCGGCTCGCAAGTGCGCAGCTATACACTGCAGCCATACACGCTGGTGAAAGACGAACGCACCGAGCACAAGGTCAGCAACGCGCAAGGCGTGCTCGACGGAGACCTCGACGAGTTCATCGAAGCCTATCTGCTGAAGGCTGCGGGCGAGCGTGACACGCCGGACAAGAAGGAAACCAACTAGTGGCCAGCGAAGAAGAGCTGATCGCCGCACGGCGCAAGCACGCCGCAGGTCTGCAGGAAGCAGGCAGCGGCGCGTTCCCGAACGGGTTCCTGGATGACGACGTGCTGCGACGCGAAGTCGTTGCGCTGGCGAACGACGAAGCACGGCGTGCCCACCTGCCGGGCGAAGCCGATCTGAAGCCCGACGCCGCGCACTACCCGCTCTACGGCCGCGTCATCGCCAAGCGTGGTCCGTTTCTGGTGATTCAAACGCCACACGGCAGCGCGCAGACCTTGGTGCGCCCCGAAAACCTCTCAGCCAGCGAGGCCGCGCAATACGAGAGCGTCGACCTGGCCGATCACATCGCCGTCGAAGGCCCACTGCTCAAGACACGCACTGGCGCGCTGACGGTGAAGGCGCTGCGTTACCAGCATCTGGGCAAGGCGCTGCTGCCGCCGCCCGCGAAATGGCACGGCCTCACCGACGTGGAGCTGCGCTTCCGGCAACGCTATGTCGACCTATTCGCGAACCCGGAAGTGGCCGAAGTGTTCCGCGCGCGCTCGCTGATCGTCGCAGCCATCCGCCGCTTCCTCGAGAGCCAGAACTTCCTCGAGGTGGAGACGCCTATTTTGCATCCTCTGCTCGGTGGCGCCACTGCGCGACCCTTCGGCACGCATCACAACGCGCTCGACATACCGTTGTACCTGCGTGTGGCGCCCGAGCTGTACCTGAAGCGCTTGCTGGTCGGCGGCTTCGACCGCGTCTACGAGCTGGGTCGCATGTTCCGCAATGAAGGTGTGAGCACGCGACACAACCCCGAGTTCACCATGCTCGAGGCCTACCTGGCGTACGGGACGTGGGAGACTTGGATCGATCTGCTGCAGAAGATGCTGCGTCAGGTCGACCTCGAAATGCGTGAAGCGTTCCCGCGTTTCGCGGCCGGCCGCAGCGTAGAGCTGCACGAGCCGTGGGCGCGCGTGTCGATGCGCGAGGCCATCGTCGAGCGCGTGGCGCGCGCCGGCCAAGGCGAGGTCGCACCCACGCGCTGGTCGCAGGTGCTGACCCGCGAGGTCGTGTTCGATGCAACGAAGCTGGCGGCGGCGGTCGCGCAGATGCTGCCCACCTCCGACGAACCAACCCGCGAGACGCTGAGCAAGCACGGCAGCTACGGCGGATACGTCTACGCGCTCTTCGAGCTGCTGGTGGAGCCAGAGCTGCCGAAGCTGTATCGGTCGGCCGACGGCGCGCGCTCGGTGCCAGTGTTCATTACCGAGTTCCCGGTGGAAGAATCGCCGCTGGCCCGCAAGAACGACGACGATCCGCGCTGGGTCGATCGCTTCGAACTCTTCGTCGAGGGGCGCGAGCTCGCCAACGCGTTCAGCGAGCTCAACGACCCGGACGACCAAGCCGCGCGCTTCGAGCAACAGCTGGCCAACCGCGAGCACGGCGACGAAGAAGCCATGGACTTCGACCACGACTACGTGCGCGCACTGCAGCACGGCATGCCACCAGCCGCCGGCCTCGGCGTGGGCATCGATCGCCTCGTGATGTCGCTGTGCGGGCAGAGCTCGATTCGCGACGTCTTGCTGTTCCCGCTGCTCAAGCCGGAGAGCCGATGAGCTCGGTCGCGGCCGAGCCCAGCCGAGCGCGCATCGGAGTGCTGTCGGTCGGCTACGCGCTGCTGGCGGTCGTGGTAGGTGTGACGAGCGCCGTGGTTGCCGCCGACTACGAATCGCTGCTCGTCCACTCGGTCATCGACCGACGCTTTGCACTGCGCGCCGGAGTGGCCCTGGCAGCTGCGATCACGCTGGAGCTCGTGCTGGGCTGCGTGGTGCTGGTGACGCACGCGCGCCGCCAACGCCACAGTCCCGGTCGCGGTCGCTTCATGACGCTCGCATCGGGCGGCGTGATGCACGCCCTGGGCGCCATCGCAGCAGCGGGACTCGTGGCGCGCTACGCCAAAGCCCCAGACTTGGCCGCAGGCTTCGGTCTCACGTTGCCGCCGGCAGCTGCAACGGTCTTCGCAGGGTCGACCATCGTCGGCGCGGTGGGCCTCGGCACCATGCTGATCGCCGCGTTCAGCACCTGGCAACTGCTCACGCCCACCGCCCGCCGTCGCACTTGGGTACTGATCGACACGCTGCTGCTGGGCGCCGCCGCCTATGCGCTCGCTATGCTGCCGAGCCAGCCGCCGAGCGACTCACCCCACGCGCTCTTGGCACCCATCGAGCGCCACGCCATCACCACGGCGTTTGCACTGCGCTTGCTCATCCGCTTGCTGCCGCCCGTGATGAACCTCGTCGAGCGCACCGGCTTTCGCTCGCTGGTCGCAGCGCGTCACCTGCGCTCCAAGAAGAGCGGCTTTCTCGCGGCCATTTCGATGTTGTCGATCCTGGCCGTGACGGTCTCATCGTGCGCGCTGACGACCACACTCTCGGTCATGGGTGGTTTCCGCAACGATCTGAAGCGCAAGATATTGGGCAACAACGCGCACATCGTGATCGACCGCGACCACGCCAGCATCGAAGACTGGGCGCCGCTCGTGAAGGCCGCGACCGACAACCCCGAGGTGCTCGGCGCATCGCCTTACGTCAGTGGCGAAGTCATGCTCTCGAGCGCCTCCAATCTCGCGACTGCCGTACTGCGCGGTGTCGACGCGGCCGGCGTCGGCAAGGTCAACGATCTGCCGCGCAACCTGAAGACCGGCAGCCTCGACTACCTCGATCACCCCGAGAAGCTGCTCGACCTACCTTCGGACTCCACGGCGAGCATGTTCAAGCTACCCGATGGCTTCGTTGCAAAGAGCGGCGAGAGCAAGGCGCACAAGCTGAAGCAGACCGACTCCGATGTCCCGTCCGGCGACAAGCCAGCAACCGCAGCGCAGAACCGCGCCAAGATCGACGAGCTCGAGAAGAAGCTCGATGAGCTCGACGCATTCTTGCGCAAGGACAAAGCTGCGGCGGCGAGCCCGCGCAGTCACGACGTCTTGCCCGGCATCATCATCGGCCAGGAGCTGGCGCGCGCACTGCGCTTGTACCTGGGTGACGAGGTCAACGTAGTCGCTCCACTCGGTGCGCTCGGTCCATCGGGCCCCATGCCCAAGGCACGACCCTTTCGCGTCGCCGGTATCTTCTACAGCGGCATGTACGAGTACGACATGAAGTTCACGTACGTGTCGCTCGACACCGCGCAGCGCTTCTTGAACGTGGGCCACGCCGTCAGTGGCATCGAGATCAAGGTGAAGAACGTGGACGCCGCGCCAGCCACCGCAGCCGCACTGCGCGCAAGCATCGGCAACAGCGAGCTGCGCGTGGATGGCATGTCCGCGAAGCAGCCTTCGGCTCTTCGCGTGCGCGACTGGCAAGAGCTCAACAGCCGACTGTTCGGTGCGCTCGCGCTCGAGAAGCTCGCGATGTTCATCGCACTCGGCATCGCCATCCTGGTGGCCAGCTTCTGCATCGCCGGCACGCTGACGTTGATGGTGCAAGAGAAAGGCCGCGAGGTCGCCATCTTGAAAGCCATGGGCACGAGCGATCGCAGCGTGGTCGGCGTGTTCGTCATCGAGGGCGCCCTGATAGGCGTGCTCGGTGCCGCGTTGGGAATATTCCTCGGCTACATGATGTGCTTCGCCGCCGAGCATTTCGGCATTCGCATGAACCCCGAGGTGTACTATATCGACCGCCTGCCGGTTCACATGGACCCTACCGAGTTCATGCTGACTGGTGTGGCCGCGATCGGGGTGTGCCTGCTCGTGACCATCTATCCCGCGCTGCTCGCGAGCCGACTACGGCCTGTCGACGCCCTGCGCTACGAGTGAGCCGCCGTGTCCTCCCCCCTCGTCGTCATCGAACACGTCAAGAAGAGCTTCGTCCACGAGGGGCGAGACGTGCCGATTCTCAAAGACATCGATCTGCGCATCGACCACGGCGAGATGCTGTGCATCGTCGGCCCGTCGGGTGCGGGCAAGAGCACGCTCTTGCACCTCTTGGGCACCTTGGATCTGCCGAGCGAAGGCAGCATCTACTTCGAGGGCGACAACATCACCAGCTACTCGAGCGCCAGGCTTGCGGAGTTTCGCAACCACCGCATCGGCTTCGTGTTCCAGTTCCATCACCTCTTGCCCGAGTTCACCGCGCTGGAGAACGTCACCATGCCCGGGCGCATTCGTGGTGAGCCGCTGCGTGAGCTCACGGCACGCGCCCAGCACTTGCTCGAAGAAGTCGGCCTCAAAGAGCGCCTCACGCACCGACCCGGCGAGCTTTCCGGTGGCGAACAGCAGCGCGTCGCGCTGGCCCGCGCACTCATCATGAACCCCAAGCTGGTGCTGGCCGACGAGCCCACCGGCAACCTCGACACCAACACCGGCACGGCCATGCACGAGCTGCTGTTTCGCCTCAACCAGACGCATGGCACCACCTTCCTCGTGGTCACCCACAGCCAAGACCTCGCGCACAAGATGCCGCGCGTGGTGCACATGCGGGACGGCCGCATCGAGACCGACGAGCGCAGCGGGCCTGGTCCCACGCCGTTCCCCGAGAGGAACGGCGTGGCGCAGCCTCCGTCCCACGAGCGGAACGGATAGGCCGCTTGACCCTGAGAGACGCCAAAGCTATAGGGCGCAAGGCTTTTTTCGGCGAGGGCCCAGCAGGCCAGCCGCGGCGAGAGCGTAGCCCCCGAGCCGAACGCGATGGCCGCAAGCAACGTGACATGCGCCCGAGAGAGACCAGTTCAGGCAAGCAACGGTCGGCTCTCGACGCACGACCTACGCGGCTGCTCGCGTTGCTCGCGCTGAGCCTCGCGCTCGGGATCTGTGCATACGCCGCGCACGCCGACGCCCAAGCCGCAGGCGTAGCGAGCGAGGCAGCCCAGGCCGCGCCGCCTGCAACGCCGCCTGCAACGCCGGCCACATCAGCGTCACCAGCAACGGCCAGTACGCCTGACGCGACCACGCGCGCCACCACAGTCCTGCCCGCTGCAGGCGCGGAACCCGGCCCAACCGAACCCACGGCGCAAGGCACGCCGTCGTCACCTGCGCCCACCGGCCCCACCGTCCCCGAGACCATCTGTCAGGGCCGGCGCATCGTTCGCATCGACATCAAGGGCCAAGGTCGCGTCTCGTCCGACGACATCCGCGCCACGCTGAAGCTGCGTGAAGGCCTGCCGTGCACCGATGGCGAAGTCACACGCGATGCGCAAGCGCTCTGGGACCTCGGCTACTTCCGCGACGTGCGCGTCGAAGGCGAGCCGCAAGGCAAAGACATCGCGCTCAGCTTCGTGGTGGTGGAGCGTCCCGCGGTCGGCGAGCTCATCTACGTCGGCAACGACGAGCTCGACAAGAGCGACATCGACGAGAAAGTCACGCTCAAGCCCGGCGGCATCTTGTCGGTACCCGAAGTGCGAACCCAGGTCGGCAAGATCAAAGACCTCTACGCCGACAAGGGCTATTTCCTGGCCGAAGTGCACTACGAGCTGGCCGAGCGCCCGAACAACGAAGTGCAGGTGCGCTTCATCATCAGCGAGGGCGCGCAGGTCAGCGTGCGGCGCATCCGCTTCGTCGGCAACGACAAGCTCAGCGACCACGAGCTGCACGGCATCATGCAGACCGGACAGAACAACGTGTTCTCGTTCGTGTCCTCGAGCGACCGCTACAAGCGCGAAGTCTTCGACGAAGACCTCAACCGCTTGCACGCGCTCTACTACGATCACGGCTACCTCACCGTCGAGATGGGCGAGCCGCGCATCGAGCTCACGCCCGATCGCCGCTACGTCGACGTCACGATCCCCATCAAAGAAGGCCCGCGCTTCCGCGTCGGCCGGGTGCGCGCGATGGAGCTCGGCGACGACGGCAAGGAAATCGAACCCTTGCCCGGCCGCAAGAAGCTGCGCGAAGGCATCGATCTCAACCCCGGCGACTGGTTCAGCCGCTCGGTGATCGCCAAGAACCTGCAGGACATCACGCGCTACTACCGCGACCGCGGCTACGCCAAGGTCGAGGTCACGCCCGACACAGCGATGCACATGGAGCAGCGCCTGGTCGACCTGGCGGTCACCATCCACCGCGGGCCGCTCGTCTACATCCAGCGCATCAACGTCAAGGGCAACACCAAGACGCGCGATGCCGTGCTGCGCCGCGAGGCACGTATCGTCGAAGGCCAACTCTACAGTCAGACTCTCGTCGAGCGCTCGAAAGACCGCATGACGGCACTCGGTTACTTCCAACAAGTGACCGTCGCGGAAACAGACGGCTCCGCGCCCGACCAAATCGTGATCAACTTCGAAGTCGAAGAGAAGCCCACGGGCACCTTCCAGCTCGGCGCCGGCTTCTCGTCACAGGAAACCTTCCTGCTCAACGGCCAGATCCAGCAGGAGAACCTGTTCGGCCGCGGTCAATCGCTCGCGCTCAACCTGCAGTTCTCCGGCATTCGTCAGCTGGCACAGCTGCGCTTCATCGAGCCGTATCTCTTTGGCACCGACTGGAGCGGTTCGGCGGAAATCTTCAAGTCGCTACAAGCGCGTCGCGACTACAACCGTGATTCGACCGGCGGCAGCATGACCTTCGGACACCCGGTCCCGATCCCCGGTCTCGAAGATCATCTGCGCCTGTACGCCACCTATCGCCTCGAGCACATCGCCATCTCGGCGCCGACGGGCGGCGCGTTCGGTTTGACCTCGGGCTTGAACTACACGCTCTACGGCTTTCTGCCGCTGCGTAATCTCTTCAACTCCGGCTACACCAGCGCCACGCGCTTCACTCTCACCTGGGACACGCGCAACAACCGCCTGTTCCCAAGCGAAGGCGTACTCGCGTCGACCTCGATGGAGATCTCCGATCGCAACATCGGCTCCACCAGCGACTTCGTGCGCAACGACATCAACCTGCGCCTCTACCATCCCATCTGGGGGCCGTTCGTCGGAAAGCTGAACACCCAGTGGGGCCTCATCACCTCGCGCGACGGCAAGGGCGTGCCCATCTACGAGCGCTACTTCTTGGGCGGCATCCTCGACGTGCGCGGCTTCCCCATCCAGAGCCTCGGTCCGCGCATCGGCATCCCCGTCAACAACAGCGACCCGACCTTCTCCACCGTGCCCACGCGCGGCGAGACCTTCGGCGGCAACATGGAGTTCTATTACAACCTCGAGATCGAGTTCCCGATCATCGAGTCGGTGGGCATCAAGGGCGTGATCTTCCAGGACGGAGGCAACGCCTGGAACCTCGAGAAGACGCTCTATGGACCGAAGCCCACCGCGAACGATCCCGCCATCGACCCCGCCGGCCTCGCCTCGATGCGCCTGCGCACCTCGTGGGGTTTCGGCATCCGCTGGTTTTCACCACTCGGCCCGCTGCGTTTCGAGTGGGGCTTCCCCATCTTCCGCCGTGCCCCCTACGAAGAAGCCATGGCGTTCCAGTTCACCGTGGGTAGCGCGTTCTAGCTTCCCACCCTCACCCACCGAAATGTCTCGTGAATCCGGCCCAATGGCCCGCGTCCAAGCCACCGCGCTTGACTTGCCCGGCCAAGTTGATAGCTAGCCGCACGAAAGGCACCGACATGAAACTGTCTTCATTCCTCCTCGCCGTCAGTCTCGCCGTCAGCCTCGTCATCGGCTCCGTCACCGGCGCACATGCGCAGGCGCTGAAGTTCGCCGTGGTCGACATGCAGCGCGCCATGAACGAGACCGAGGACGGTCGCAAGGCCAAGGGCAACCTCAAGAAGGTCTTCGAAGAGCGTCAAAAGACACTCGACAAGCAGCAGAACGACCTGAAATCGATGAAGGAAAACCTCGAGAAGCAGCGCGACGTGCTCTCACGCGAGGTGCTGGCCAAGAAGCTCGAGGAGTACCAGAAGGCGTTCGCCGAGCTGCAGCAGACCTACATGGAGTTCCAGCGCGAGCTCGGCAGCAAAGAGGGTGAGCTGACCAAGGAAATCGTCGAGCGCATGCAGCGCATCGTGCGTCACATGGGTCAGACCGAAGGCTACACGCTGATCCTCGAACGCAACGAAGCTGGCGTGGTCTACGTGCCGACCAACTACGACCTTACGGATGTACTGATTCAGCGGTACAATGCGGGTGAAGGTCGCAGTGAGACGGCAGCCGAACCAGCCAAGCCCAAGGGGAAGTGACAACGGCCCGTGGCGCGGCGCCGGCTCGGCCGGTTTGGACACCGCCAAGCTGCTGCGCATCCTGCCGCACCGCCCGCCTTTTCTGCTGATCGATCGCGTGCTCGAGATCGAGCCGCGTAAGTCGGCGCGCGCCATCAAAAGCGTGAGCATCAACGAGCCTGTCTTTCAGGGGCACTTCCCGGGCTTGCCGATCTTCCCCGCGGTGTTGTGCGTCGAAGCCATGGCGCAACTGATGTGCGTGCTGGTGTACGCCTCGGAGGCCATGGACCCGAGCTACCAGCGCTTCACGTTCGCAGGCATCGACAAGGCGAAGTTCCGCCAGCAGATCACGCCCGGCGACCAGATCGAGATCTCCGTTCGCGTGCTGCAGCACCGCTCGAACATCTGGAAATGCGAGGGTGTCGCCAGCGTGGACGAGGTCGTGTGCGCCGAGGCCGAATTGCTCGCCGCCGTCCAGGACATCGACGACTCGGGCGCCTGAACCATGGCCCAAACCCCGCGTTTCGGATAGAAACGTCGGCGTGCCACGCCCCGGTTTCGCCAGACCTGTCGTGCTCGGCTGCCTGTGCGCGGTGGTGTGGCTGCACGGCCAGCAAGCGTCGGCGCAAGCGCAGAGCGGCAAAGCGCTCGACCTCGCGCAGATCACCGAGCTCGCCGAACGACACTCGTTTGGTCTCAAAGCAGGGCAACACGCCATCTACGCCGCGCTCGCGCAGCTCGACGAAGCCCGGATCTCACCCTTCTTCCAGTTCCGCGCCAAGGGTGGAGTGGCCTGGGTGCCCAACGCGCACGGCTGGCCGGGGTACAGCTCGGACGACAAAGACCAACTCAACCGCGGCTTTGGGCCCGGCCTCTCAGGCACCGTCGAGGGCGCGCTGCCGCTGTGGACCTTCGGCAAGCTCACGGCTGCGCGCGAGGCCGCCCACGCCGGAGTGCACGCGGCCGAGCTGACGCGCGATATGACACGCGCAGAGCTGCGCTACAACGTGCGCCGCGCCTACTTCGGCCTCGCGCTCGCACTCGACGCGCGGCAGATGATCTCGGAGGGTCAACCGAAGCTGGAGCAAGCGCTCAGCCAGCTCGACAAGCGTCTACAGGACGGCGACCCCGACACCGATCAGATCGAGCGCTACCGCATGTCGACCACGCTCGCGGAAATCAAAGCGCGCAGCGCCGAGGCGCAGCACCTCGAGAGCACGTCGCTCGCCGCGCTCAAAGTGCTCACCGGGCTGCCACAGATCAGCATTCCCGACTGCCCGATCGAGCCCGTCGCTTTCGACCCGAAAGCGCTGACTGACTACCAAGCCCTGGCCCGTTCCCACCAGCCCGGGTTGCACCTGCTCGATGCCGCGCGGGCCGCACGCCAGGCTGATCTCGACGCCACCAACGCGCGCTTCTTCCCCGACCTGGGCCTCGCGCTCAGCATGGACAGTCAGTACGCGCCCGGCCGCACTGCGTATGCGTACTACACACCGCTGTCGCTGGGCGCAGCACTGGTCGCCAAGTGGGACCTCGACTTGCTCGGCAACCACTACCGAACCGAGCGCGCCAAGCACAAGCTGCTCGAAGTACGAGATCAGCAAACGCTTGCGGCCGAAGGCAGCGACATCAATATCGCCGACAAGCACGCGGCGCTGATCGACGCGCAGCAGCGCCGCGATGCCTGGGAGAGCGGACACCGTGACGCACGTCGTTGGTTCGTCAGCGCTGCGCAGAGCTATCAGCTCGGCTTGATCACCGTGCGCGAGCTGACAGACGGCGTCTCCGCGTACTTCAGAGCTCGCTTCTCACACTTACAATCAATTTACGATTGGAACACGGCGATCGCCGGCCTCGAGCAGGCAGTGGGTACCCAGCTCGTACCCGAAGCCAGCTTTGGCAAGCGCTGCGACGCCGACGAGGATCAGGCCGAGTCGACAACAAAACAGCAGTAATTACAAAGCCTTACAAGCGTATTGCGGGCACGGGCGGCGAGCGACCCAACCCGTGGCTATAGTTTGCGCGGCGTGAATCCGTAGCCGAACGCAATCGTCTCTCGAGCGAGCCTCATGACCACCACCTCCACCACCCGCCGCAAGCTCTTGCTCACCGTGTTCACCGTGTTCGCCGGCCTTGCGCTCGTGGTCGGCAGCCACACCGCAGCCTTCGCCAACATCAGCGCGCGGGCCTTCCTGGAACAGCGTCACGCAGCCGTACGCAGCATTCTCAAGACCCCGGCGAAGAGCGCGGAAGAGATCGCACAGCGCAACGCGCGGCTGACTGCGGAGCTCGGCAGCTTGCTCGACTACCAGGAGCTCAGCAAGCGTGCGTTGTCGGACCACTGGGCAGGCTTGAATGACGCGCAGCGCAGCGAGTTCGTCGCGCTCTTGTCGCGCCTGGTGGAACGCAACTACCAGAAGAACCTCGAGTCCACGTTGGATTTCAAGATTCGCTACACCGGCGAAGTCGACAAACCCGACGGCGTGCTGGTGCAGACGCTGGCGCGCTCCAAGACCAACGGCCGCGAACCCGAGGTCGCCATCGACTACACGCTGGCTCCCAAGGAGGGAAGCTGGAAGGTCTGGGACGTCACCACCGATGGCGTGAGCTTGGTGGGCAACTACCGCACGCAGTTCAACCGCATCATCCACAAGGATGGTTGGGACGCGTTGATCACGCGCATGAAGAAGCGCCTGGATTCGAACGACGGCGTGATGTGAGCGCGCTGTGATCGCGCAAGGGCGCCGAGCTTGCGCGCGCGATCAGGTGCGCGTGCGCACCATGCGCTCGAGCGCTTCGACGTCGCGCACCACGATGCGCCGGTGGTCGAAGAGCAACAGCTCGCGACGCCGCAGCTCACCGAGGGTGAGCGTGACGGTCTCGCGCGTGGAACCCACGTAGTCGGCGATTTCCTGGTGGGTGTACTTGACGCCGATCAGAACGCCGCGACTGTCTGGGATGCCATGGCGCTGTGCGCTGTCGAGCAGGAACTCCGCCACGCGGGACTCCACTGCGCGTGACAACAGGCTCTCGATGCGCCGTTCGGTGTCGAGCCGGCGTTCCACCATCAGCTGCAACAAGCGCTTACCGAGCTCCGAGTGGCGGCTGAGCATCTCTTGCATCTGCCGCATCGGCAGCTGCACCACCTCCACAGGATCGGTCGCGGTGGCGGTGTCCTCGTGCACGGGACGCTGGGTGATGGCGATCTCGCCGATGACATCTCCGGGACCGCGGTACGCGACGGTCAGCGCACGCGATTCGCCCGCCGCCCGCACCACGCGCACGCGGCCTGCGGCCACCACGTACAAGCCGGCGATGGGATCGCCCTGTGCATAGATGCGCCGCCGCCGTGCGATACGCACCAACGACGCGTGTTCCGCGACCTCCGCCAACTGCGTGCGTTCCAGCCACGCGAACGCGTGTGCGCGACGCAACGCCGTCAAGACGCGCTCACGCGCTTCCGCAGCCGCGCGCTCCGCGCGTGCCCGATTAGCCTGTGCCACCTCAGTTGGGTAGTCCACGGCAGCCCCCCCTTTCGTGCCTCAATCGCCCCCTAGGCGAACGTGCTGCATACACCGTTCCGATCAAAGGTGACAATAGAAGGCCCTCGGCGCCATGTGCTTCGCCTGCGAACGCACAGCATCCGCGAGGGCCCCAGACTGGTCCAATCGCATTGACGCTGGTCAGCGGCGGCAGTAGCGTCTGCCCGCCCTCGCGGCCGTCCTCAAACCAGAAAACCCCGGAAAATCACACAAGTTATGCGGCTCTACCGTGGCAAAGTCGAAAGCATCGCCGAAGAGGTCATTCGCACCCTCCGGGAACAAGGCAGCATCGAGCTGGAGAACGAGAACGAGGCGCGGCTCGACGTCGAGTCGGTGCTCAAGGAGTTCCTACGGCTCGAGCGCGAGATCGTCGACGACGCCAAGAACCGGATGGAAGCCCGCGGCCTGGGCTACAGCCAGCTCGGCAAGGTGAAGAGCCAGGTGAGCAAGGAGCGCGGGGCGCCCACGCAGGACGAGGTGCTGCCCTACCTGCTCGAGCAGATCATGAACCTGTTGTTCCACAGCGCGAACATCGCCGAGATCTTCTCCGAGGACACCGAGCTGCGTAAGTCGATCACGCCGATCCTGCGCAAACACATGGAGGTGGACTCCGACCTCGACCGCGAAGTGCGCTCCAAGATCAAGAACCTGACGGAAGGCACCAGCGACTTCGACATCGAGTACGCGAAGGTGATGGAGCAGATCAAGCACAAGCACGGCCTGACCTGAGCGCGGTCTGATGCTGAGCATGACGGGCTACGGACGCGGTCGCGCGCAGCTGGGAGATGCGGCCGTGCTCGTGGAAGTCCGCGCAGTCAATCACCGCTTCCTGGATCTGCGCACGCGCATCGCCCCCGAGCTCGCCACCGACAGCGGCGTGCTGGAAGAGGTCGTGCGCAAGCAGCTGCGGCGCGGCCGGATCGACGTCTCGGCGCGCGTCGAGGGGCGGCTGAGCGGTGCGCTGGTGGTGGACACCGAGCGGGCGAGCACGGCGTTCGCGGCGTTGCGCCAGCTACGCGATGCGCTGGCGCCAGACGAGCCGCTACCGCTGGCGCTCTTGGCTGGCGTGCCAGCGCTCTTTCGCGAGGCGGGCGCCCCGACCACGAGCGAGCGCGAAGCAGCCGTACGCGAAGCCGCAGAGCAGGCATGTACCGGCCTGCTGGCCATGCGGCGGGCGGAAGGCGCTGCACTGGCAGCCGACCTGTCGCAGCGCCTGGGGCGCGTGCTGGCGCTGATCGACGAGATCGAACCTGCGCTGCCTGCGGTGGTCGAGGCGGCGCGCGCACGGCTCACCGCGCGCATCGTCAAGCTGCTCGAGGGCGGCGAGCTGGCGTTGGATCGTCAGCGGCTGGAGCTCGAGGTCGCCATCTTGGCCGACCGTGCCGACGTCTCCGAGGAGCTGACGCGCCTGCGCTCCCACATCGGCCAGCTGCAGCTCTTGGTCGCGACGGGCGAGCAAGACGGCCTGGGTCGGCGCATGGAATTCCTGCTGCAAGAGCTGGCGCGCGAAGCGAACACGGCCAGCTCCAAGGTCCCCGACGCACGCGTGACGCAGGGCATCCTGGCGCTGAAAGCAGAGCTCGAACGCATGCGAGAGCAGGTGCAGAACGTGCTCTGACGGGTGTAAGATTTGGCGATGGTAGATGACATGTTGCTGTTGATCATCTCGTCGCCGTCCGGGGCCGGAAAGACCACGCTGACGCGTGATCTGCTCACGCACTTCGGCGATCTCACCTTCTCGGTCTCGCACACCACGCGCAAGCCGCGCGCCAACGAGATCGACGGCAACGACTACCACTTCATCGACCGTGCGCGTTTCGATCAACTGGTCAGCGCAGAGGCTTTCCTGGAGTGGGCAGAAGTGCATGGCAACTTCTACGGGACGGCGCTGTCAGAGTTAGAGCGTGCCCGTGCGGATCACAAGAAGGGCCTGGTCTTCGACATCGACTACCAGGGCGCGCGCCAGATCAAAGTCGTTCGGCCCGATGCGGTGAGTGTGTTCGTGTTGCCGCCGTCGATGGACGCGCTCAAGAGCCGGCTGCGCTCGCGCGCTTCCGACGACGAAGCCACCATCGATCGACGCTTCCGCAACGCGCGCGCCGAGATCGGGCACTACGGGATCTTCGACTACATCGTGGTCAACGACGAGCTCGAAGAGGCCAAGCTGCGGATGCGCAGCATCGTATACGCCGAGCGCTCGCGACGCAGTCGCATGGCCCGCACGGCCGAGCAGCTGTTACGCCAGAGCCACAAGCTCGACTGAGGAACGGCGATGCGAAGCAGCAAGGTGACGCGGGCGACTCTTCCATGGACCGCTGCCGCGCCCGTGGCCGCGCTGCTCGCGTGTGGCTGGCCATTGCGGGCGCTTGCCAGCGACCCACAAGCGGCAGCGAGCGTGCGTCTGCTCGACCATGGCAACGTGGCGCTCGACCCGGAACGCGATGCCGCCGGAATTGCGCATGCGATCACCAACGGCGTCACCCTGCCCGTCGGCTTCCAGCCCGAGCTGACCAGCCCCGAGGACCATGACTTGCGCGTGGAAGTCAGCGACGCCGCGGTGCATGCGGACGAGGTCTACGTGGCGCTTGCGAGCTTTCCCCAAGGGCAAACGCAGCCACGAAGCGAGCTGCGCCTGCCGCTGCGACGCGTCGGCAAGAGCCCGACGTTCCGCTCGCAGTTCGTACGCCTGGTGGGCGATCAAGTCGACCTACACGCACCGGGCGCCGCGGACCGGACCTTGCTCGTCGCGCTGCGCGATGTGGTGCGCGTGAGCTATGAGAGCTCGAGCGGCAGCGTGGACCAGAGCGTGCACGTGGGTCGCCCGGGAAACGAGGACGGGCCGCTGGCGGCGCGCCAGGTGCGCGTGGCGGTGCATGTGCTGCGCATGCAGCCCGGTGGTCCACCCGTGATCGGCAGCGACCCGCAGAGCGCCTTGCAGCTCGTACGCGTGGAGCTGCGGGCAGCGAGCGAGATCTGGCTGCAGTGCTCGATCACCTTCGGAGATCCCGCGGAAGCCTTCGTCGAGGTCGTCGACCCACCGCCGGCCACCTTGCTCGCAGTGGCCGACGACGACGGACTGCCTGCTGCAGGCGGCGGCGAGATTCGCTTCATGGTCGACGCGCTCGACATCGGCCCGATCGTGACCAAGCGCGGAGCGACTCCGTTCGAAAGCGCACAGGCGCTGGCTACTGCGCTGCGCGGCAATGGCTTCTCGGCGGAGGTGTCGCGCAATCCTCGGACGCGTCACGGCGCGGATGCCAGCGCCGACGTGCTGGTGCGGCACCGCGATGGCACGTTCGTGAGGCTCGCGCCGTGCGCGGACGCGCCGCTGAGCAGCGACCGGCGTCAGCGCCTGAGCATCGGCAGCGTGGACTTGCTGGACGGCCTCGAGGAGTTCGACAACGGCAATGCTCAAGCCGGGACGCTGGAGGAGCGCACGCTAGTGAAGGCGCTGGCCGACGACGACCCGTCCACGGTCGACGTCTTCGTGGTCAACCGTTTCACGCAGGCGACGCGCCAAGGGGAAGCGTTCATCGCCGCGAGCATGGGTGCGATCAACAACGCAGTGATTCTCGATCGCCAGGGCCTGCGCCAGATGGCGCTGGCCTGGACTCTCGCCCACGAGATCGGTCACGTGCTGCTCGACGACCCGCTGCATCCTGACAACGTGGGCCCTGATCGCCCCTGGTTGTTGATGGACGCCGACAACAGTCGCGGCACGGTGAACGGACCCAAGCGCTTGCGCGACGCGGACTGCGCGCGCGTGCGGGCAGTCGCGCGGCGGGCGAAGGCGCCGCTGCTTGCGCCCTACGACGCTGCAAAGGCGCGTTAGCCGGCACACCACAGGCTGCAAACACTGCTCGCTCAGAACAGCGCTTCGAGCGCTTGGTCGAGATCGGCAACGGCGACCAGCGTCAGGCCGGCGCGCTCCTCGACGCTGAGCTGGGCGAAGCTCGCTTTGGGCAGCACTGCGCGCGCAAAGCCGAGCTTCTGCGCCTCGCGCAAGCGCACGGCAGGGCGCGTCACCGCCCGCACCTCACCGGCTAAGCCGACCTCGCCGAAGACCACGGTGTCGGTCGCCACCGGACGATTGCGTAAGCTGGAAACCACTGCTGCGCACAACGCGAGGTCCACCGCCGGTTCGTCGACGCGCGCGCCACCTGCCACGCTCGCGAACACGTCTTGATCCAGCACCTGGATGCCGCCCTTGCGTTGCACCACCGCGAGCAACACTGCCAAACGGTTGGCGTCGAGGCCGCTCACCACGCGACGCGGCGCACCGTAGAGCGCGGGAGCAACCAGTGCTTGCACCTCGACCATGAGCGGGCGGTTGCCTTGCGCCGTGGGCACCACCACCGAACCGGGCGCGCGCAGCGGGCGCTCGGCGATGAAGATGGAGCTGGCGTCGGCGACCTCGCGCAGACCTTCGCGCACCATCTCGAACACGCCCATCTCCTGCGCCGGGCCGAAGCGGTTCTTGGTGGCACGCACGATGCGGTACGCGTGCGTGGGGTCGCCCTCGAAGGCCAGCACGGTGTCGACCAGGTGCTCGAGCACCTTCGGACCGGCAAGCGAGCCGTCTTTGGTGACGTGGCCGATCAAAAAGAGCGAAGGCCCCGCGCGCTTGGCGAGCGCGGTGAGGCGCGATGCGACCTCGCGCAGCTGCGCCACGCTGCCCGCGGCCGACTCGAGCTCGTTGCTGCGCACGGTCTGGATGGAGTCGATGACCGCCACGTCGAAGCGCTGATCGGTGAGCGCGGCGCTCACGTCTTCCAGGTTGGTCGTGGCCAGCACCATGACGTCACCGCTCATGCCGAGGCGTCGCGCACGCAGCGCCACTTGTGCAGCGGACTCTTCCGCGGTGACGTACAGCGCGCGCAGACCGTTGGCTGCCATGCCTGCGAGCGCTTGCATGAGCAGCGTGGACTTGCCGATGCCAGGATCGCCACCGAGCAGCGTGACCCCACCGCGGACCGCGCCACCGCCGAGCACACGGTCGAGCTCCGCAAACCCCGTGGAGAAGCGCTCTGCGGCGTCCGGGTCGACGTCGATCAGCGCGACGGGCCGCTCGGCGCCGCGCAGCTCGCTGCCCAACGCGCGTGCGCTGGGAGCCGTGAAGCGTGTCTCCTCCAGCGTGCTCCAGCCGCCGCAGTTGGTGCAGCGCCCAAGCCACTTCGGGCTGGTCGCGCCGCACGCGGTGCACTCGTAGATGGTCTTGGCGGCTTTGGCCACGTGCCTCTCATCGTCGCGCCAGCGACGCAGTTGCTAGCGCCAGGGCGAACATGCCGAAGATAACGCGGACGTGAACGCGAAGCTCGTCGCGTCTCAGAACACGACGCCCAAGAGCAGACGCACCGACTGCGCGGTGTCAAGGCCCTTGTCGGCGTTGTAGTAGCCGAGGCCGCGCATGGGGAAGAGCACGCCGTATTGCAGCGCGGCGTGGTAGCCGTCGTCGTGGCCGGGGCCGTCGTCGCTACGCCAGTACACTTGGGCGTTGAGCTCGACGCCCAGATCCGAGGCGTTGCCCGGCGTCTGCATGAAGGTGGCTGCGCGGCTCCAGATCACGTCGAGACGTGCACCGAAGAGCTGCCCGAAGTCGTCCTTCACGAAGTCGTAGCTGACGCCCGGGCGGAAGTAATACGCGCCCGTCACCTGACGCATGATGCTGCGCCACAAGATCGTGTCGACGCGGTAGCTCGGGTTGAAGCGGAAGGTGGAGATGGTGCGATCGTCGCGGCGACCGTTGCCGAGCTGGTCGACGTAGTTCGCGTCGGAGGACAAGCCCTCGACGTTGGAGTCACCGCTGGCGACGCCCGTGTAGAAGTAGATGCCGAGCTTCTTGTTGAGCGCACGCAGCTCGCTCTCGAGCACGGCGCCACCCTGCTCGATGACGTAGGTGCCACCGGTGCTGAGGTTGTGCATGTGGCCGGCCACCCACGCGCCTTCCAGCTCTAGGCGCAGGCCGCGGTAACGCAGCTGACCCCAGACGTCGGGCGTGTACATGGTGGCGTTGAGCGTGGTGAAGGTGACGGTGGGATTGGTGTTGCTGACGGGGTTCAGCACCGAGCCCTGGTGACGCATGGTGAAGTGCAGACCACCGTAGATGGTCATGTCGCCACGTTGCAGCACGGTCTCGGGCTCTTCGTCGGGCACGCGGCGCGCAACGGAGAACGAGAACTGATCGACGTCGTCGACCTGCGAGCCATCCCAATCGGGCAAGTACTGGCCGTTCTTGCTGCCCAGCATGCCCTCGGACAGGAAGTCGTACGAACCGGTGAGGTAGAAGCCGGCGACCTTGGTGATGCCCATCACGCGACCGAGGTCCGTCGAGTAGTCTTGGTCGAGGCCGTTGCCCTCGTTGTACATCATGCCCAAGCCCCACTGCTGCGGCATGATGCCGAAGCGCAACTCGCCCAGATCGCGGTTGCGGACTTCGGCCCAGGCGCGGCGCGCGACGATGGTTTGGCTCGTGGGCGCATCGGTCGACGCGAACGCGGTGCCCACGGCGCGCATGCCCGTGGTATTCAGACCGCCGGTGCCGTAGTAGCTCTGCGGGCCCTGGCCGAGCACGAAGTTGTCGAACACGTCGAAGGTGGCCTTCACGCGCACGTCTTCGCTCACGTTCAACTGCGGCGACAGGCGGAAGCGCATGTTGGCGAACTGCAGCGTGTCGACGGAGCACACCGTCTGTGAGCCTTTGCCGGTGCCGACGTAGTCGGTGGTCGTGCCCGCGCTGCCGCAATCGGTCTGCGGGTTGAGGTGCTCTAGCGGGCGAAAGCGCGTGAACGGATCGGGACCGAGCCCCGCCAAGTTGAGCCCGGGCGAGGTGCCGACGTTGTTGTTGTAGTAGGTGGCCGTCGGGATGCGACCGAGCCAGAACTTGTCCATGAGCTCGCCGCGCACGCGCAGGTAGCCGTGCAGCGTGAGCACGGGCGTCGGTGCGGTCCAGGCGTCTTTGGGCTCGTTCGCCTGTGACAAGTCACCGACCAGACGGTCGCCGAGCTCGCCGGGGCTGGGAACCGTGGTTGCTGCGGGCAGCACCGCTTCGGGCGACACGGACGGGCTCGCGGATGCAGACACCGGCGTGGCAGCTGGCGTGGCCGACTGCGACTCGGCGGCCGCAGATGCATCGCCAGTCGCGGACGCAGCAGCGCTCGAAGTCGGCGCGGGCTCACTCGGCGCGCTCGGTGCTGCAGCGGACGCAGCCGGCGCAGCGCTGGAAGGCGCCGCGTCGGGCGCAGGCGTCGGGTTCGCCGCAGGCGCCGCGCTCGTCGCGGGCGTCGGGCTCGCTGCAGGCGTCGCAGGCGCAGCCGCCGGTGCGGGTGTGCTCGCCGCCTTCGGCGCGGCAGCTGCCGCCTTGCCCTTGGCCCCTGCTGCACCTGGGTTCTGCGCGTCCTGCGCCGCCGCGGTCGACACCAGTTGAGCGCCACCCACAACGACCAGGCACCAGAAACACGTAACACACGGGACGAAAGACAGACGCATGGACTAGCTCCGCATGGGGTTGACCCTGCCTGGCGTAAGACGCTGCGCTGGGTAACACGCCCGGAAAGAGCCGGTCAAATGCCCAAAGCGCGCGCGACGACCTTCCGCTCTTGACTCGCGCAGGCCGGCACTGCAAGTGAGTGCGCATGAATTCGCCGCTACGCATCGTGCCTCTGGGCGGCCTCGGCGAGGTCGGCATGAATTGCCTCGCGGTCGAGTACGCCAACACGATCTTGGTCATCGATTGCGGCGTGACCTTCCCGGACTCGGAGCCCGGCGTCGATATCATCCACCCGGAGTTCGCCTACCTGCTCGAGCATCGCGAGCGCGTGAAGGCGGTGTTGATCACCCACGGTCACGAAGATCACATCGGCGCGCTGCCGTACTTGCTGCAGGACCTCGATGTCCCAGTCTATGGCCCCGAGTACGCGCTCGCACTGGCGCGCGAACGCCTGGCCGAGTTCACTTTCGACAAGCCACCTCGCCTACTGCCCATCAAGCCGCGCGAGCGACTGCAACTGGGCGACTTCGAGGTGGAGCCCTACCGCGTCACGCATTCCATCCCGGATTCCACGGGCCTGGTGCTGCGCTCCGCAGCAGGCACGGTGGTGCATTCGGGCGACTTCAAGATCGACCCGGCGCCACCGGATGAGGAGTACTTCGACCTCGACTTCGTGCAGGCCGTCGGGCGCGATGGCGTGCGCCTGTTGCTGAGTGACTCCACCAACGTCGACGTCGCGGGCGTCGCGGGCGGCGAAGCCAGCGTGGCGAAAGCCCTGGAGCGCCATATCAAGGCCGCTCCGCAGCGCATCGTGGTGTCGATGTTCGGATCCAACGTGCACCGGCTCGCCGCCGTGCTGAAGCTGGCGCGCGACTGCGGCAGGCACACCTTGCTGCTCGGGCGCTCGCTGCAAACGCATGCGCGCATCGCCGAGAAGCTCGGCCTCTTGCCCAAGCCACTGCCCACGTACATCTCGCCCGAGATGGCGCAAGCGGTGCCTCGCGGCGATCTGCTCGTGCTGGCAACGGGCTCGCAGGCCGAAGCCCGAGCGGCGCTCGCACGCATCGCCGCCGGCACCCACCACCAGCTCAAGCTTGCCCCCGACGACACGGTGCTCTTGTCAGCGCGCATGATCCCTGGCCGCGAGCGCTCAGTGCACGCGATGGTGAGTGACCTCGAGCGGCTGGGCGTGCGCGTGGTGCAGCGCTACGACGACCCACAGCTGCACGTGAGCGGCCACGCCTGTCGCGACGAACAAACTCAGCTGATCAAGCTAGTGCAGCCGCGCTCGTTCGTGCCGGTGCACGGCACCTTCCACCACTTGAAGCGCCACGCCGAGCTGGCGCGAGAGCTGGGTGTGCCCGAAGTAACCGTGATCGAAAACGGCGCGGTGCTCGAGCTGGACGACGACGGCATGCGCGTGGCGCGGCATGTGGAGTCTGGCCGCGTACACGTGCAAGCGGGCAACGAGCTGGCCGAGGTGGTGCTGCGCGACCGCGTGCTCATGTCCGAGGTCGGCCTCGTGATGTTGACGCTCGACGTCGACGATGCAGGCGCGTTGCGCGGGCGGCCACGCATTCTGACGCGCGGCGTGGTCTGGGAAGACGAAGAGCGCGACCTGCTCGACGAGGTCTGTGCCGAAGTGCAACGCGCCACCGACCTGCTGCCGCTACCGACCACCGACGAAGCATTGCGCGAGGTGGCCTGTCGCGTCGCGCGACGCATGTTCCGCGACGAGCTGGGCTTCAGGCCGCTCACCCACTGCGTCGTCACAGGACGCAGTGCATGAAGACACTGCGCGCTTCGTTGCTCTCGCCGTTGCTGCTGTCATGCCTGTGCGTGCTTGCCGCCTGTGCCGGCACACACGCCGCGGCGCCGCCCGACAACCTCCACGAAGTGATTCCAGGTGCCGGCGACCTCGGCACTGTTCAGGCCGGCACGCCCGCGCAAGGCAAAGCACCGGCGCGCGGCCTCAGTCGCGAGCCCACATCGCGTGAAGCGCACGTGATTGCCGAGCTGATGAGCTCCGCCGAACGCGTGCGGGAGCTGCACTTCAAGCGCGCCGTGCCCGTGGCGGTGCAAGACCAAGAGCGCATCGCAGACTACGTCGAGCATCAGATCGCGAAGGAAGACGCCGACCTCAAGCGCTCGGCACTGGTCTACACGGCACTCGGCCTCTTGCCGCTCGACCTCGACGTGCACGGCATTCTGGTGCGCGTGATGCGCGAGCAGATCGTGGGCTACTACGACGACGACGCCAAGCGCCTGTGCGTACGCGACGACGTGATGCGTGGCTTCGCGCAGGAAGATCGCGATGATTCCGCCGGCGACGTGAGCGAAGCGCGCATGGTGCTGGTGCACGAGCTGGTGCACGCGCTGCAAGACCAGAACCTGGGTCTGTCTGCGCACATCCACGACGAGCGCGACACCGACGCCGAGAATGCCTTCCATGCGCTGGTCGAGGGCGATGCCACGCTCGCCATGATCGGCTACGCCGAAGAGAAACAGGGCATCCCGCTGCACCAGCTGACAGGCAATCCGGCACAGGTGCGGTCGTTCTCGGAGGTCATTCGGCGCTCGCCGCTGACCGGGACCGAGCTGGAGAAAGCGCCCGCCATCATTCGCATCCCGCTCTTGAGCCCCTACTTCGACGGGCTGGCGTTTTGCGCAAGCCTGCACGGCGAAGGCGGCTGGGCCGCGGTCAACCAGACGCATCTGACGCCGCCGACCTCCACCCGCCAAGTGCTGCACCCGGAACAGTTCGCACGCACCGAAGCCGCTGCGCACCTGTCCTTGCCTGCGTTGCCGGCGCTCGCCGCAGCCGGCTACCGCGAGCTGCACGAGGACACGCTCGGAGAGCTCGAGCTCTCCGTGTACCTCGGCCAGGGCAAGAGCGAAGACGAAGGTCGCAAGCTCGCAGCGGGCTGGACCGGTGATCGCCTGCGCGTCTACGAAACAGACCACGCCTCACCCGGCGTGGTGTGGCTGACGCGCTGGGACGGTGAGCATGCCGCCGAAGCCGCTGCCGCCGCCGCCGAACGTGTGCGAGAGGCCAGCGAACCGGCCCTGCGCGCACGCTCCGAGGTGCTGCGCGCGGGACACTCGGTGTTGATTCTGCGCGATCTCCCCGACCCCGTTCGCGCGCAGCTGAAAGCCGGCTTTTCCGAGGCTGGGCTGGCCGCTTCCGGCGGTGCCCCCCCTGCCGCGCATTGATGCAGCGCACACCCAGGTGCTTTACTCCCGGTCATGTCGAGCGAACGCGTCTCCTGGGACCAGTACTTCATGAACATCGGGCGCGAGGTCGCGACGCGCTCCACCTGCCCCCGCAAGCACGTCGGCGCGGTCATCGTGCGTGACAAGACCATCTTGTCCACCGGCTACAACGGCTCGGTGCGTGGCCTGCCGCACTGCGAGACGGCCGGCTGCATGATGGAAGAGGGCCACTGCGTGCGCACCATCCACGCCGAGGTCAACGCCATCATCCAGGCTGCCAAGAACGGCACACGCGTCGAAGGCGGCTGCATCTACGTCACCGCCTCACCATGCTGGAACTGCTTCAAGTGCATCGCCAACACCGGCATCAGCCGCGTCGTGTTCGGTGAGTTCTACCGCGATCAGCGCATCTTCCAGGTCGCGCAGAACCTCGGGCTCGAGCTGGTCGACGGCACGGGCGGTACACCCGCTCCCGCAGGCGCCAGCCCCCAACCTTGACCCTGCTCGGGGCTGGCACTAGAACACGCCTCTCATTTTAGGGCACGCCTGCTCACGGAGACGCTCGCCATGCAGTCCCAGATCGAAACATTGAGCCCAGTCCTGGTCTCGGTCACCGTCGAAGTGCCCTGGAAGAAGGTCGAAGAAGACCTCGAAGCCGCCTACCGCACGATGCAGCGCAAGGCGCGCGTGCGCGGCTTCCGCCCGGGCAAGGCGCCGCGTGACGTCATCAAGAACATGATGGGCAAGTCGATCCGCTCCGAGGTCGCCGCCGAGCTGGTGCGCCAGGGCCTCGGCCACGCCGTCGAAGAGCACAAGATCGACCCGGTCGCCTACGCCGAGGAGCTCACAGCACCGGCCATCAACGAAGGCGAAGCCCTGAAGTTCACCGCCAAGATCGAAGTGCGCCCGAAGATCGACAAAGTCGACACCGACGGTATCTTGGCCGAGCGCACCGTGCTCAAGGTCGACGACGCCGCAGTGCAGGCCGAGATCGAGCGCATGCGCGAGCAGACCGCCGAGATGGTCGCGCCAGAGCCCGCGCGTCCGGCGAAGGCTGGCGACACGCTCACGGTCGACCTCGAGGTCCACATCGACGGCGAGCCGAAGCCCGAGATGGGCGGCCAAGACCGTCGCATCGAGCTGGGCAACGGCCGCCTTTTGCCCGACCTCGAAGCCGGCCTCACCGGCGTCGAGCTTGGCGCACACAAAGACATTACACTCACCTTCCCTGCCGACTACGGCTACGAAGCGCTGCGCGGCAAGAGCGCCACGTTCCACGTAACGGTCAAGAGCCTGCAGGAGAAGGTCTTGCCGGCCATCGACGACGAGCTCGCCAAGGACCTTGGCTTCGATTCACTCGATGCCATGCGCAAGAGCATCCGCGAGCGCCTCGAGACCACCGCCAAGGAGCGCGGCGATTCACTCGTGCGCGAGCAGCTGGTCGAGCGCCTCATCGACAAGAATCCCGTGCCGGTGCCGCCCAGCATGATCGACCAGGAGACCCGCGCCAGCCTGGAGCAGTATCTGCGCATCCAGTACATGCTCGGACAGCAGGTGCCCTTCACCGAAGAGATGCACAAAGAGTTTCGCGAGCGCGCCGAGCGCAAGGTGCGCGCCGGTTTGCTCTTCGGGGCGATCGCCAAGGCCGAGAACATCAGCGTAAGTGACGCCGATTTCGACGCCAAGCTCAAGGAGCTGGCAGAGCGCAGCGGCAAGCACGTGGCCAAGGTCCGCGCCGAGCACCAAGGCGAGCAAAAGCGCACCCTCGAGCTGCAGATTCTCGAAAAGAAGCTGCTTGAGTATCTGGCGTCACGGGCTACGATCACCGACGTTGCGCAGAGCGCTGCCAAAGCGCCCGAGGAGGCTAAGAAATGAAAGTGGATCGACGCATTGATGAACCGAGGGCGTTCATTCCCTACCCGCAAGTCGTCGAGAGCACTCCTCGCGGCGAGCGCAGCTGGGACATCTTCTCCCGCCTGCTGAACGACCGCATCATCTTCCTCGGCACCGAGATCAACGACGACGTCGCGAACATCATCATCGCGCAGCTGCTGTACTTGGACAGCGAAGATCCCGACAAGGAGATCACGCTCTACATCAACAGCCCCGGCGGCTCCATCACCTC
>JADGRE010000244.1 GCA_017881185.1 Pseudomonadota bacterium | reverse complement strand
GGCACGCTTGCCGAGGATCGGCTTGATGCGCTCGCCGAAGATCTTGATCGAGGCGCGACCGCGCTTGATCGGGTGCCCGAGCTCGTCGCGCGGAATGGGCAAGCCCCAACCCTCGACGCGCTTCACCTGCGCGTTGAGCTCGTGCGCCATCGACAGCGTGAGATCATCACGCACCACACCCACGGTCTCGCGGATGGCGTAGCGCAGAAACGACTCGGCCGTTTCGCCGGGCGTGAGGTAGGCGTTGAGCGCCGAGATACCCGCCGCCAGACAGCCGCTGCGGTACACGTGCGCCTTCTCCATGACCACGACGCGCAGGCTCGGATCTCGTTCGCGCGCCTCCACGGCCGCGACACACCCGGCCGCGCCGCCGCCGACGATCAGCAGATCACAGCCGATATCGACCACGTCTTGGCTCATCGCACGGTCAGCTCGGACTCGCGGAACTCGTTGCTACCGGGCACGTGCACCCACAGCTTGGTGTCGGCGACGCGGCCTTCCATCACGCTGACTACGATGAACGCGCAGGGCCACATCAGGGTGTTGTCGGACGCGAAGGTGGCAGCGTCTTCCATGGAGAAATACGCGCCCGCGTCGCAGTGCGAGTGGTAGATGACCTTGATCGGCGCGCCGTTCTTCTCGCCTTGCTCGAACGCGCGCGCCGCGCGCAGTTCGTTGATCTTGAAGTACATGCGCGAGGTGCGCGGGAAGGTGATGGGATCGAGCGCGTGGTATTTGTCGGCCTCGTTGACCTCGCGGATGGCGGTGGTCAGCAAGTGCGCGCTACTCGCTGGCCCCGAGACGAAGCCGCAGCACTCACTCGGATAGCATTCGAGCGCGTGCAGGTGCAGCTCGTGCATGAGCGCCTCGTCGAGCTGAAGACCGCCCGCAATCCACGCCGCAGCGTCACCACTCATAGTGCTTCTCCCAACGCATCGGAGCGAAGTAGCGGTCGCCGCGGTCGCACGCGATCGTCACAACGCAGCCCGACTTGATGCGCTTGGCGACGGTCAGCGCTGCAAACACGTTGGCACCCGTGGAGTGACCCACGTGCAGGCCTTCCTCGCGAGCGAGTCGATCGGCCATGTCCCAGCCATCTTCCGTACGCACGCCCATGTGCTCGTCCGGCAGGCTCGCATCGTAGATCTCCGGCACGAGCGACGACGCCATGTGCTTGAGACCCTCGAGGCCGTGCAGCGCTTCTTCCGGCTGCGCCGCGATGCATACGACCCTGCGCGAGTGCTCGTGCAGCCGTCGCGTGACACCCATGCAGGTGCCCGAGGTGCCGAGCCCAGTCACGAAGTGCGTGAGCTCGTTGCCCACTTGCTCGAGGATCTCCACGCCCGTGCCCAGGTAATGCGCGCGAGGATTGCTCGGGTTGCGGTACTGGTCCGAGTAGAAGTACTTGTCGGGGTCCTGCGCCACGAGCTCGCGACACTGGCGAATCGCGCCGTCCGAGCCTTCCATGGGATCGCTGAAGATCAGCTCGGTGCCGTACGCGCGCGTGATGTCCTTGCGTGCTTGCGACACGTTCGAGGGCATCACCAGCGCGATGCGGTAGCCGAGCGCCGCGCCGAAGATCGAGTACGCCACGCCGGTGTTGCCGCTGGTCGCGTCGATCAGGAGCTTGTCGGGCGTGAGGCGGCCGTCGGCGATCGCGTCCTGCATCATCTGCAACGCAGGTCGGTCTTTCACCGAGCCACCCGGGTTCATGTACTCGAGCTTCAAGTAGATCTTCACGTCCGGGGTTTCACGGCCGATGTGGTGCAGACGCACCAGCGGGGTTTGACCTACGGCCTCGACCACAGACTGCATGCGTAGCGGCCGAGACATCAGCTCACCTCCGATGCGAGCGTGAAGCCCGATGCGCCAAGCTCCGTGCTCGTTGCTCGACCGACCGCTGCCACCTGCTTGATGGCTTCGACTGCAGCGAGCGAGCCCGCGAGCCAAGCTGCGGCCTCACGCAGGCGCGGGTCGCCTGCCAAGGCGTCGACCGCAGCGCTGTCGGCCACAGCCACACTCATGTCTGCTGCAGCAGACGCTGCGTCGACCGAGCAACCGGCACGGCGCAGGTAGTCAGCTGCAACGATCGCGGCACGCGCATCTGCTCGCTCCGCAAGCGTGAGCCGCGCCGCGCACAGCCGCTCTTGCCCACGCTCACCGATCTCGACGAGCAGCAGATGCCGCGCGTACTGGTCTCTTTGCGCATCGCTCAACACGATTCATTCACCCGTGCCAGCTTCCGCCGGCGATGGCGGGCACGATACTGATCGAGTCGCCGTCCTTGACCTTGGTGTCGAGGCTCTCGAGGAAGCGGATGTCTTCCTCGTTCTGGTAGATGTTCACGAAGCGACGCACGCCCTTGTCGTCGCACAGGCGCTCCTTGAGCCCCGGGTAGTTGCGCTCGAGGTCGTCGATGATCTCGCGAACGTTGGAACCTTTGGCTTCGACCTCGTCTTTGCCTTGGGTGAGCGTACGCAGCGGGGTGGGGACACGAACGGTGATGGCCATGGGAGGGATTCCTTTGCTGATACACGATGGGAACGCTCAAGCTGCGGTAGCCCGCGGCAAGTAGCGCTCCGCTTCCAAATCTCGAATTTCGCCGGAGCACAGGCGACAAGCGCGCACGCGCTTCACGCCCGTCGCGCGCAACGAGCCCGTGAGCCCGTCGTAGTGATACAGGCTGCCGGCGGCAGAGCTGTCGCCGTAGAGCAGGCGCAGCGCGATCGATGCCTGCAGAGCACCGATGACACCCACCACCGGACCTACGACACCGGCGGCAGAGCAACCGCGGTCGGGCCCATCTGGGATGTCTTCGAACACGCAGCGCAGGCACGCGCTGGCGCCTGGCAAGCTGCCGAGTGCCCAGCCAGCCCAGCGTACGGCGCCGCCTTGCACGCAGGGCACGCCCGCGATCGCACAGGCATCGGCCAGCAGGAACTTCGTCGGGAAGTTATCGGCACCTTCGATGACGAGATCGAAATTTCTCAGGAATTCTGGCGAAACCGAGGGGTCCAGGCGCATTTCACGTGCAACAGCACGTGTCAAGTTTTCAGCCATTTCGGCTTCGCGCTGCAGCCGTTCGCAGGCCACCAGCACCTTCGAGCGCCCCACGTCCGCGGTGGTGTAGAGCAGCTGGCGGTGAAGGTTGCTGGTCGCGACGAGGTCATCGTCGGCGACGTCGATGTGCCCGACGCCACTGCGCGCCAGCACCGCGCCGACCGCACAGCCCAGACCGCCTGCGCCCACCAGCAAGACTCGCTTGTCCCGCAGGCCGGTCATGCGAAGTACTCGTCCAGGCTGAAGTAGCGTTCGCCGGTGTCGCAGAGCACCGTCACCACGTTCGCACCGCGCCCGAGCTGCGCCGCGACGCGCGTCGCGGCCACGACGTTCGCGCCAGCGCTGATGCCCACGAGCAGGCCTTCTTCGCGCGCGAGGCGCACCTTCATGTCGTAGGCCTCGCGGTCGCTGACCTGACGGACCTCGTCGACCGCGCTGCGATCGAAGTTCTTGGGGACGAAGCCCGCTCCGATGCCCTGGATCTTCGTCGGCCCGGCTTCGCCCCCGGACAACACCGGGCTGCTCTCCGGTTCCACGGCGATGACGCGGACCCGCGGATCGTGCTGTTTCAGCCGCTTGCCGACACCGCTGACGGTACCGCCCGTGCCCACGGCCGCGACGAAGGCATGGATCCGCTCATCACCAAAGGCTTCCAGGATCTCCGTCGCGGTGTGTGCGCGGTGGGCGGCAGGGTTCGCGGGGTTCTCGAACTGCATCGGCATGAACGCGCCGTCGCTCTCGACAATCTCGCGTGCCGCCGCGATGGCGCCTTCCATCACCTCTTCCGCAGGCGTCAGCACGATCTTCGCGCCGTAGGCCTGCAAGAGCGCACGGCGTTCGAGCGACATGCTTTCGGGCATGGTGAGCACCAGCCGGTAGCCTTTGATCGCGCAAACCAAAGCCAGACCGATGCCGGTGTTGCCGGAGGTGGGTTCGACGATGGTCGCGCCGGGCTTGATGCGTCCCTGGCGCTCGGCGTCCTCGATCATCGCCAGGCAGATGCGGTCTTTGACCGAGCCGCCCGGGTTCATCTGTTCCGCTTTCCCCCAGACAGCGCCGGAAGTATCACCGACGACACGATTCAGGCGCACCAGCGGGGTGCGCCCGATGAGCTCCAGAGGTGAATCGATGACAGGGGCGACCATGATGTTCCGGCGGTTGTCGGGCCAACTAGATGGCGTAAACGTAGGCGGGAGGCGGCCTGCGCGTGAGGCCCATGGACTCGGCCCGCGCACACATATCCGCCATGGTGACGGCATCCAAGCAGGCTTCGATGCCGCTGGAAAGGCCTTTGAAAACTTCCTGGGCGACCAGGTAGCTCGAGGCCTCGCTGGGCTCGCGATTGCGCCCCGGGGCGAGCAGCTGGACAGGCCCTTCGAGGGCGCGGATGACGTCGCCCAGGCGAATACGCTCCGGCGGTGACGCCAGCTTGTACCCACCGCGCGGGCCACGACGCGATGTGACGATGCCAGCCTTACGCAGGTCCTGAAATACCTGCTCCAAGAAGCGCGGCGGGATCGCCTGCCGCTCGCAGATCTCCTTGATCTGCGCCTCGTTGCCCTCGGCGTGAAAGGCCAGATCGAAGATGGCTTGGACGCCGTACAGGCCTTTGCTGGAGAGCTTCATCAGGTCCGGATGGGCAAATCTTGGTATCCCCATCGGAAATGTCAAGAACCCAAGCGCGCGCGCCCGGGCAGCGCCGGCTTGGCGAATCGGGGTGTGCCCGGGCCGGGCCGACGCTAGGCTGTGAGTTGTAACGGCTCGCATGCACCACCAGCTCCCCCAAGGCAATCAGGCACGCCCGGCACCGTTGTGGCGGGCGGTCGTGCTGCGCGTGGCGGGCTGCTGGCTCGCATTGCAGCCGATGGCGGCGGCCGCAGTCGAGCCTGTACCGGGCTCCGCACACGAGTGCTTGGAGGGCGCCATCGCCCAGACGCAGCACTACGAGGGCACGCGCTGGATCGAAACGCCTCACGACGAGTTCATGCTCGCAGGCGATGCGCGCGTGCACGAACAACGCCTGACGCAGGACGAATGCCTCGGCTTCGTCGCGGTGGGCGGCACCTACGTGCAGGACATCGATCTCACCGTGCATGGCGAAGACGGTCGCGCGCTCTCGCGTGCGGATGGTCCGAGCGCGCGACCGTACACGTCGTACTGCGGACGCAGCGGCGACCGCGTGTTCGTGACGGTGCGCGTGACGGACGGGCAGGGAGAGGTGAGCTACGCGGTGCTGGGCCACGCACGACAAACGCTGTCCGCGTTGGCGAATCTCGACAGCTGCCCGTGGATCGGCACGCCGCGCCCCGCGGCCGTGGATGTCGGGCCGGAACCTGCTGCGCGTTCGATTGGCGAAGACATGGAGCAGCTGCACCACGAGCTCGGGCCGCTCGGCTACGCAGCGGGGCGCCTTTTGGCCTTTGGAACACTCGCGGCAGGACAGCACGAAGCGCGTGCGCTGATGCTGCCGGCGGAGCACTGCTACGCGCTCGTCGCAGTTGGCAGCCGTGGCGTTGCGGATCTCGACATGCGCGTGTTCGGGGGACCGCATCTGGTCACCGAGCCGCTGGTCGCCGACACCACGCACCGGCGCAACGCGCGGGTCAAACTGTGTGTCGATGACCAAGCGCGCTACCTGCTCGACGTGGCCATGTTTCAGGGCGAAGGCGCCTATGCCGTCCAGTCGTTCGAGTTACGCGAGCCCGAGCCGAGGCTCCCCCCTGGTCTCGATGCGGGCTCGCGCATCGCCTATGCGGAGACGCTTCGTGCCATCCAAGCGCGCGGCTTGCGCAGCTCGATCATGGGCACAGCGATCGTGAACCCGGCCGAAGTGCTCAAGCTACCGCTGGTCCTGCCGGGCGCCGGTTGCTACGCACTCGCGGCGGTGGCCGTGGGCGAGACCAAAGCGGGAGCCCTGGAGCTGGGCATCACCGACGCACAAGGCAGCTTGCTCGCGACGGACGCTTCGCAAACACGGCCCGCGCTGTTGTATCACTGCACACCGTCCGAAGAGCACCTGCAGCTGGCGGTGCGTGCTCGAGAAGGTCACGCGCCGGCGAGGGTGGTACTCTTGCTTGCACGCGACGAACCAGCGACGGTGGCGCACTGATGAAGGGCGCCGCACGAGCCAATGTCAGCTGCGCACTGTGGGTGACGCTGTGCGCTGCGGTCGGGTCGACGACCGGGTGCGCGGCCACGCGGGCAGGGGGGGCTGCAACGCAGGCGCCCGTGCGAACCACGACACGCGCGTCGGTGGACCCGGGCGT
Organism: Pseudomonadota bacterium; assembly: GCA_017881185.1. Taxonomy (GTDB): domain Bacteria; phylum Myxococcota_A; class Polyangia; order Polyangiales; family JAFGIB01; genus JADGRF01. The sequence continues at coordinate 921 of JADGRE010000244.1, read as the reverse complement.
CGCGCCGGCACTCCTGCCACTGCTCGGCCAAGTGAACGCCGCCTTGGCACGCGTTGGCATGCAGCCCAGCACCGAATCCTTCTCTGGATTCTTGCCGAGTGGCAACCACGCCAGCTTCGCAGTGCGCGTGCCCGCCGGCAGCTGCGCCACCTGGGTCGCGCTCGCGACTACGGGCGTGCAAGACGTCGATGCCGCACTCTACGACCCGCAAGGTGAGCTGTTGGCGGTGGACTCCGATCCGAACGCGCATCCGACGCTCCAGGCCTGTGCCGGCAGCAGCGACGTCGCGCTCTACTACGTGATCCAGCTCTACGATGGCGATGGTTCGTTCGTGATCGCGGGGTTCAACGGACCACGCAGCGCGCTGGCGCCCGCAGCGCACGTGCTCGGCAGCAAGGCGGCGGTCGCGGACGTGGGCAGACCGCACGAGTTGCAGCCAGATGACGTGGCGGGCCTCGCCGAAGGTTTGCGCAAGCACGGCTACGAAGCGCTGCACGAACCGCTGGTGTTCCAGATCGCCGCAGGCGAGCACATGCACACGAGCCTGCCGGTGGAGATTGGCAAGTGCTACACGGTGGCGGCGTTCGGCGACCACGGCATCAAGGAAGTCGCGTTGCGCGTGCTGAGCGATGCAGGCGACGAGCTTGGCGCGAGCGACCCAGGGCCCAACGCTGCAGTTCAACTGTGTGCGCACCGCGCTGCGGACTTCTCGATCGAGTCGGCCGCGCGCGCGGGTGCAGGCAAGGTCACGCTGGTCGTGTACCGCGCGGACATCATTGCGGCCGGTGGCGAAGCCGGCCTATGGCTCGGGCGGCGCGCGTTGTGATCGCGGCGCGCCTTGGGGTCCATCCGCGGCTTACGTCCTCGCTTCCTCGGTCACCGTACGTGAGTACGGCTCCCTCGGGCGCTGCGGGCGCGCTC
>JADGRE010000243.1 GCA_017881185.1 Pseudomonadota bacterium | reverse complement strand
AACACTGACGGGCGTAGACCACCGCGGAGAACCCTGCGTTCTCGGTTGAGACGTTGTTCATGTAACGCAGGTGGTTCTTCTGCATCGCGTTCGCGACTGCCTTATCCAGAGTCGGCGACTCGTTGACCGCATACCCCATGACCGTCGACTGGCAGCTCTCTCCGCGCACAGGCCCTGTGCCGCGACCCATTGTGAGGTCGCCGTCGAACGACAGCAGCTTCACGTTCTTTGCGTATTGATACGTTGCGCACCCCGTGAAAACGACGGACGCGCCGATGATCAACCCGACGTTCAACGCCGACCTGATCCGATAAGAAGACAGTACGCTCATGACACTCCCGCTCTCGCGCTGCGGTACCAGGAGGCCCCCCAGCCCGTTTAGCATGTTCGCGCGGTGCGTAGCGCATCGTCGCGCCGCGCGTCAAGGAGTTTGCTGTCGGATGTCACGCATGTTGGTTCTTTCGGTGACCCGAGGTCTGTTGTGAACGGTCGAGCGCGTTAGCTGCATACCGAGAACGTCTCGTCACGCCATGGGGCGTGGCCCAGGAGCTACACATGGAAGCGGCGACCCCATGGGTGCTCGACCGCGGCGTCACACTCGACGACACAACCCTTGCGCGCACGTCGAGCTAAGCCACACGACCGTCCGCCCCCGGAGGAACTTCTGGGCGTTCGGCTGGCGGGCGGGCGCGCAGAGGCCGTTCCAGTTGCCTGCGATCGGAAGCGCCTCGCACTCGCACGCCGTCCTATTTGCCCGTGCGGCGAGTTGGTGACGTGATGGTTTCACTCAGGTGACAACCAGGCCACATGAGCTAGACGGAGTGGCTGCTGACGGTTAGGCAATCTGCACGCGAGCACGTCGTCGCACTGGTCGCCGCTGATGGCGTCGAGGTAGGGTGCCGCGCGCGGTATGAACAACACAACGTTCCGTCCAGTGTGGATCCCTCGGCATCGTCTCACCCTGCAGCTGCGCCGTGTTCGGCGGTGGGCTCCGCTGTTACTGAGCACCTGCGCGTGTTGGATCGTTGCTTGTGGCGGGAGCAGCGGTAGCAACGGCGCTGGCGCGGGCGGTGGTGCAAACCACGACGCTCCGAGCGGCACGGTGTTCGTCCAGTCGTGCACAGCGATGACTGGCTCGGTGCAGTCATGCAACGACTACTATGGCACGGGAGGCATGTACGCGAGCGCTTGGGCCCAATTCGAGGTCAACCGTCGTGGCGCCCGAGCTGACTGCGGCCTCCGTCCGCCTCGTTTCGATCCATCTGCACGATTGAAGTTGGGCGATTTCGTTCGACGCAGGTTGACTGAATAGTCCGGTTGTGCGCAACGTCGGCGCTTGTGGGTTTGTCCGAGATTCTTGGCTTGTCGAGAGGGGACCTTAGAATGAAGCTCCATCAAGATTGGGTGCCGGCATCTGCGGCTTGGGCGTTGTCGATCCTTCTGCTGTCAGTAACGTTTGGCGCCTGTACGCCGGCGAGTGACAAGACGCCGGATGGCGGTGTCGGCGCCGGGCGCGACAGTGGAACTGATTCCGGCCGGACCGATACTCACGACGCAACCGTCGGTGGGAGTGGTGGTGCGGGCGGAGCTGGCAGCGGTGGCGCAGGCGGAGCTGGCAGCGGCGGCGCAGGTGGCAGCGGCGGTGCAGGCGGCAGCGGTGGTGCGAGTGGCTCGGACGCCGCAGTTGCCGGTGACGACGCCGGTGCGACCTGCGGCGCGCTAGGCCAAACATGCTGCGGAAGTTCCTGCGGCAGTGATCTCGTGTGTTTGGGTAGCGCGAGTTGCAGCTGCGTAAAGAAGCTGTTCGGTAACTACATACTGCGCGCTGATGGACAGCTGCTCCAAGAAGCACTGGACGCGACCACGCAAACGGTGGTGCTCAACGGGACGACCGGATTGCCACTCCAGAACGTGAAGTCCGTGCAGCAAGGTCAGCAGCACGGTTGTGCTGTGTTGATGGATGGAACGGCCTGGTGCTGGCGCACTGCAGCCACCGGCAATTCCGTCGGCCAGCTGGGCAACGGTGCGAAGGACACCACGGGAGCGCTCTATCGCGCGTTTCAGGTCCTCGTGGCAGTCGGCCAGCCACTTACATCGCTCACCGACATGGCAACGACGTCCTTCGACTACTACAACACCGACGCGCTAGCGACGAACACCTCCTGCGCGGTCGGGAGCAACGGAAAGCTGTACTGCTGGGGTGATGTGACGTGGATCGTGAACGGCGGCACCACGCTCTCCTCTGCCTATGCAGCCGCCATCACGAAAGACGGCCTCAACGCACTCACGGGCGTTTCGGATGTCGCTTTGGGAGGTAGCGGTTCGGCCTGTGCCCTCGTGCAGGGATCCACTTCCAAGGAGGTGTGGTGCTGGGGCTACAACTACACTTACAACCTAGGTCAAGGCGACACCACAAATCGACAGTATCCAACGAAAGTGCTCGGTTTGTCGGATCCGAAGAAGGTCGTGATCGCCTCGGGCAGCACCCCGAACTATGAGGCCACCGTCTGCGCGCTGGACGGAACCGAGATCCGCTGCTGGGGATCTAACTACACTTACGGCATCTCCGGGGTGGGCAGCACGGTCGCGTTCGTCACGAGTCCCACCACCGTGAAAATCCAAAGCGGCGCCGCGCTCGACGGAGTCGTCGATCTGCAAGGTGGGGGCGATTTTGATGGCTATTCCGGCCATGGTCCCTCGCTCTGCGCCGTGCACGACGACAACACACTCTGGTGCTGGGGAACCGGCTTCAAAACCTATGCGTCGAACTTTGGTCTAACCAATGTCGTCGACGTTGGGTACGGCTCCAGCGCGCCGATCTTCCTGACGAGCGATGGTGTCTATCACGTCGGAACAACCACCCGCGCTCCGAACTGTGGGTCGCTCTAATGACCAGGCTGGGTCGCATTGGCGCGCCGACGCACGACCGAAGTGGAATGCACGAGCGTCATGGCCATCGAGGATAGCGCTTCAGCAGGTCCATCCGAAGGTCGATTTGCAGTGGACATGTCCCGGCGGTGCGTGGTAACGGCCGCGGTCTCTTGACTTCAGGGGGGCACGATGGTCGTCGTGAATGTTGCGATCGCGCATCGTGGCGAAAGGTGCAGGTGCCAGCGTCGTTGCAGCTGGCACTGGCTAGAAGCACAGGTGCGTCGTGTCCTGTGCTTGGTGTGCCTCGTGTTGAGCGCTTGTAGCGCATCTCAGGCGCTCGAGATTGCCGCCAACACGCTGCCGACGCATTCGCTCGAGCACGAAGTGATGAAGCTTCCGGCGGACCTCGTGCAAGCAAACTTCGATCTGTCCGTCGTCACGCACAAGTTGATTGCGGACGTCACCGAATTGCCAGCACCAGGCAGTGTGACACTCGCAGATCTCGGTGCAGACATGTCGAGGTTTCAAGGCGATCCAGAGACCGATTTTCTGATCAACGCGAAGGACGAGGAGGGAAGAGCGGTCGAATTCGTCTATGCACGTTTTGGCATCGCGGAATACGACATGTTTCTGAAGCAAGCAGTGGTTGCCAAGGCGCTCAGCTACCAAACGCTGCGTACGGTCAATCGAATGATCGCGCTGTCGAGCCAGGTACTGGGTGAGCGGGTCGTCGCGAACGCGCAGCTCTCGGCAAACGTCACGCGCGCGCTGCAGAGAGCGACCGCAAGCGGTGCCAATGCGCAGCTAGCCGACGAGCTGAAGAAACTGCGCGCCCTTGGAAAGTCGCTTGCAGTGCTCGTCCCACGCTTCGCGGAGCAGGCGGCGCGATTGACGAGCGCCGGAGTTTCGCTCACGACCAGCGCGTCTGGCGCGTTCGCGACGAGCCGCTTTGCGTTGCACTTACCGACAGTGGTTGCCAGTCTCGAGAGCAGCCTCAATGCTATCAAAGCCAGTGGTTCGTGGACGTTGCAGATGTCGATTTCGCTGCGCGCCTTCGGTCGTGCTTATGGGGGGCGTCACCCCGAACTGGACCGGGACGACGGTCGACTCGACCGCGCCGAGTTGGCTGCGATGCTGTTTGACCCGGTGTGACGATGTCAGCTGCCGTCATGCATCGATTCGTGCCGGCTGTCGTCCTGGCCATCGCTTGTTGGGGCCTCCTGCTCACGCAACGTGCGACCGCGGAAGGACTGCAGCCCAGTGCGCATCCAATCAACGGAGAACCGCAGCGTTGCTGGAATCCGGGCGAAGACACGTACTGCTTGATCGGTACCACGATCGTTGCGTTGCAGACCGGGAAGACGGTGCTCACGTTGCATCCGGGTGGGACCGTCGCCCAGCTCGTCTGTGATGTCGGCCCCAACGCCGCGGCGGCCTGCCTCTACATCGACACGCGCACCGAAGGCTCGCAGCAACAAACTCGGACGCGCGTGCGGTTGATGCAGGCGTTCGGTCACAGCATCGACGGCGTGCTCGCCGAAGGCTTCGCCGAAGCCGGATTCGAGGCGGATGCGCTCGGCATCTACAGCCGCCCCGGTCACTTCGCGCGAGCGTGGAGCGTGCGACAACCGAGCCAGCCGTCCCACGACTACGTCGCGGACGGCATGGTCGTGACCGAGGCCGCTTTACCGTCTTCTTCATGGGGCGAGCGACTAATCGAAGCGACAAGTCTGCGCAAACAACCGCCGGTGGAGTTCTTCGAACTGCAGGGCGCTCTGTGGGTGGTGGGGCGCGATGGCAGGGATCTGCAGGTCGCCCGCTTTGCACCACAACTGAAGTGGACGAAGATCGCCCAAGACTCGATGTACGATTGGCGCAGCATTGCCGCAGCCGACGGCTGGGTCTACGTGTTCTTTCACGACACCGTGGCAGACACGATGAACGTCGCCACCAGCAACGACGGTGTGACGTGGAAGACGATCGAGCTGGACACCAAGGAGAGCGGTTGGCAGCTAGACGCCGCACCCGTCGGCTACGGTGTCGTCGCGACCTGGTACTACCTACGTACCACCTACAACAAAGGGTTGCGAACCGGGTTTCTGCGCAACGGCAGCCTGCTTCAGGAAGCCAATACCGTGGTGCGGCGCGATGACCGCAACGCCGGCTTCTACCCCCATCTGGGCGTAACGCGTGACGGCACGACGTGGGTCAGCTGGTGGGACGACGTCGAACACCAGACACGCGTCTGGGCACAGCTTTCTTCGCCCCTGGATCTTGCAGAGGTTCCGTTGCGCGATCTGGGCAACTGGAACGACCGCTACAAGTTCTGGTACCTCCAGGTCGGCGGCGGCGGCTGGTACACGCTGTGGCATGCGCTCGACCTGAGGCTCCAAACCAAGGATACGGGTGGCATCAAGGTCGGCACCGCGCAACGCACGCTGGGCGACACGCTTCTGCTGACGGGCTCGTTCGAGGCACGGTTGTGGTCGACACAGCTCGCGCTCGGCTATGCGCAGTCCATCGTCGACTCCGCCAATCGCGCGGCCGGCGGCAAACTCGGCAACCTGCTGGGTTCGCTGCGTTTCGATGACTTGTTCCTCGGCCATGACATACAGGTGCGTGGCACGTTCGGGCACTACGTCGGCTTCGCCAAACCGGGCGACAACGGCGACGACGACAAGCGCGGCCGACTCAAGATCGACACAGATTACTGGGCCGCCGAGGCACTCGCGCTCAACAAGTGGCGCATCAAGTATGGTGTCTCGTACGCGCGCTACGCGTTGCCGCTGACGTACCACGCGTTCTTCGCGGCACCGGGCTCGACCAGCTACGCCTATGCAGGTAGTTACTTTCGAGACACGCAGATCGATGAAGTTCGCCTGCTGATCGGCTACTCCAAGCTCGATTACGCTGCACGCTACGAAAACCACTACTCAGACTTCGTCATCGACGCTGATTTGGTGATTGGTGCCGGTTTCTTGAAGTTCGACAAGGTGCGCCCGATGCGCGGTGGCGCGAGCGCGTACGTTGTCGAAGGCTCCGCGGGCCTGCACATCGACCTCGGCTGGTTGTGGATGTCCCGCGTGCGCGCGCTGGCGGGCTTGGGAATCTACGTGCGCCCGCTCTATCGATGCGACGCCGACGCGCTGTACGGCGGCGACAAACCCTCGGACCGGGGAGCCAATGACAGCAAGGGCTCGGACTCGAGCCTAGGCGCATCGCTGATTTCGATCCGCCATGGCCCGTGGCTCGACGTCGGCATCGTTTGGTAAGCGGCGCCCCAAGGCTGGTGGCTGCTGGCTGCGCGCTATCGCCGCGCTCGACGCATTCACCTCATCGTGGACACTTGGGTGCAACAGAGGCGCGCGTTTACGCGGCATCTTCCGAGAACGATGCACAACTTCAGGCGGGTAGCGAGCAAACTTTGAGCGGCTAAGGCCGCGGGCGAGCGGTGACGATGGGACCGACCATCGAAGACTGCCGGACGTTCCGGTGGTCGGCTGACGCGCTTCGTGACACCCGGAGGGGTGCGCCTGGTCGAGCTCGCTCAAAGCAGCGACGCCATCGCGCGGGTGTTCGCACGGGCAGGTCTCGGCGCTCGACCACCACCTCGGTCACCGCCCAGACCCCGAGCGGTTTCGCCCAGACCAGCTGGCGCTGCCCCTGGGCTGACTGCGCACCCCGCCCACGCTCCCACGATCGCAGTGCGCGACCTGGAGCATGCGCACTGCTGCGCACGGAACATCGCGCACGCCGGCGTGCTCGCACCAGGCCTGATGGAGTGGTCGAAAGTAATCGATACACGGACTATAGATCCGTGCTTCGCTCATAATCGACAAGTGGCGATCGCCACCAACTTGCCGAAAACATCCGGTGCGCGTACTATTAATCCGTACAACGATCCGATATGGCAACCATGCGATCCGCCGACTTTTTCGCTACCCACCCAGTATTCACGCACGAGGAGTACCTCGCGGCGCATGGGGATGGTCGCGACCGAAGCCCCCGGACGGCCGACAGCCTGCTCACCCGGCACGCTGCCGCCGAGAACATCCTGCACGTCCGTCGGGGCCTCTACGCAGCGGTGCCGGCGGGATCGACGCGAGCCACGTTCCAGGTCGATCCGTTTCTCCTCGCGACGAAGCTCGCCCCCGACGCTGCGGTCGCCTACCACGCGGCGTTGCAGTTCCGGGGCAAGGCGTACTCGGTCTGGCATCGCTTCGCGGTGCTCACCCGAAGTCACCTGCGCTCGCTGAGCTTCCAGGGCAGCGAGTTCGTCGGCGTTCGGCCTCCGCGCGCGCTCGACGGGTTGCCTGAGCTCGGCGGCGGCGTCGTCACCGAGGCCCACGCCGGGGGGACCGTTCGGGTGACGACGTTCGAGCGCAC
>JADGRE010000242.1 GCA_017881185.1 Pseudomonadota bacterium | reverse complement strand
AGCGCAGGCGTTCGCGCAGCGCGAGCGGAGTCCGAGGCTTGCGTGGACGGCGAATCATGACAGGGCCCGCATAGCACGGGGCGCCGGAGGTCTGGAAGGGCAGCTGCTGTGGCGGCATTGAGTTGAGCGACGAACGGCTTGAACGTGCGCCCGGGGCGTCTGCTGCAGCGACAATAGTCGCAGATTTACAAGCAAGGCGGGCGCGCATATCCAAGCTCGGTCACCTCCATCTTGCAGGTGACGGTCCGTGCAGCCGTCGTCGACCGGCGGTCGGTTGCATTCAGCAAAGGAGAACGAGTCATGAAAGACAGAACAATCGTCGCGACAGGGCTCTCGCTTTTCTTCACGATCCTCGCTGCGTCCGCCGCGCGCGCCGATAGCGCGTGGCACACGGTTTCCGGCACCGTGTGCCATGCCAGCAACAACACGAACGTTTGGTCGACCAACGACCGCGCGTTCTACGCGGGCTCGGACATGTGGGCAGACTGCCCAATCCCGAGAGACAACGTCGGCAACACGAACGGCCTGGCGCTGGGCTTGTACGGCGGGCAGGCGCAGTTCGTGAGCGGTTCGTACTGTACGGCCCGCAGCGAGGCCACCAACGGTGGCGGCATCTACCGGGCGACCTCGCTGAACCTGCCGACGTACAACAGTGGCACCAACGACATCAACTGGGGAAGCAGTCTCGGTGCTGGCGGTGGGTGGGGAATCTACACGCTCGAGTGCTGGATGAAGAATGGCGCGTACATCAGCCAGATCAACTGGGTAGAGCACTGACGGTTGCTCGCCTCAGCCACTGCCACGGCTCGCGAGCCGATGCGGCCGCTCCGCCGTGGCGTGGCAAGGCACCGGGGATTGTTTCACCGTCACACAGGAGGTTGCGATGTACCGTTGGCCGAGAATCGTCTTCGGAGTACTGGCGCTCGTGGCTGTCTGGACCATGGTGATCCTGCGTCCCCCGTCGGCAGCGCCGGCGGCTCGCGCCCATCCTGGCGGCGACGACAAGCTCGCCTCGCTGGCGCATCAGTTAGAGTACCTGCAGCAGCGAACCGCGCAGCTGGAGCGAGAGGCGAGCGTGCAGCGCGCAGTTGCGCACGAAGCGCCGACCGCAACACCGACGGTCGATGACAAGCCGGCTGCGCCGTCGCTGGCAGTCGCGCCGGATTCTCCCGAGCAAGCGCGCGAGAAGGAGCGCAGCGCATTCGCAGAGTACTTTGGAGGTCTCGACGCCGCACGTGAGCGCGAGAGAGTCGACGAACGCTGGCAGTCCGAGCTCGAGACACAGCTGTGGCCGCTGTTCCAAGCAGGTTCGGTCCCGGATTCGTCGCTCAAGGCAGTCCACTGCGGAGCCACGTTGTGCCGCATCGAGGTAGTGCATCAGTCCGCCCAATCGCAGCGCACGTTTCCACGAGAGCTGACGCGAGTGGTCAGAGGCATGACGAGCATTCAATGGCTGGATGGCGAGAGTGTGGTCTACGTCGCCAGGGATGGCGCCAGCTTGCCTGACTGGCCGGGACATTCGTAGCCAAGGGGGCGCTCCTCCGACGGTGTACACATCCATCAGCACTCTCTCTGGCTCCGGGTGTGCAGAGCGGTGCTGCTTGTGTATGTTGCGCGACCGAGGGGTCAGTTGGCGCGCACCAGTCTCGTTCACGCGCTGCGGCGCGTTTGCTTGGTCGCCGTGGGCATCGGCGTGTGCGCGGCGCCTGCGAGCGCCCAGCCCAGGCGCAGCGCGCTCAGTTGGGTGCGTGAGCCCGGAGCGGAAACGTGCATCGGTGCTGCCGAGCTGGGTCGGCGCGTCGAGCGCCTGGTCGGTCCCGTGCTGGTGGCGGCGTCGCAGGCGGAAGTCTCGATCGAGGCCCGAATTGCACGGGTCACGGGTGGCTATCAGGCGTCCATCGTGGTCAGCAGCGGAGCGGGACAGATTCTCGGCAAGCGCGCGCTGAGCAGCGCGGATGCTGACTGTCGCGCGATGGACGACCAACTGGCGTTCGTAGTCGCAGTCGCGATCGACCCAGACGCAGCCTTGGCCGAGTTGCCGGGTGAGTTCGCGTCCGGCGACGACGATCCCGGCGCGGAGCTGCTCACCAATCTTCGAGCGCACCCGCCTCACCATACCGAACTACCGCCGAGTCGGCTCCGCACACGGCCTGCGTCTCGGTCTGCGCCCGCGATCCGTCGGTCGCCTGGGCGACCGCTGAGACTGCGCGGCGAGCTCATGGCAGCTGCCGCGCTGGGCGTATTGCCCGGACCAGCATTTGGCCCCGCTGCAGGCGTCGGCGCCGGTTTTGACGGTCTCTTGCTGTGGCTGCACGCTGGTGATTGGCTGAGCCAAGAGGTCGCGTTGGAGCGCGGCGCGCGCGTGCACATCAGCCTGTGGCAATTGGACCTGGCGGCGTGCCCGCGGCTGTGGTCCCGTCCGGGCTGGGAATTGTCGGCGTGCGTGGGTAGCGTGCTTGCGCAGCTAGAAGCCCGGCCCGTCGGGTTCAGCGGTCCAAGCCAGCGTCGCTGGGTCGTCGGTCCGCGCCTCGGTGGTAGGCTAGAACGTCAGCTGTGGGCTGGTCTGTGGCTGGTGTTTGCGCTTGACGGGCAGGGCTTGTGGCCCCGACATCGCGTGACGTATGCCTCCGCCGGTTTGCAGCGGCAAGCCGCCCAGTCGGCGCTTCTGGCCGGCGCCGTGAGTTTCGGGCTGCAGATGCGCTTTTGATCAAGAATCGTCACGGCAGCGCGCACTCACAAGCAAGGACCGTTTTTGGACGACGCGCTGGCCGACTTTGAACGAGTGTTCACGCAGCACGTGGCATTCGCATGGCGTGTGCTCGCGCGTTACGGCGTCGCGGAGCGCGATCTCGATGACGCGTGCCAGGAAGTGTTCCTCGTCGTGCACCGAAATCTGCCCCAGTTCGAAGGACGCTCGGCGCTCAAGACATGGATCCACGGCATCTGCCGCCGCGTCGCGTCTCATCAGCGCGGTCGGGCGGGGCACGCGCGTGAGCTACTTGGTCAGCAGCTCTACCTGCCGGTAGCGTTCGATGACACGGACGGCGATGCGTTCGCGCAGCTCGCGAACAAGCAATCGGTCGAGCTACTGGACGCGCTGCTCGCCAGGCTCGTGCCGGAACAGCGTGAGGTGTTCGTGTTGCACGACATCGAAGAGTTGCCCATGCGCGAGGTCGCCGACGTGCTCGAGTGCTCTTCGAATACGGCCTTTTCGCGGTTGTACGCCGCGCGCCGTGAGATCGAAGCAGAGCTCAAGCGCTTGCGTGCGAGAAGGAGGGTGGCGTGAGCCAAGAACACAAAGCTCCGCGTTCCCCAGGCGCTGCGGCGTTACCGCCCGAGCTCGGCTCTGCGCTACGCGCTGCGCGTCAACAAGCACCCAGTGTCGAGCAGCTTGCGCGATTGCGTGCCGGGTTCGGTCTGCCGCCTGCTGCGACGGACGGTTCCTCGTCGCACGCGACCGACCGGCGCTGGTCGACCGATGAGGTGCGCTCTCCGGGCGCTTCTGCGTTCGCGGGCAGTAGAGTCGCGCGCGTCTTGCCCGTGATCATGCTGCTGACGGCGGCGGTCACGGCGTGGCTGTGGCATTCGTCGCGTGCGCGTCCCGATGGTCCTCGTCCGAGTGTGGCGCCGCCTGTAGCGGTCGCGCCGGTCACTGGCAGCGCCGCCATGACTGCGCCAGCAATGGCGCCGCTTCCGGCCTCCAACTCGGTCGCCACACGCCCAGTGAATGCAACGGATGGCGGTGCTCGCCGTGGGTTCGTTGGTCGCGGTGCAGTCGGAGCGCCCACCCACCGGCCTGAAATTGTTGGTGCCGGGATCGATCCTGTGGCCGAGTTAGCGTTGCTCAAGCGTGCGCGCGCTGCGGCGCGCTCGGCACCGCGGCGCGCGCTTGTGCTCGTCGCCGAGCACGCGATGCGGTTTCCGGACGGCACCTTCGCGCAGGAGCGCGAAGTGATTGCGGTGGATGCGCTGCTTGCGAGCAACGACCTCGCGGCCGCTCGCGCTCGCGCGGCCAGCTTCATGCAACGCTTCCCGGGTTCGGCGCACGCGCGACGCATTCGCGAATTGTTGTCGGAAGCGGTCGATTCCGACACGAGCGCGCCCAAGCGCAGACACCAAGGACAGTGACACCAGGATTCATGGGAGATCACTAATGAACCCCGATCGCGTGAAGACCTTGCTCTGGTTGGGCGCCTGGAGCCTTGCTTCTGTCAGCTGCAATGGAGACCCGCTTTCGATCGGCGAATTGCGCTGCGAAGGCGCCGCCACGAGCTGCGTGCCCGCCAAGCTGTCGCCGTTGCAGGGGGACACCTACTTCCCTGCTACAGCGAAACCCGTGGGCACTGCGAGCTGGGTCTGGACACGGCCGTGGTCGTTTCAGTGTGGGTTGAACTGTATGTTGGGAAGGTGGTCGGTCGTGGTGCACGCGGATGGAACATTCGTGGCTGCAACCGAATTGGTCTCAATGACACCTGGCGCAGGGGGCGTGTCGCTGGCGGCTCATGCTGCGGACGGTAGCGAATCGTGGCGCGACGGCAGCATCAGCACGAACAGCAGAGGCTCGGGCTCCAGTGCGGGAGCGCCGGTGGCACTGGCGCTCGCCGTCGACCCACGCGGTGGGGATCTGTTTGCGGTGTCTGACGGCCAGATCAACAACGCGCGCCTTCGCGTCTATCAGATCCCCGTGTCACGCAAACTGAAGCTGCTGTTCGAGACGGATCATGCGACCGACGCGCGTGCGCTGAGCGTCATCGGCAACGACATCCTGGTTGCCGGACGTTCCGGCGAGGGCGACGGCATCTCGGAGGTTTCGCGCTATACGCGCTCGGGTCAAGTGGTGTGGCGCCAGACCTCGCTCGCGTCGGAGCAGGGGCCGTGGCCTGAGAACCAGTCTCCCACTAGCGCGATCATGAAATTGCTTGTCGAAGACGACACCGCGCTACTGGTGACGCGCACGCCCGTGGGCTTCGCGATGGTCCAGTTCGACGCGCAGGGCAATGTGGCGTGGCAGTCTGCGACCGGCAGCGGGGCGCTCGATTCCCAGACCAAGGCCGAGTTGCAGGCAAACTACGCGATCGGAGCCAGCACTCCGAACGCGATTCTCGCGGTCGACCACCACGGACGACCCTTGCTTGGACAGGATGGCTACGTGCTGGATCGCTTTCCCGCCGGCGCCTTCGATCCGAGCAAGGCGACGGTGAAGGGTGTTGGTCATCTGCGTGAGGACTACTACGTTCCGCTCTTGTTCGGCCTGGACGTGGACGTTACGGACCGCACGTACGTGGTGACCCAGACGGGAGCGGCGCGCGAACTCCACTGGATCGTGGATCGCTATTCTGCCGACCTGCAGCAACGGGACACGTTCGACGTTCCTATGGATATCGGCCCGAGCCACGAGCCGATCGACTCCACACTGCAAGGAATCGCTGCATTCCACGTGCTAGACAACAATGATGCGCTCGTGATCGGGCCCGGCGGCGTGGCGCGCTTGCATTTGCCGTGATGCGGACGTCGGCGGCGTGAACCGCGCGGACCTTCACGGTGGCTCGCGATGTCGAGACCGTGAAACCCTGGGAAGGCGAAGCGGCCGCGTCCCTCGGCACGCTACCAGTGCCGGGCGCTCCCCAAACCGCTACTACTTACCTGAACTCAACCAAGACCACGGTTTGCGTGGCTTACGCGCGAGCGCTCATGAAGTCGGATCATTCTGCTTCTGTTCGTCCAAGCCGGGCCGACGCCGCGTCTACGTTGAGCCTCCGCGTCGGCGCCCGCTCCGGTGTGCATGCGGCTGTGTCCTCGCAGGGTCCCGCTCAGCAGCCAGACACACTCGCTGCGTTGGTGGTTGAAACCAGCGAAGGCGCACGCCGTGATTTGGTCGACGCGCTCACGAAGCTCGGCGTCAACTGCACCGAATCCGACGCGACTGAAACGGGCAACCAGCTGTTGCACCCCGGCCTCGATCTGCTTTTCGTGTCAATGGGGCCCGAGGGCGCTGCGAGTGCTGCCCAGTTTTTCGACCAAGCACGGCGCACCGCCCCGTTGATTCAGTGCGTGCTGTTGCGAGCGGTAGACTCTGAAAAGCCAGCGCGGCGCTACCGCTTCCTGCGCATCATCGACCATCCGGCAACTCCCCAAGCGCTCCAGGGTTGCGCCCGCGCTGCCCTCGAGGCGCGCAGCGCGTTGAGCACCCTGTGCACGTCGCTCGTCGGTCGTGTCGGCCTCAAGGACGCGCAGCGCGCGCTGCGCGTCGGCATGAGCCATGCGGCCTTGTCAGGCTGCGGCGGCAATCGCTACGCGGCCGCGGCGCTCCTCAACGTCGATCGCAAATATGTTCAGCAGTTGGCGCGGCGTGCCGACGAGCAAGCCCACGCGGTCGCGGCCTGGCGCAAGGTCGGGCATGGCGGCGGGGCGTGAACACGCCCGTTCGGGTGCATCAGAAAGCTCTCAGCCCAGCCACCGCTCCATCTTCGCCCACACGCGCTTGGGATCAATCCCCGCGTTCGACTGCACCACGATGAACCACGGTGGTCCCTCGCCCGTGAAGCACGCCTCCGGGTCCCAGTCATCGAAGCGGTCCCGGTCCGCGCGCCAGAGTGAGCCTTCGACGTCGTAGATGGCTCGCGGCGCATGCGTGTGGTAGCGGTCGAAGCGGCGGGTGGCCTCGAGGAAGGTGTAGTAGATGCCGTACTCGGTCCACGGCGTGCCAGCTGCCAACATCACGCGCCAACGCGCGAAGTCGCTGCGACGCGTCAGTTTCGTGAGGGCGAGCGCAGCCGCTTGCTTGGCGCCGCGCACCCCCGGCTGTAGACGCTTTGCTTGCAGAAAATCGCGCAGCTCGAGCACCGCATCGCGCACCAGCACCGCGGGCGTGACGTTGTGCAGGATACCCGTGCGGCTGGCGCGCAGCCCGAGCATGCCTTCGCTGTGTCGGTACCAGTCCGGGTGCAGGTCTTCCGGAATCACATAGCAACCTGGTTTGCCGTCGGGCGCGAGCGCTTGCGCGGACACCGCGCGCGTGCAGATCACGTCGGCATCGAGCGTGAGGTAGCAGGAGCTGGCAACGTGCTCCGCGATGGCCAGCTTGACCAGTTGCTGCCGGTACCAGCCGCTGGGGCGGATCAAGTCCAACTCCGGCACGATGCTGCGTTCGCCGACGATGCGCAGTCCTGGAACGCGCACCGGCTGCGCCGCGAAGTGTTGCTCGGTCGCGCGCAGCTGCGCGTCGGGCACCACCACCCACAGCGTGCCGAGCTCCTTCAGATTGCGCACG
>JADGRE010000087.1 GCA_017881185.1 Pseudomonadota bacterium | reverse complement strand
AGCGACACCGCCGACCCAAAGAGCGCGGGCTTGCCGACGGTGATCGGCACCGAAGCCTGGGGCCGGCGCATGCTCAGCACGCAGCTCGGGTCGTGGGCACAGCTGCGCCACGACACCATTCTGTACGTCAAGCAGAGCTACACCTCGGGCACGGTCTGTGAGTTCCCGGCCGCGTACGTCGACCCGTACCCGGCGTTCTACGCGGCGCTGGCGCGCTTCGCCGAGCACGGCGTGGCGCTGGCCGACGTGCTCGTGGGCGCGGCGAGTCCGGAGGTTGCCGGCAACGTGAAGCTGTACTTCGACCACTTGCGTGCAGCGATGGTGAAGCTCGGCGACATGGCCACGCTGCAGCAGCAGGGCAAGCCGTTCACTGCGGAGCAGATGGCGTTCATCAACCAGATCGTGCGCAACAACCAAGACGGCGTCTGCGGCGCGCCGCCGAGCTACAGCGGTTGGTACGCGGACCTGATCTACGACGGGGCCGCCGCTGGCAAGGCCAGGACCGAGTTCGCGCCCACCATCGCCGACGTGCACACGCAGCCTACCGACGAAGGCGGCAGCGACGTGGGGCGCATCTTGCACGTGGGCACCGGCTACGCGCGCTTGCTCGTGGTGACGGTGGACACCTGCACGGGGGCGAAAGCCTACGCGGGCGTGGCTTCGTCGTACTACGAGACCATCACCGACCACTGGAAACGCCTCACCGATGACGAGTGGCAAACCACCCTGCAAGGCTCGACCCCGGTCCCCGACGTGCTGTGGACGCAGGACTTCGTTACCGGTGCGGTGCCCGCCACGAAGTAAGCTGGAACGAGTCCAGCTCAGGGGACTCGCGCACCGCATGCGGCAGCACGTTGCTGCCCACGCCCAGCGGTCCCGTACTCGGCATCGGTCCTGTACTTCTCGTCCGGGTTCTGCGCGTGGATGCGAGCGCGGCGCGGATGGCCCAGCCGAAAGGTGGACAGCCACAGCCGCGGGCGTATCTTGGCAGGCGTCATGAGCGATCCCACAGACCCGAGCGTCAGCGCGAATGTCACGGTCAGCGGTCTGCAAGAGGCCGTGCACGACGCCAAGCACACGGCCACGGGCTTCGCCGGTGTGCTCGATAGGCTGGCCGAGAAGGTTGGCGGCAAGGCCGACGTACGGGCGGTCTTCGGCCAGCACGTGACCGCGGGCAACGTCACCGTCATCCCGGTGGCGAGCGTGTTCGGTGGCTTTGGTGCCGGTGTCAATCTCACAGGTGTGCTGGCGCAGCCGCCTCAGCCGGCTCACGCCGCGGGCGTCGCTGCGAGCATCGATCCTGAGTTGCCCGCGGGGCTGGGTGGCGGCGGCGGCTTCGTCGCTTGGCCCATCGGTTTCATCGAGATCGAAGGCGGTCACGCACGCTTTCGCAGGCTCGACGACGGCGGAGCTTCGTTCGGCATCGGCGCCGGCGTGCCGGGGCTCGTGGCTGGGCTTGCGCTGCAAGGCGTGCGCTTGGGTATGGCGCTCTGGCGCAAGCGCCGCGAGGCCAAGCCCGTGGAGACCGACCCTGCTGCGCCCTAGTGGTCAGAGCACTCAGCGCGAGGCGTCACTGCCGTTGCCTGTGTTCGCGGGTCTGTGGTGCGTGCTGTTCGCGCTGCGCCTTGGCCCGGGCGGCCCGCAGTTCCATGGCGTGCTGGTGAGCTGCACGCTCTTGTTGGTGGGCCTCGCCGTGCTGCGGGCACCGCTGAACTTTGCTGGCTTGCAGCGCGTGCTCGAACACGCCGCCGCACGTCCGCTCGTGCAACTGGGCCACGCGAGCTATGCGCTGTACGTCTTGCACGTGCCGGTACTGCGCGCATTCGCGGCGCGCTTGGGGCCGGGACTCGCTGCAGCGGCTGCAGCTGTTGGCTGCAGCTTGCTTTTGGCATTCGTGGCCGAGGCACTGGCCGGGCGCCTGCGTTGCGCGTGGCTGCAGGGCGCGTATCTACCTGCGGAGCCCGCCTGAGCCCGCCGGCGACCGGAGGCGACTTGCAGATCTTGTACGTGTTGTCCGTGTGGTTGCACATCATGGCTGCCATCACGTGGGTCGGTGGCATGCTGTTTCTGGTGCTGGTGGTGGTGCCGTGGCTGCGGCGCGCCGACCGTGTGGTGGCCGCGGGGCTGATGCGCGATGCCGGCCGGCGCTTCCGCAGCGTGGGCTGGGTGTGCTTCGGCATCGTGCTGCTCACGGGCAGCTTCAATCTGTGGGTGCGCGGCGTGCACCTTCGCAACTTCGCCGACGCCGCCTGGCGCGCTTCGCCGTTCGGGCATGCCGTGACCTTGAAGCTGTCGGTGTTCATCGTGGTGCTCGCGCTCAGCGCGCTGCACGACTTCCGCATCGGCCCTGCAGCGACGCAGGCGCAACGGCAGGCCCCGGGTTCCCCGGAGACGGAACGCTTGCGGCGCCTCGCCTCCTGGATGGGTCGCGGCAACACCGTGCTCGCGCTGATCTTGGTCGCGCTCGCAGTGGTCATCGTGCGCGGCTGGCCCTGGTAGCCGCCAAATCAAGGCTTGGTTGTAGCGCGCGGCACGGATACCTTCGTCTCGAATCTCTCGTGCCGTGGGTGCGTCGGGGAGTCGACATCGCGCACCAGTCTCTCTCTCACTGCCCAGCCGTCGCCAGCAACTGCCGCAATCTCGGCATGATGTTGTCCACCGCGCCGTCGCCCTTGATGGACCCCTCGATGGTTCGGCCGCTGCTCTTGCCGTCGCTCGTGGGTAGCGCGAACAGCGGGATGAGTTGCGAGTGGTAGCCGTCGGCTTCGAGTGCGGCATTGGCGAGGTCGTAGTCGTAGTCGATGAAGCGCGTGCCGGGCAGGGCTGCGTCGAGCTCGCCGTTCTGCAACGCGCGGTGGAAGCGTTGGCAAGGCTCGCACCAGCTCGCGCCTACGTACACGATCGTGTGCGCGCTCGGGTCGGCCAGCAGCTGCTCGGCCACGAATGGTGCCACCGGCAGCGCGCCGGGCACGAGGCGGGGCTTGCCCTGCGCCACGGGCCGGGCGGCGGCGTGGACGGCGGTCGTCATGACCGTGGGGGAAGGGGCCTTGCCGGGTTGCTCACTGGCGTTGCAGCCCGCCAGGAGCAGGGCCGCCAGAACCGGAATCGAGGCTCGCATGGCTCGGTGGGTAGCATAGGCGCCGTCGCTCGGGCCGTGGAACCCGCTCACGCCCGCGCCATGTGGGTGGATGTCGGCGACATGGCCGCAGTTGCCGATCGCCGCTTGGCGCATGATCGAGCTGCGCAGCTGTGGTACACCTCGGCGCAATGCAACGGGTCGAGGTGAGCATGACGCAGCCTTTGGGTGCGGGGACACAGCCAGACGGGCACGCAGACGGGCACGCAGGTGGCCACACGCGGCAGGAGGTCACGACGACCACCGCCACCGGTGTGCGCGCAGCTGCGCTTGGTGGCAGCGTGCCGCCGCTGGCGCCGCCGCCAGCGGGCAAGGCAGCCAGCGTTCCGCCGGCTGCAGGGCTGGGCAGTGTGCCGCCGCCGGCCGCGGGGCTCGGCAGCGTGCCACCGAGCGCCGCTTCGTCAGCTGGAACTGTGCGCAGCGCGCTCATGCCCACGCCCACGCCGCCGCCAGCTGCAGTGCGTCCCGCGCTGCCGGTGCCGCCGCCGACCCGTGCCGCGGGCAGCATTCCACCGGTGCCGCCGTCGGCTGCCGTGCGCTCGAGCGTTCCGCCGCCGATTCCGGAAGCAGCCCGCACGGGCAGCTTCCCGCCAGTGGGCGCGCGACCGTCGGGCAGCATGCCGCCGGTTCCGCCGCCGGGAGCGTCGGTGCGCCCGCCAAGCATGCCCGTTGCTGGTGGCACGGGTGCCTGGCGCATGCCACCACCACCTCCTGGGGCAGCAACCGGCTCGTGGCGCGTGCCCCCGCCACCTCCGCCGCCGCGTCGCGACGACGCGACGCAGAGCGTGCAGGCGCTGGCCAAGGCGCAAGATGCACTGCGCGATCTGCGCGACGAGCTCAGCTACGCGCGCGATCAAGTCAAGCGTCGCGACGCGCAGATCGTCAGCCTGAACACCACCATCGAAGAGCTGCGCGCCGAGTCGCCGCAACCGAACGCGGCGCCGCCGCAAGCTCAGAGCGACGCGAGCCAGGCAGCCACCATCGAGCAGCTGCGCGCGGAGCTGGCGCAGCTCCAGGCAGCCCAGTCGCGAGCGCCGAGCGACGCTGGTCTGCACGCCGAGCTCGCGCAGTTGCGCGCCGAGCTCGCGCTGCTGAAGGCGGCGCCGCCGCAAGCACAGGGCGACGATCTCAAGCGCATCCGTGGCATCGGTCCCGGCTTCGAGCGCGTGCTCAAGGACACGGGAATCACCAGCTTCGCGGCGATCGCGGCTTGGGACGAGGCCAAGGTGGTCGAGATCGCGGCCGTGCTCAAGACGCAACCTGCTCGCATCCAGCACGGCCAGTGGGTGGAGCAGGCACGACAGTTGGCTCAGGGCTGACGCTCACGGCTTCTGCCGCGGGCGCCGGCCGGTGCGCTTGGCTCTCGAGGAAGCCGATGATGCGCTCGCGCATCACGTAGTAGCTCGGGTCTTCCAGCACCGCTTTGCGCACGCGCGGTCGGGGCAGCTGCACACGCAAGATCTCGCCCACGTGCGCCCGGGGCCCGCTGGTCATCATCACGACGCGGTCGGAGAGCAGCAGGGCCTCGTCGACATCGTGCGTGATCATCAACGCCGACTTGTCATTCTGTGACCACAGCTCGATCAGCACGTCTTGCAGCTCCATGCGCGTGAGCGAGTCGAGCATGCCGAAGGGCTCGTCGAGCAAGAGCAGCTTCGGATCGAGGGCGAAGGCGCGCGCCAGGCCCACGCGCTGACGCATGCCGGCCGAGAGTGCGGCAGGCTTCTTGTGCAGGCAGTCGCCGAGGCCGACCAGCTCGAGGTAGTGCGCTGCGACCTGAGCGTGCTCGCGCCGCGACTTGCGGGGCTGCGCCTGCTCCACGCCCAGCTGCACATTCTGCAGCGCGCTCATCCACGGGAAGAGATTGGGCGCCTGGAACACCACGCCGCGATCGGGACCGGGTTCGCGCAGCTCTTTGCCGCCGAGGATGATCGCGCCCGCGCTGCTGTGCGTGAGCCCAGCGACCATGGACAGCACGGTGGACTTGCCGCAGCCCGAGTGACCGATGACGGTCACGAACTCGCCGCGCGAGACGTTGAGGTCGAAGCCTTGCACTACGGCGGTGTTGCCGAACACCTTGCTGACTTGGCTGATCTCCAGGTACTTCGTGCTCATCGCGCGGGCTCCGGGCTCGGGGACATCTCGATGGGTTTCGGCGCGCAAAGGCGTTGCTTGCGCTTGCGGCCCGACTCGAGCAGGTAGTCGATGACCTGCGCGCGCAGCCGCTTGAAGCGTGGGTCGTGGTTGAGCGCCTTACGATCGCGCGGTCGTTCGATGTCGACCGACAACGAAGGGCCGAGCTTGGCAGCGGGCCCAGCGTCGAGTGGGACGATGCGATCGGCCAAGAGGATGGCTTCATCGACATCGTTGGTGATGAGCAAGATGGTCTTGCCGCTGACTTGGCAGATGCGCGCCAGCTCGTCTTGCAGGGTGGCGCGCGTCAGCGCGTCGAGTGCGCTGAGCGGCTCGTCGAGCAAGAGCAGCTCGGGTTCCATGGCGAGCGCGCGCGCCACGGCCACGCGCTGGCGCATACCGCCGGAGAGCTCGGCGGGCTTCTTGTCGCGCGCGGCGGACAGACCCACGAGCGCGATGTGATGCTCGGTGTGCGCCAGCCGGCGCGCAGGCGTCCAGTGCGCGAACACCTGATCGACCGCGAGCTTCACATTCTGCCGCACGCTGAGCCAGGGCAAGAGCGAATAGCTCTGGAACACCACGGCGCGCTCGGGACCAGGCCCGCGCACCGCTTTGCCTTCGAAGCTGATGCTGCCGGAGTCGGGTGTGGTGAGCCCGGCGATCATCGACACCAGCGTGGTCTTGCCAGCGCCGGAGAAACCCACGACTGCGACCAACTCGCCGCGCTCGAGCTGCAGGTCGAGGTTGCGCAACACCTCGCTGCGCTGCGCGCCGTGGCCGTAACCCTTGCAGACACCCTTGAGCTCGAGGATGGGCATGGCGCTCACGCGACCTTCAGCTTGTTCTCGACCAGGCTCATCAAGCGGTCGAGCACGAAGCCCACGATGCCAATGGTGGCGATGCACAAGATCAGGTGCTCGTAGATCAAGCTGTTGTACTCCTGCCAGAGAAAGCCACCCACGCCCGGCGCGCCGGTGAGCATCTCCGCGGCGACGATGACCAGCCACGCGATGCCCAGGCTCAGCCGAAAGCCGGTGAACATGTACGGCAGCGCCGCAGGCAGCGTGATCTTCAGCAGGCGCTTGGAGCGTGACAGCTGCAACACGCGTGCCACGTTGATGTAGTCTTGCGGAATCGAGCGCACGCCCAGCGCGGTGTTGAGCACGGTGGGCCACATCGAGCACATGGCGATGGTGAAGATGCCGGCGGGCTCGGGCTTCTGGAAGAGCACGAGACCCAGAGGCAGCCACGCCAGCGGTGAGACGGGCCGCAAGATCTGAATGATAGGGTCGAAGCTACGCGTGAAGGCCTGGGACATGCCCAAGAGCAAGCCGAGCGGCGTGCCGATCAGCAGAGCGAGCGAATAGCCCTTGGCCACGCGCACCAGCGAGTACCAAGTGAAGCGCAAGATGCCCTGATCGAGCTCGCCGCGCTTGTCGAAGGGCGAGAGCACGTAGAGCTTGCTGACCTGCCAGGTCTTCCACGGCCCCGGCAGCGCCGGCGCAAGCGTGGCGCTCACGATGGCCCACAGCACGATCACCATGCCCACGCCCAGCATGGGCAACACCACGTTGTCGAATGCGCGCTGTCCGAAGTTCTTCTCTTGCATGGGTTGATTCCTGTCGGGTGGTGTCGGGTCGTGCTGTGGGCTGTGTCGCGCGCTACGCGGGCATGTTGTGGATCGCGAACGACTTGGCGTAGCCCTCCGGGTCTGCCGGGTTGAAGCTGACGCCGTCGAACAAGGTCTCCGGGCTGTTGTCGAGGCCCCCGTGTGCGTAGCCGAGCTCCTTCATGGCTTCCTCGTAGAGGTCGTTGCGGATCACGCGCTTGACGATGCCGGCGTAGTCGGGTGCTTCTTTCACCATGCCCCAGCGGCGGAACTGCGAGAGCCACCACGTCGCGTACTTGGGCTGCGGATAGTTGCAGTTGCGCGAGCTGAAGATCATGTAGTTGGGATCTTCTCTCTTGCGCCCGTCGCCGTAGTCGTAGTGACCCTGCAAGCGGCCGAGGATGGTCTCGGGCGGGCAGTTGATGTATGCGGGGCGTGAGACCACCTCCGCTTGCTCGGGGCGGTTCTTCATGTCGTCGAGCCACACGCTGGCTTCGTGCAGTGCCTTGAGCACGGCCTTGACCGTCTTCGGGTTCTTCTGCGCAAAGTCTTCGCGGAACGCGCACACCTTCTCAGGATGGTCTTTCCAGATTTCCTGCGTGGTGATCGCCGTGTATCCAATGTTGTCACTGATGGCGCGCGCACCCCACGGCTCGCCCACGCAGAAGCCGTCCATCTTGCCGATCTTCATGTTGGCGATCATCTGCGCGGGTGGGATGGTCACCAGCGCCACGTCCTTGTCGGGACTGATGCCGCCAGCGGCCAGGAAGTAGCGCATCCACATGGCGTGCGTGCCCGGGGGGAAGGTCATCGCGAAGGTGAGCGGGGTGCCTGCCTTCTTCGCGGCTTCCACGAACGGTTTGATCGCGGCGGGTTTGTCCGCGACCTTGCCCTTCCACTCGGACTTCACGCTGATGGCTTGACCGTTGCGGTTGAGCAGCCACGGCACGACCATGGGCACCTGCGGTGAGCCGAGCAGTCCCATCGTGGATGCGATGGGCATGCCCAACAGCATGTGCGTGGCCTGGATGTCGCCGTTGCTGAGCGAATCGCGGATGGCCGCCCAGCTTGCGCCCTTCACCACGGTGGAGTTGATCCCATACTTCTTGAACATGCCTTTTTCGTGGGCGATCACGATCGGCGAGCAGTCGGTGAGGGCGATCATGCCGAAGCGCAGGTCGCTTACCTCTGGTGCGTTGGGGTTGACTGGGACCACGGGTGCGGCGGGTGCCGCTGGCGCTGTGCTGGAAGCTGTCGGCGCATCGCTGCTCTTGCAGGCGCTGCCGAGCAGGCCGGCGCCCAGACTCGCCGCGCCCACGCCGGCAGCACCGAGCTTGAGAAAGTCGCGACGCGAGACCCCCACGTGTCGAGACTCACGTGCTTTCTTGTTCTTCTTGCTCATGGGTGTTGCTCCGGTTCAGAAGATCACGGGGATGTCGAGTTGCACGATGCCGTACTTCTGCTTGGCCATCGGGTTGTCGAGCGGCAGCGCGTACGAGAGGCCAGGGCGCAACCAGATCTTGTCGCCGAGCTTGACGTGGCCGCGCAGGCCGAACGCGAAGGTGGTGGTGTCGCGCAGCGTGTCTTCGGTGTACGGCGTCTTGGCGCCCTTGATGGTCGATGGCGTGCTGAGCCAACGTTGATGACGCAGTTCCACGCCGGCCGACAGCTGAGGGATGAAGAAGTAGCCCGCGTGGATGCCCGTCGTGAAATTGGTGCGGTCGGCATCTTTGTTCGCGGCATTCTTGTCACCGCGGACACGCTCGAGCTGGAACAGCGTCGCTTCTACTTGAAGCGTCAGGCCGTGCGCGACGTACGCGAAGTCGACGCCTGGGAAGATCGTGAAGTAGTTGACCGCGAACATGGCGTTGTCCATGGCCGAGCGCGCCCACAAGCCGCGCGTGACCGCTTCGGAATCGGCAGGGGCCGGTTTGTCGCCGCCGCCGGTGCCGATCGGGATCGTCGCGCCGACAAACGCGGCGAACTTGAAGTCGCTGCCGAGCTTGAGCGCGTAGGTGCCGCCGACCACTGGATTGATCAGCTCAAAGCCGCTGTCGATGGGCTTGCCGGCCGTTGCTGGAGGCACTGGCGTGGTGGTGAGCCCCGCCGGCGGCGAGTTCGACACGAGGCCCAGGCGGATCATCGGCGCAAACGAATCGGTGAGCTTGTACGAGCCGAGCAGCATGCTGGCGACCGTGAAGCCCGACTTGTGCGACTTGATGTTCTCGTACGAGGCGAACGAGGTGTCCGAGCGCAAGACGGTCGCGGCCACGGCGGGGCGCAGCTGCCAGGGCAGAGAGTAGGGTGGTGGCGTGGGTTTGCTCGGTGGTGGAGCAGACTCTGCGGGCGTGGTCGGCGTGGGCTCTGGCTCTGGCGTAGCTGCAGCTGTCGGCGGCGGTGTGGTCGCGGGTTGCTCCACGCTCGCAGCGGCCGGCTGTTCTGTGGGCGCTGGGGCGAGCTGCGCGGGTGGCGGCGCCGTGGTGTCGCCGGTCTGCGCGAGCGCGCTCGAGCTGGCAGCAAACGCGAGGCTACCAGCGAGCAAGAGTGAGCGGGTCGCGCGCGAGCTGTGCGCGGCGAACCGCCCGGTGGCACGACCGAACGGCCGCGATGACGAGTGGGAGGAAGAAAGAGTGTGCATGTAGTGAGGAGTAGCCGCGGCGTTTGTCGCCGTGATTTCTCTTCATGCAAATTCGTGTAAGAACGCCGCGACCTCCAGGTAAGTAACAGGCGTGTTTCCGAGCTTGCGTTTCTGCCTCGCGTCCATCAGGTCGCTGGCGTGTTGCGCGGCGTCCCCGTACCTGTCCGCGCGACGCCCGGCGTTCTTTGCGGGTGGCGCAAGAAGTTACGGGCACGTCACGCCCCGTTAACGCGTGGCTCCTATGTTCTCTACGTGATGCTCGAAGGGCGAAGCGAACGCCGTGAGCTCAGCGAGCACGTGCAGGGAAGGAAACGAACATGCTGCCACAAGTCACGTTCCGTGGTCTTTCGCAGTCTCAATCCATCGTCGATACCGTCTGGCGTCGCGCCAGAAAGCTCGGGGATGTCGCTCCGCAGATCCAGGGATGTCATGTCGTGATCGAAGCAACGGCTCGTGGCAGTCAGCGACACGTGGTTTACCGCGTCGTGGTTCACATGAACGGCGGCAGCACTGCTGACCGCCGTAACACCCGCCACGCAAGTGCGGACAACGTGTACGTCGCCCTGCGCGACGCCTTCGATCTGGCACGCCGTCAACTGGAACAGCGGAGTCGACATCCACGGGGGGATGGGGCGCATCTGTCAGCGCTCCATTGAGTAGGCCGGGGAGGCAGCAGGCACGCCCTCACCCAGCGTGCCTGCTGCCGGCCGCTTTACGGTTGTGCTTCAGCTGAACGGCCTGCGGAGGTGACTCCTGCGCGCGGTCCGGCGGGTCCGTGCTCGGAGTCACCTCCGCAGGCCTGCGTTGCGGCAGACCGGGAGCGTCAGAGCTGTTGCGGTGTACGAGAGGGCGTGCTGCTGGCCCTCTTGTGGTGTTGGTGGGAGCGTGCTGTCAGCGTTGATCTGGGTCAACTGACGTTGATCTGGGTCAACTGATATGGGGGTGATTGGGTTGCGTGGGCGGGCGGGGTGCGTAATCGCATATGAGGAGAGAGATCATGACCCAAATCCATACGCAACCCGGCAGCAGTAGACACGAGGACTCGCTGGCCTCCATTCAGGTCGACCGCCTGAGTGTCGAGGACGAGGCCGCTTCGATGAACCGCCTGCGCGTCTGGCAGCTGCGGGGCGCGATCGTCGCCGCGATTGTGCTTCTGGGCGCCGGAGCGATGTGGATGAAGGGCGTCGATCGGCGCGGGGCCTACTCCGAGCTCGGCACGGGTATCGCAGCCTTGCGCGCGGGACCACTCAGTGCGTTCGTGCAGTGCGCTGCACCGGGCGCCCAGCCTTCGCAGCTGGCGGCAGCCGGTCAGCTGCCCGCGGCGTTGCTGGCGGCCAGCGAGCACACGGGCAAAGGCTACACGCGTGCGCTGCTGCACTGCTCGCCGCTGCTCGAGCAAGCCGGTTTGCAGCTGGCAGCGCTCAACGTGCCGAGCGCTGTCGCTCCGCAGGCAGCTGCCTTGCGGGCCGCGCTCAGTGACTTGCAGGCGACCGTCGAGAGCGCCGTGACCGTGCCTTCGTACGACAGTGCGAAGGTGGTGGCGTTGACGCAGAAGGTCGCCGCAGGCTGGCAAGCGTACGACGAGAAGCAGGTCGCGCTGCAGACCGCGCTGCGTGCGCACACCAAGTAGCACGCCGTAGCACGCTACATCGTTCGCCCCAGAGAGCGCCGCGTCCTCGACAGAGGTCGCGGCGCTTTGTTATCGCGCGTCGTAAACGCGAAGCGCGGCAGTGCCAGGCCGCGCTGCTGCGCAGCCGTTAAATGTTGACGCCGTGGCACGTGCGGGCGAGCGCGGCCACGGCGTCGTTTGCGGGGAAGTACGTGGCTTTTCAGGAGAGCAGTGCGCCCGGACAGGAAACCTGCTCCCAGTCATTGACCACGTAACGAACAAACTATGCACCCGGCGCAGGCCGCGGCAATTGCGGGGCGTCAAACGCCCGTGCGTCAGCCCAGCTGTTGCACGTCCACGGCGACTCGCAGCTGATGCTGACCGCCGCCGAGGATGACGCCGCGGATCGGCGTGACGTCGGAGAAATCGCGACCGTAGGCGACGGTGATGTGCTCGTCGGCCGGAATGAGATCGTTGGTGGGGTCGAAGTCGACCCAGCCGTGATCGGGAACGAAGGTGGACAGCCAGGCGTGCGAGGCGTCGGCGCCGACCAACTTGGGCCTGCCTGGGGGCGGGTGGGTGAGCAGGTAGCCACTGACGTAGCGGCCCGCGAGGCCGTGTGTGCGCAGACAGCCGATGACCAGGTGCGCGAAGTCCTGGCACACGCCGCGTCTGTGCGTGAGCAGTTCGTCGAGCGGTGTGGAGACGGTGGTGGCGCGCGGATCGTAGGTGAAGTCGGCATGTACGCGAGCGACCAGCTCGCGCACGGCTTCGAGAATGGGCCTGCCGGGTGAGAACGAGCCGGCTGCGTACTGCGCGAGCTGCGGTAACAGCCCGATGAGCGGCGACGGCATGCACATGGCGAAGGCGTCGAGGCTGTCACGCGTGCGCGTCAGCCGCAGATGATCGCGCACGTATTCCCAGGCGGGCGTGGCGGAAAGGCGCGGCGCGCGGCCAGGGCTCACCTCGACCACGCTGCGCGCAAGGATGTCGAGCTCGCGGTGTGGCTCGCTCAGGCTGAAGTGCAACGCACGGTTGCCGAAGTAGTCGAAGCGGCGGCGCCGGCTGCGCGGATCGGGTGAGATCACCAGCTCGTGAGCGAGCGCACGCTGGTATTCGCCGTCGCGCGGTGACAGCCGTGCTTCGTGATGCGAATTGGTGACCGCCTCGCCGTATACGTACGTGGTGCGGTGCATGACCTGCAGCTTCATGGCTCGTCCCCGCTGCTCTCACCGGGGCGCAGCTCTTCGGCGCCCGGGCCCCAGCCCAGGTGCCGCGAGAGCGTGGCGTGGTTGAGGTAGCGATCCGAGAGTGAGTCGGAGAGCGCAGGGATGCGCGTCGCAAGCTCGACCAGTTGCTGCGACAAGCGCTGGCGTTCGCCGACGGGACCACCGCTGCACAGCCGCTCGACGTCGCAGAGCTTGAGATCGGTCAGCACGCCCAGGGCAATGCGCTCTTGCGGCGTGCGCAGTCCGTCGGGTGCGGGCGGCAGCGCCTCGAGGTGCCGTGTCAGCGCGTCCATTTGATAGATCACCGAGCGCGGGTTGGTCTCGTCGGTGAGCAAGAGGTCGACCACCGGCGGCACCTGCAAGGTGGCGAGGTAGCGGCGGCGGTAGGTCATGCTGCTGTCGGCAACTTCCAGCACGGCTTCCAGCAGCGGCGCCTCGCGCTCGCAGCTGTGCGTGAGGCTCGAGCGCAGCAGCATGACCAGGGTCATGGCGCGCTCCAAGCGGCGGCCCATGTCGAGAAAGCGCCAGGCGTGGCCGCGCGTCATGCTGTCCATGGCCAGACCGCTGAAAGCCGCCAGGCGCAACACCACGCGGTTGAGCACGTCGAGCAGGGTGCCCAGAGGTTCTTTCTGCAATGCGGCGGCGGGCACGTGCAGCTCGTCGTCGAGCGCGGCGAGCACGCGCCATGTGTCGGTCGAGATGCGATCGCGCACCAGGCGGCCGGCGCGCAGGGCCGAACGCACCGCGGACTTGAGCGTACCGGCACCCGACTCGTCGGTGATGGCCGCCATCAGCTGCGCCTGTGCACCGGCGAAATCGAGGGGCAGGGCGCTGGGCAGGTTGTCGGTGTACGAGAGCGAGGTCTGCGCGGCCAGCGCGCGCAAGAGCGCGGCCAGCTCGCCGTTGGAGGAGAGCTCGTTCTGGTTGATGAGATCGTTCAACCGGCTGCACACCACGCGCGCCAGGCGAGCCACGCCTTCGGCGCGCTCGGCGTAGCGCCCGAGCCAGTAGAGGTTGTCGGTGGCGCGGCTGGGCAAGTCGCTGCCACCGCGCGACAGGGGCACCGCGCGATCGAGCGGCGGCAGCAAGCTGAAGCTCGTGACGCTGCCGCGCGACAGCACCCAGGTGTCTTTGCTGCCGGCGCCCAGCTGCATGGAGGCTTCCGTGCCTTCGCCTGCATCGGCCGTACGCGACAGCGCGCCCGGCATGACCACGTAGTCGTCGCGCCCGGACACTGCGAAGCAGCGCATCACCATGGCGCGCGGCGTGAGCGTGTGTTGCATGAGCGTGGGCGTGGTGGAGGCGCGCACGTGCTCTTGAATCACGTAGTCGGCGGGGCGCGCCTCGATCGCGGACAGCAGCTCTTGCCTCGCGTTGGAAGTGAGCTGCGAAGTGAGGACCGGCTTGGCGAAGCCCTCGGCGAACGCGCGCCGCACCACGACGTCGGCGAACGCGTCGCTCGCTTCGTGCAGCGCATTGGGCTCGCCGCACCACCACGAGCGCACCGACGGCAAGAGCAGCTCTTCACCGAGCAGCGTCTGACACAGGCGCGCCACGAACGGCAGGATCGTCGGCGTTTGCAAGAGTCCCGTGCCGAGCGGGTTGGCGATGGCGACGTTGCCGCAGCGCGCCGCTTGCACCAGGCCCGGCGTGCCGAGCACCGACTCCGGACGCAGCTCGAGTGGATCGGAGTAGTCGTCGTTGACGCGTCGCAGGATCACGTCGACCGGCTGCAGGCCACCCAAGGTCTTCAGGTACACGTGATCGTCGCGCACCGTGAGATCGGCGCCGTTGACCAGAGTGTAGCTCAGGTACTGCGCCAGGTACGCCTGCTCGAAGTAGGTGGCGTTGTAGGGGCCCGAGGTGAGCAGCACGATGCGTGGGTTGTCGCGGTTGTGCGGCGCGAGCGCGTGCAATGTGTCGCGCAGCGCGCGGAAGAACAGCGACAGCCGCTCGATGCCGCACTCCCGGAACGCTTCGGGCAACACGCTCGAGATCACGATGCGGTTCTC
Organism: Pseudomonadota bacterium; assembly: GCA_017881185.1. Taxonomy (GTDB): domain Bacteria; phylum Myxococcota_A; class Polyangia; order Polyangiales; family JAFGIB01; genus JADGRF01. Next base: position 7,958 of record JADGRE010000087.1, on the reverse strand, counting down.
GAGCGCGTAGCCCGCGCCCGAAGGCGCCTGCGTGCGGTCCTCGAGCACGGCGAAGTTGCCATCGGGCAAGCGCACCAGATCGGCGCAGTACAGCGGCAACCAGCGCTCGCGCGGTACGGGCATGCCGTGGCACGCGCGCAAGAAGTACGGGTTGCCGAACACCAGCTCGGGCGGCAACAGGCCCTCGAGCAGCACGCGCTGCGGGCCGTAGATGTCTTTGAGCACGGCGTCCAGCAGGCGCGCGCGCTGCTTGAGTCCCAGCTCTACGCGCTGCCACTCGTCGGCCGAGAGCAGCACGGGTACTGGCGACAGGTTCCACGGGCGCTCCATGCCCTGCGGGTCGCCGTAGACGTTGTAGCTCACGCCGTTTTCGTGCAGCAGGTGCCGCGCTTTTTCCCAGCGCCGCTCGAGCCCGCTCGGGCCGAGCGCATCGAGATGCTGGAAGAGCTGCTGCCAGTGCGGGCGCAGGCCGCCACCGGGCGTCTTGAGCTCGTCGTAGACGTCGGGCAACGCCGTGTAGTGCTGCGCCAGGCGCTCCTGTTCAGGATGGGGCAGGTGCGCTGGATTGGAATCGGCCGACATGGGCTCCCGAATACTACAACGAGACGGCGGGTGCCGGTGCGCGGGAATCCGGCGATAAGTGGCTCAACGCGCGCCTGCGGGTGGCTCGCGCCGCAGGTCGAGCGTGAGAGGCAGCTCTTGCGAACGCTCGCTCGGCGGCGTGGGTCGTGGACCGTGACTGTGACCGAAGGGTAAGAAGCGCGCGATGCGTCGGCTCTCGGCCTCGAGCGCGTTGCGCGGGAAGTTGTCGTGGGCAAGCCCGCCGGGATGGGCGACGTGGTAGCTGCAACCCCCGACCGAGCGCCCGAACCAAGTGTCGAGCAGATCGAAGGTGAGCGGCGCGTGCACGCCGATGGTCGGGTGCAGCGCAGTCGAAGCTTGCCACGCGCGGAAACGCACGCCGGCCACGTATTCGCCCACTGTGCCGGTCGGATGTAGCGGCACGCGCCGGCCGTTGCAGGTGAGCACGTGGCGCGGCTCGTTCATGTTGCGTACCAGCACCTGCATGCGTTCCACGGACGAATCCACGTAGCGCACCGTGGCGCTGCCGGCAGGCTGTTCGCCCAGCACGTGCCAGGGCTCGATGGCCTGGCGTAGCTCGATGGTGCTGCCGTCGACATCGGCGCGGCCCATCAGTGGAAAGCGAAACTCGTACTGTGGCTCGTACCAGCTCTGATCGAACGCAAAGCCCGCACGCTGCAGGTCGCGCACGACGTCGCGGAAGTCTTGTGCAACGAAATGTGGCAGCATGAAGCGGTCGACCAGGCTCGTGCCCCAGCGCACCACGGGCTCTTCATAAGGCTTCTGCCAGAACCAGGCGAGCAAGCCGCGCACCAAGAGCTGTGCAGCGCAGCTCATGCGCGAGTCCGGCGGCATCTCGAAGGCACGCAGTTCGATCAAACCCTGGCGGCCGGTGGCGGAGTCGGGGCTGTAGAGCTTGTCGATGCACAGCTCGGTGCGGTGCGTGTTGCCGGTGACGTCGACCAGCAAGTGTCGGAACACGCGATCGACGAGCCAGGGCGGCGGCTGATCCGCACGGTCAGCGAGCACACCATAGGCGATGTCGAGCTCGTACAAGGCGTCTTGGCGCGCTTCGTCCAGACGCGGCGCTTGGCTGGTGGGCCCCACGAACAGGCCGGAGAACAGGTACGAGAGCGAAGGGTGGTTGAGCCAGTAGCTGGTGAACGAGCGCAGTAGATCGGGTCGGCGGAGAAACGGGCTGTCGTCCGGCGTGCTGCCACCGAGCGTGATGTGGTTGCCGCCGCCGGTGCCGCAGTGACGGCCGTCGAGCATGAACTTGTCGCTGGCGAGCCGGCAAGCTTTGGCTTCTTCGTACAAGGTCGTGGTGCTGCTGACGATCTCGTTCCAGCTGCTCGCCGGATGGATGTTGACCTCGATCACGCCGGGATCGGGCGTGACCTGGATGCGGCTGATGCGGTGATCGCTGGGTGGGTGATAGCCCTCGAGCTGAATCGGTTGGCCGAGCGTGGTTGCCGTGTCTTCGACCGCCGCGAGTAGCGCCAGGTACTCTTCCAGCAAGCCGAGCGGTGGCATGAACACGCGCAAGATGCCGCCGCGTGGCTCGACGCACATGGCAGTGCGGATCACGTCGGGCGCACAGACGCCGTGCGCTACTGTGCCGCTGCGCGTGCCGGGTGCGTTCAGGCTGGCCAGCTCGCGCGCGCGTCGCGCCGCCACTTCAGCCAACTCCGCGCGCGAAGCCAACCTGGGTCGCGGCGCCATCGGGTCGCGCTGCCAGGGCTCGTTGCGGTCTTCGGGCGCCGACCAGGGCAACGAATCGAGCGGCAAGCGGTAACCCATCGCCGAATCGCCGGGGGTCAAGTACATGCGCTCGCCACGCAGAGGCCAGGTGCTGCTCACCCAGGCCAAGTCGTCTCCGACATAGCTTGGCCCGACCGGCAGCGCATAGCCGACCACGCTCTTGAGCCCGCTGTCGAAGATGCGCTGCAGCCGTGCACGCTCGGCTTCGTCTTCGAGCTTCGACTCGAAAGGGTCGACGTTCACGGGCAAGCGGCGCTCGCGCCACAGGTGATAGAAGACGTCTTCATACGCGGGGATCGCAAAGCGCTCGGCAATGCCCAGGCGCCGTGTCAGTTCTGCAACGAATTGTTGCGCACGTACCGAGCCATACACCTCGGGCGTCTTGTTGTCGGCGAACAGCGAGGGATCGCGCCACAGCGCTTCGCCGTCGGTACGGAAGTAGCAAGAGTATGCCCAGCGCGGCAGCTGCTCGCCCGGGTACCACTTGCCCTGGCCGTGGTGCAGGAAGCCGCCGGGTGCAAAACTGCGTTGTAGGCGGCGCATCAGCTTGTCGGCGTAGCGTGGCTTGTGTGGACCGCTGGCGGTGGTGTTCCACTCGTCGCCTTCGGGGTCGTCGATGGCCACGAAGGTGGGCTCGCCGCCCATGGTCAAGCGCACGTCGTTCGCGCACAGCGACAGCTCCACCTCCTCGCCGCACGCGACCAGGGCTTGCCACTGTTCGTCGGTGTACGGCTTGGTTGGCCGCGGTCGGTCTTCCAGGCGCGTCACCGACATCTCGAACGACAACTTCTCCTCGATCTCGTCGTCGTCGCCTTTGCGTTCCCAGGCGTAGGCGCCGGTGATGGCTGCGGCGTTGCCGGGCTCGGCCGTGCATGCGAGTGGGATGTGCCCTTCGCCGCACAAGAGACCGCTCGTGGCGTCGAGGCCGATCCAGCCTGCGCCGGGCAAATACACCTCCGCCCACGCGTGCAGATCGGTGCAGTCGACTTCCACTCCGGCAGGTCCCGACTCGGGCTTCTGATCGGCGCGCAGCTGAATGGAGTAGCCCGACACGAAGCGCGCCGCGAAGCCCACGTGGCGCAACACCTGCACGAGCAGCCACGCGAAGTCGCGACACGAGCCGTGCCCGCGTGTGAGCGTCTCCTCGGGCGCGAACACGCCCGGCTCCATGCGGATGTCGTAGCGCAACGCGCGCTGCACGAGCTGGTTGATCTCGACCAGCACATCGACGCAGCGGCGTTCCGGCCGCATGATGTCGTCGCGCACGCGGCTGACGAACTGCGCGACGCGCGCCCCGGACTCGGCCAGCTCCAAGTACGGACGCAGCTCGCGCAGCAACGCCGGCTCGTACTTGAACGGCACATGCTCGGCGTACTCTTCGATGAAGAAGTCGAACGGGTTGATCGTGGCCAAGTCGGCGATGAGGTCGACTTCAACCTTGAGCTCGCGGGCGAGCGGCTTCGGAAACACCAGGCGCGCCTGCCAGTTGCCCTGAGGGTCTTGCTGCCAGTTCAGGAAGTGGTCGCCGGGCGTGACCTTGAGCGAATAGGCCTCGACCCGCGTGCGCGTGTGCGGCGCGGGCCGCAGGCGCACCACGTGCGGCCCCAGCTCGACCAGGCGATCGTAGGTGTAGTGCGTGACGTGACGTAGGGCGACGCGGATGGCCATGAACGCTCTTACACCAGTAGGGACCGTTGGTATCCGGCTCGTTTCGTAGGCGTCAAAAGCGCGTAAATCAACCGCTTTCGCCTACCCATCGCGACTGTGCGTGTTTACATGGCAGTATGCACGACAGCGTGTCCACATCGCCCCCTGGTCTGTTTTCCTCGTATCGGCTCCTGCCGGGCACCTACGACGAGATGGTGGCTGCCGACGGTCGGGCCCGCGCCCACGCCCGACGCGTGTACGCCATGCTCGACGGGTTGCCGCCCAGCGAGTTTGCTCGCCACCAGTCGTTGGCGGAGCACTCGCTCTACAACCAGGGCGTTACCTTCTCGGTTTACAGCGATCAGCAAGGCACCGAGAAGATCTTTCCGATCTGCCTCGTGCCGCGGCTGATCGACGCCGTGGAGTGGGCGCGCGTCGAGCGTGGCCTCGTGCAGCGCATCACGGCGCTCAACCTGTTTCTCGACGACATGTACAGCGAGCAGAAGATCCTGCGCGACGGCACGTTGCCCGCCGAGATGGTGCTGGCGGCACAAGCGTATCAACCCAAGCTGCGCGGCATCCGTGCGCCCGGCGGTGTGCGCATTCCGATCGCCGGCATCGATCTCATCCGTGGGCCCGATGGTGTGTTCCGCGTGCTGGAAGACAACCTGCGCACGCCTTCGGGTGTGTCGTACGTGGTGGAGAACCGCTTGGTCACCAAGCGCATCTTCCGCGAAGCGCTCGAAAGCACGGGCGTGCGCTCGGTGGAGCAGTATCCGATGGAGCTCGCGCACACGCTGCGCGCGATCTCACCTGTGAACGGTGACGACGCGCACATGGTCGTGCTCACGCCCGGCGTCTACAACTCCGCGTACTTCGAGCACTCGTTCTTGGCGCGACACATGGGCCTCGATCTGGTCGAGCCTTCCGATTTGTTCGTCGACGACGACACCGTGTTCGTGCGCACCACCCACGGGCCCAAGCGCGTGGACGTCATCTACCGCCGCATCGACGACGCGTACCTCGACCCCGAGTTCTTCCGGCCCGACAGCTTGCTCGGGGTGCCCGGGCTGATGCGCGCGTACCACAAGGGCACCGTCACGCTCGCGAACGCGCCGGGCAACGGCTGCGCCGACGACAAGGCGGTGTACGCGTTCGTGCCGGAGATCGTGCGCTACTACTTGGGCGAAGAGGCTGTGCTCGCGCAAGTGGACACCTTCGTGTGCGCGCGCCCCGACGACAAGCAGTACGTGCTCGAGCACCTGGGCGAGCTGGTGGTGAAGGCTGTCGACGAAGCCGGCGGCTACGGCATGCTGATGGGACCGCAGTCCACGGCCGCGCAGCGCGACGAGTTCAAGCGGCGCATCCTCGCGGAGCCGCGCAAGTACATCGCGCAACACCGCGTGGAGCTTTCCACTTGTCCTACGTGGGAGCCGGGCAGCGAGAAGCTCGCGCCGCGTCGCGTCGACTTGCGGCCATTCATTCTCACGCGGCCGCAAGGCTCGTGGGTGTTGCCCGGCGGGCTCACGCGCGTGGCGCTGGTGGCAGGCTCGTACGTGGTCAACTCCAGCCAAGGCGGCGGCTCCAAAGACACCTGGGTCGAACGCGGGAGCAGCTCGTGATCTCACGCATCGTCGATCATTGCTTCTGGTTCGGCCGCTACCTCGATCGAGCGGAGAGCACCGCGCGCTTGTTGCAAGCCACCCGTCAGCTGGTGTCCGACGCCGATCTGGCCGTGACCAATTGCTGGCAGCCGCTGGTGATCGTGTCGGGCGAAGAGGAGCCCTTCGTGGAACGCTACGGCCGCGACGCGCTGGGCAACGGCGAGCTGGTGCAAGAGCACATGACCTGGAGCCGGCAGAGCATGGTGAGCCTCGCAAGCTCCGTGCGCTTCGCCCGCGAGTGCGCGCGCAGCATCCGCGACCAGCTCTCGCTCGACACCTGGGAAGAGATCAACGAGCTCTACCTGTGGCTCGGCCGCAAGAGCACGAGCACGCTGTACGTAGAGAACCGCGAGGAGTTCTACCGCACCGTGCGACGCGCGACGCAGCTGACGATGGGCCTGGTGCGTAGCACCATGCTGCACGAAGAGCCCATGAGCTTTCTGTGGATGGGCGCCATGTTCGAGCGTGCCGGCCAGACTGCGCGCATCTTGGACATGCACCACCACACCGTGGAACACGCGAGCGTGGAGCACGACATCCTGCAATCGGCGCTTTGGATGTCGCTCTTGCGCGCCTGCTCGGGCTTCGAAGCCTTCATGAAGAAGAATCAAGGCCGCGTCACCGCGCAGAACATGGTGGCGTTCCTGCTCTTCGAGCCTTCTTTCCCGCGCTCGCTGTACTACTGTCTGCACTCCGGCGAGGGGCTCTTGCGCCGGGTGTGGCCCGACATGCGGGCAGACGGTCCGGTGTCGCCGTCCCTCGCGCGCACCGAGGCCTTGGTCGCGTGGTTGCAGGCGCAATCGCGAGCGCTGGAGGTCGCGCAGATCCACAAGTTGCTCACGCACGTGGTCGACGAGACCGCCGCGATCTGCTCGCTGATCGGTCAGGAGATCCAAGGTCCGCCGCGGGTACAGAAGCTCGGTGTCAGTAGTCAGCTGCAGCAGGCTTGAACGGGAAGAACGCAGCGTACCGCAGCTGCCGCTTGGACAAGTCGTGCCGCTCGAGAGTTCGTTGGTCCACGGTCCTGCGGCAGGGACGGGTGTTAAGGGCTTCGGCCGGCACGGGCGCCTACATCGACAATGTGACCACCGAGTTCCAAGGTGCTTGTGGCATCGCAGCTGGCTACCCCCGCTCCATCGACATCGAGCGCAACGAAGTGGGCCACGTCAACTACACGGGTATCTCGGTTGGCTACGGGTGGACCAGCGCCACGAATGCGATGAGCGGCAATAAGATCGACTACAACAATATCCATGACATCGTGCAAATCCTGGCGGATGGATCTTCGATATACACGCTCTCGAATCAATCGCCGGGTTCCGAGATCTTGAACAACTACGTACACGACTTTTCGCAGAGCAAGTGGGCCGACTATTGGATTCAGGGCATGTACATGGACGAGCAAACGGCTGGGTTCACGGTCGCTTTCCCGCGTGCTCGAGATTGCCGCGGGCACCGGCGTGGTGACGCGCGCGATGGCATCCGCGTTGCCCGCGAGCGTCAGCATCGTGGCGACGGACCTGAATCAGGCGATGCTCGATGAGGCTGCAGCGATCGGCACCAGGCGCGCAGTAGAGTGGCGTCAGGCGGATGCAACCCGGCTGCCGTTCGCGGACGGCTCGTGCGACGCGGTCGTTTGCCAGTTCGGCGTGATGTTCTTCCCGGATAAGGCCCAGGCGTTTGCGGAAGCGCGCCGCGTACTGAGGCCGGGCGGCGTTTTCATTTTCAATGTGTGGGACCGGATTGAAGAGAACGAATTCGCGGATGTCGTGACGACCGCGGTTGCTTCATTGTTTTCCGCCGATCCGCCGCGTTTCCTCGCGCGCACGCCGCACGGCTATCACGATCTGAACGCCATCAGGCGCGATCTTGCGAATGGCGGCTTCGCTGGAGTGCCACGCATCGATACGGTCGCCGCGCGCAGCCGGGCGGCCTCTCCGCGTATGCCGGCGGTCGCCTACTGCCAGGGAACTCCGTTGAGAAATGAAATCGAAGCGCGCGATGCGGCGCGGCTCGGCGAAGCGACCGATATCGCTGCAGAGGCAGTCGCCGGGCGGTTCGGCCGCGCTGCCGTAGACGGCAAGATCCAGGCTCATGTCATCACCATAGAACGCTGAGCGATTGCGCGCCGTTGGTTTCGATGCCTGCGGATTGCCTATAAAGACTGCGGGCGGACTGCGCAGGAAACATTAGAGTGCCTAACACAATGAAACGCGCGATGCGCTGTCACGATTTTGGCTCAGGGCTAGAAGAAAGGCCTGCGGCTTAGTCATTCTAAGCAAGGGACTTTCGACAACATGGCGC
>JADGRE010000006.1 GCA_017881185.1 Pseudomonadota bacterium | reverse complement strand
GTGAGCGGCGCGCCCGTCAGCTCGTACGCACCGATGTCGAACACGTGCACCAATACGAGCAGCGTCAGCAGTAGCCCAGCGATGCCGATGCGCAGCCAAGCGAAGCGCACGCGGTACAAGGCGTGCGCTGCCAGGCCGACCAGCGCGCACAGCGCAAGGTCGAACCCCCAGGCCAGCGGCAGCACCAACCACGGCAGCAAGCTGTGCGTGGTCTGCATGAGCAGCGCTGCACGCACGAGCTTGGTGAACAGCGTGAGCACCAGCGTGTAGGCGACGGCGCCTGCCGCTGCGGCGTCGGCATCGCGCGTGCCGAGAGACGCGATGACGCGACGGAGCGACACGACGACGGAAGCGAAACGGCTCACAGGAAGTGGTCGATGGCTTCGATCGACAGTGCCGACGCCCAGTCGCGCCCGCCGTCGACGCGCATGCGGATCACGCCGCCCGGGTCGATGATCCAGGTCTCGGGAAACAAGCGCGTGCCGTACGTGCCGTTGACGATCTTGCGCTCGGGATCGAAGAGCACGCGCAGCCGCGAGTGCGGCGGGAAGATCGGCGCGACGGCCTTCCAATCCTTGTCGGTGCTCACCGCCACCACTTCGATGTCGGTGCGGCGCGAGGCGATGTCGGCGAGCGCGACCAAGCTCGGCATCTCCTCCACGCAAGGCTGACAGGTGATGGTCCAGAAGTTCATCACGACCATCTTGCCGCGATGATCTTGCAGCCTCCACGGCTTGCCGTCTTGATCGGTGAGCGTGAAGTCAGGCGCGGTGAGGCCGTCGCCCAGGTAGTTGAGCTCGGTCTTTTCACCGCGGCTCTGGGCGTCGAACGCGGGGTCGCCGAGCATCGCGCGCAGCGGGCCCTCGCGGCGGCGCACTTCGCTGTCGACCATGGCGCGAGCGAACACGAAGGTGAGCGGCGCGCCGACCAACACCACCATCAACGCGGCGATGAGCTCGCGCGAGCGGCGCGGTGTGCCGGGCGTGCTGGGCGTGCTGGAAGTGGAAATGGTCGCAGGCGCTGTCATTGAACCGGCAGTGGCAAGAGGGGGTCGCTGACCGCGGGCGGACGCACCGCACGCGAGCCGAGCAGCAGGTACACGCCTTCGGGGTCTTCGCGCAATACGCTTTCGAGCTGTTGCATGGCGTGACGGTCGAAGCGCGCGGGCATGGTGCCCGACCGGACGTCGCAGTACAGCGCGCCGTCGGGACCCTGACGCAGCGTGCTCGGGTCGAGGAACTCTTTCTGGTCATCGCTCAACACGAGCGAGGCTTCGCCCTGGGGCCCGAGCTGCACCGAGCGCACGAAGAAGGGCGGGCCCTCGAGCGTGATGTAGGCCCAGTTGATGTCGTTCTTCAGGCAGTAGCGGCCGTCTTGCGCGCGGTCGACCCAGCGATCGAACGCCCGCACCAGGTTCGGGTGCTCGAGCGGCTCGCCCTCGTGGAACCAGCGACCCAGCGCATCGCGCCGGATGCTGGTCTCGCGGGTCATGCCCTGCAGAAAGCTCCCTGGTTCCATGTGTTTGCTTGTTAGCACAGGGCGCGACGCGCGAGCGCGCCCGTTCACTGATTTTCCGTCATTTATGAATAATCACAGCCAACATGGCGGCGGTCCGAAAGGCGCGTCCTTACAGTCTGCGTGCTAGGTTGACCCGGGGTTCTGTGGCCGTAGCTGCGAAAAAACCGCATCGCTCCCTGTGGCAGCGCGCTCTGTTTGCGCTGTTCGTGCTGGTGGCCATCCCGATGGCGCTCGCGGCCGCGCTGCGCACGCCGGCCGTGCGCGAGTACGTGCGCCAGCAGGCGGAGCGCGCCATCCGTTCGGAGCTGGGGCTGTCGGCGGTGATCAGCGATGTGGATCTGGAGCCCGCGAGCATGGCGATCGTGGCGCGCGGCATCACGCTCGACCACCCCGAGCACGGCCGGTTGGTCGAAGCCAAGCTGCTGCGCATTCGGCCGTCGTGGTGGGCGCTGCTGCGCGGACAGATCGACCTGCACAGCATCACCATCGACAAAGCCACGGTGTGGCTGGTGGTGCGCGACGGCAAGCTCATCAACGGGCCCAAGACCAAGCCGAGCCAGGCTGGCGGACAGAGCGTGGACCTGCCCTTCGACAAGCTGTGGGTGAAGCACTCGCGCTTGGTGGTGGACGCGCTGCCGGACGCCAGCGGCGAGCTGTCGTCGATCAACATCTACCTCGACTCGACGCAGCGTGACGTGCTGGGCCTAACGCTGTCTGCGCCCAAGGGCTTCGTGCAGCATCGCGCCGGGCGCGACGTGGTGAAGGCCATCGAGGTGCGCGCCAAGCTCACCGACGAAAACGTGCAGGTAGAGCTCTTGCGCCTGGCCACGCCCCAGGTCGCAGTCACCTTGCGCCACGCCAGCTGCGAGCTGCCGGTGGGCAACACCTACAACGGCGAGCTCGATCTGCATGCGCAGCTGCCGCAGCTGCAACGCTGGCCACTGCCCTTCAAGCTGCCGCACGTGGAAGGCGACCTGCGCGTGCACGTGAGCGCCCGCAGCGACGACACCGGCTTGCGTGGCGACGCCAAGATCGCGCTGCACCGCGTGCTGCTCGAGCAGTACGGCTTCGGCGAGGACGTAGAGCTCGCGCTCACGCTCGACAAGAAGGTCATTCGTTTCGACGGCAACGCCGAGGTCATCCGCGGCGGCGGCTCGGTCGACTTGTCGGGCTCGATCGGTCTCGACGGGCGCCTGCCGTTCGCGCTCAAAGCCCGCGTGAACGACGTGGACTTCTCGAAGCTGATGGAACAGCTGGGCGTGTCGCCGGACGCCATCGTGGGCTGGAACCTGGGCGGGGGCTTCGAGCTGCGCGGCACGCTCGATCCGCTGGACTTGAGCGGCCCACTGCGCATGCCCACGCGCGACTTTCGCGTGATGCGCGGCGCCTGGCACGACACGCCCACGCCGCGCAACATCATCGGCGTCGCGAGCGCGAACCTGGTGGGCAGCGTGGCGGTGAAGCCGCGCGGCATCTTCCTGCAGAACATCGAAGTCGCCATGCGCAACTCGCACCTGCACGTGCACGAGGTGCTCTTGGGCTTCGACAACGAGCTGCGCGTGAGCGCCGACACCGACGATCTCGATCTGGTCGACGTCACTCCGCTCGTCGACTTCTCGCTTGCCGGCAAGGGCGGCTTCGAGCTGCACGTGGACGGCAAATTCAACGAGCCAGCCGTGGGCGGCAAGATGCACTTCGCGCAGTTCGCGTTCCACAGCTACCCGTTCGGCGATCTGGAATCGGACTTCCACCTCGAAAAAGAAGCGCAGGCGGTACGCTTCCCGCACCTGGTCGCGAAGAAGGGCGAGAGTCGCTACCACGCCGACGACTTCGTGCTCGACTTCAGCGACCACAGGCTCGCCATCGACGCGGCGCTGCACTGCGACAAGTTCGCGCTGCAAGACTTCTACGACCTGTTCCATTATCAGGAAGACGATCGCTACACGGCGTATCAGGGCGTGGTCACGGGCGACGCGCAGATCCGTTACACCATGGACTTCCCCGGGGATTCGCCGCGCGGAACCATGAAGGTCGACATGGATCTCGGGATTGCGGAAGCCGAGCTCTCTGGCTTCCGCTTCCCGTCGGGGCACTTCACCGGCAGCTGGAACTGGCTCGACCACGCGCAGGGCTACCGCGGCGGCGAGCTCACGGTCGAGCGCTTCGCGCTGCACAAGGGCAAGGGCACGGTGAGCTTGTCGGGCAAGATGGCGCTTGGCGGAGATCTGTCCATGGTCGCAGTGGGCGACAAGATTGCCGTGCGCGACACCGAGGGTTTGTCCGAACGCATCCCGGAGCTGAGCGGCAACTACAGCATCACGGGCACCATCCGCGGAACCGCCGCAGTGCCGCGCGCGGAGCTGGAGCTGGCGGGCACGGGGCTCGCCTACGCGCACGAGCCGCTGGGCGATGCGCGCGCGTACATGCGCTTGACCGACAAGGAAGACCCGTGGGTGAAGGAAGCGCTGAGCTGGAAGGCCGACGCCCCACCCGACAACGCGGCGTGCGCGCATGCACGTGAAGGCCTGGCGCGCGGCAGCTGGCCCGCAGACCCGCCCATGCATACGGCCGAAGGCCTGCTGCCCTCGCTCGACGCACCCATGGCGTACCTCGTGTGCGGCGAAGCATTCGGCGGACGCATCGCCTTCGACATGGCCATCGGACGCACGCGCGCGTATCCGCTGCGCGGCGATCTTCAGTTCACGGCGTTTCAGTTCGGCAAGCTCCTGCCCAGGCACAAGAAAACCGAGCCACCGCAGGGCACGCTCACGGGCATCGTGCGGCTGCGTGGCGGCGCCTTGCTCACGCCCAGCACGCTGGCGGGCAGCTTGCACCTCGACACGCTGAAGGTCGGCCAGCTCGGGGTGACCTTGCAGAACGACGGACCGCTGCTCGCGAGCTTCTCGGAAGGTCGCTTCGACATCGAACGCGGAGAATTCGTGGGACCGTCGTCGGCGTTGCACGTCAAGGGCGGTGGGTCGCTGGAAGGCGGGCTCGGGCTCGAGCTGTCGGGCGCGGTGGATCTGGCGATCTTGCCGAGCTTCTCGCGCGAGCTGGTGGAGGCCAGCGGGCGGCTGGCGCTCGAATGCAAGATCAGCGGTCAGCTGGACCACCCGGGCGTGTTCGGGCAAGCGCACGTGCAAGACGCGTCGCTGCGCTTCGCGTCCATGCCCTTCCCCATTCAGAACGCACAGGGGCAAGTCACCTTCAGCGCGCAGCGCGTGATCTTCGACAGCTTCAGCGCGCAAGCGCTGGGCGGACGCCTGTCGCTCACGGGCGCCGCCGCACTGAACGGCCGGCGCCTCGGGAGCATGCGCTTCGAGATCGAAGGCGACCGACTTGCATTCTCGCCGCGCGAAGGCATCGATCTCTCCCTCGGTGGCCAGACGGTGCTGGCGTGGAAGGAAGGCGACCGCGTGCCCAAGCTCAGCGGCACGCTGCGTCTGGACCGCATGCGCTACACGCGCCCGATCAACATGGGCCGCACCATCAGCGACATGGCGAAGAAAGAGCGCACCGACGTACAGAGCTACGATCCCGATGCCGACATGCTGGCGCTCGACCTGCGCATCGTGGAGACCGAGCCCATGCACGTGGAGAACAACCTGATCGACGCAGACATCACTATCGACGATCAGAAAGAGCTGTTCCGCTTGGTGGGCACCGACCAGCGCTTCGGTCTCTTGGGCAACATGAACATCCGCCGCGGTAAGGTGCGGCTGCGCGACCGCTCGTTTGACATCAAGGAAGGTGAGATCAGCTTCGCCAGCGCCGTGCGCATACAACCCAGCTTCGACGTGCGCGCCGTCACCGACGTGCGCCGCAGCGGGCAGCTCGGTCAGACCAGCTGGCACATCGGCGTGCACGCCTGGGGCACACCCGAGTCGTTCCAGTTCGCACTGACCAGCGACCCGTACCTCTCGGAAGACGACATCGCGCTCTTGCTCGCCGTGGGCATGACGCACACCGAGCTGGCGCAGCTGCAGACTTCCGATCTCACCGGCACCGCGGCGCTCGAAGCGCTGGCCACGGTGACCGGTGTGGAGCGCGAGGTGCAGCGCGCGATCCCCGCCATCGACGACGTGCACATCGCCAGCAGCTACTCGCTGCGGACCAATCGCACCGAGCCGCAGTTGCACCTGGGCAAGCGCCTGGCCGATCGCGTGCGCCTGGACGCAGCCACGGGGCTGGCGCAGTCGCGCGACTTCAGCACGGGTGTCGAGTACCAGATCAGCGACAAAACCAGTGTGGGCGCGGTGTACAACAACCAGACCTCCACCAGTGCCTCGCAGCTCGGAGACGTCGGCGTGGATCTGAAGTGGCGGCTGGAGTTCGACTGATCGTTCGGGTTCTGCGCTACCCTCCGGCCTTCGCATGCACTCCTCTCTGCTCGCGCGCTGGACCGCCATCGTGCTTGCCGCCTGCATCAGCGCGGCAGCGTGGGTGGCGCGCGCCGAGATCCCGGAAGCGCTGCAGAACAAGCCGGTGAACGAGGTGCGCGTGGCCGGCGAGGTCGCGGAGATCGCGGCCGCGCGCGAGGCTGGCATCCCGCTGGGCGCACCGCTCACCCGCAAGCTCGTGCGCACCGCGATTGAACGGCTGCTCGCGAGCGGCCGCTGGATCGACGTGCAGGTCGACGCCGAGCCGCAAGACGACGGAGTGCTGCTCACCTTGCATCTGGAGCCGCGCATCACACTGCGGCGCATCGACATCCAGGGCACCCATCACGTGGACGAAGAAGTCATCACCGATGCGCTGGGTGTCAGTCGCGGCTCCGAGCTGAGCAGCGAGGGCCTCGAAGCGCTGTCTGCGGCCACACGCAAGGCCTACGCGGAGCGCGGCTACCTCGGTGCGCGCGTCGATGTCAGCTTCCGCGACACCGACGACCCGTCATCCAAAGTGCTGATGGTGAACATCGAGGAAGGTGCGCCCACGCGCATCACCGAGATCGTGTTCGCGGGGCAGCAGCCGACCGACCCACTCGGCGTGCGCGAGGCCATGGGCGTAGCGCTCGATGACGTGCTCGATCGGCGTGTGCTCGCCGAGAGTGCCAAGAAGGGTGAGCTGTACCTGCGTGCGCAGCGTTACTTCGAGGCGAGCCTCGATGCGCCGATCCTCACCATCGAGGGCGAGCAGGCCAAGGTGACCTTCCCCGCGCACGTCGGCCCGCGCTACTCCTACGACGTGCTGGGCACCTCGCCCTTGCCGGTCGAGGAAGTCATCGAAGCGCTGCAGCTCGATCGCGAACGCCTGACCGATCAAACCCTCGATCTCATGCCCGCGCGCGTGAAGAACGCGTACGCGCGGCATGGCTTCATCGAGGCTCGCGTGTCCATCGCGCGCTTGCAGTCGCGCTTGGGCGCGCGCTCAGCGGACCGCGCCGTGTTGCGCATCCGCGTCGTGCCGGGCCGCCAGCTCGAGGTCGTGGATATCGGCTTCACCGGCGCGCAACACTTCCCGCGCGAGCAGCTGCAAGATCAGATCGTCAGTTACCTCGAAGACGATCTGCCGAACTCCGACTTAATCCAGATCGTCGACTCCGACGTCGCTGACGATCTCACCACGGGCAAGACCACGCCCGAGCGCCAGGTGCCCAAGCCGATGGCCGAGAATCCGGCCGGCACCTACTACGAGCCCACCTACACCGAAGCCATCAAGCACATCACCGAGCTCTATCAAGCGGATGGTTTCTTGTCGGTGAAGGTCGGCCCGGCCGTGCTCGAACGCGTGGGCGAGAGCCGCGCGACCGTGAACATCCCGGTGGTCGAAGGCCCGCAGACCCTGCTGCACGACGTGGTGCTGCAGGGTCAACGCCTGGTGAGCGAGCGTGAGTTGCTGGTGGCGTCGGGCCTCACCCGCAACCAACCGTTCTCGTACCTGCGCCTGGAAGAGGCCCGGCTGCGCATGCAGAACCTCTACAACGAGCGCGGCCACATGTTCGTGAAGATCGAACCAAGCGTGCGCTTCTCGCGCGACCGCACACGCGCCGAGGTCACCTTCCAGATCAGCGAGCGGTTCCCGGTGCACGTGGGCGAGATCGTGGTGCGCGGCACCGAGCGCACCAGCGTGGCGTTCATCCGCAACTTGCTGGCGTTGCAGCCCGGCGATCTCTACCAACCCTCCAAGGCGCGCAAGAGCGAAGAAACCTTGCAGGCGCTGGGTGTATTCACCGGCGTGTCGATCGGCATGCAAGACCCCGATCTACCCGCGCGCGTGAAGCCGCTCTTGGTGACGGTGAGCGAGCGCCGCAACCAGTTCCTCGACTTCAGCGCGGGCGTGAGCACGGGACAAGGCGTGCGCGGCGGCTTCGAGTACGGTTACCGCAACTTGTTCGACCGCGCCGTGAGCATGACCCTGCGCGTGCAGTTCGCGCACCAGCTCTTCTTCGTGAGCCCGGAGCTGCGGCGACGCTTCGAAGCGCTCGCGCTTCAAGACCGCCTCGAACGCAACATCTCGCTCGGCACCGTAATCCCGCGCGTGCCTGGCCTTGGCTCCACCCGCACCGCCATCGATCTGGTGCACGTGCGTCACAACGAGCGCGACTTCGGTCTCGACAAGAACGGCGGCACGCTTACCTTCACCGAGACGCCGTGGCACCGCATCACGCTCACGGAAGCGGCCGACCTCGAGAACAACAACGTCGATCTCTTCGTGAGTGAAGCGCTCAACGACTACCTGGCGATGACCAGCGATCCGCGGCTCAAGCGCTTGCTGCGCGTACCCGAAGGCAATACCACGCTGGCCGCCGCACGCCTGGGCATCAGCTACGATCAGCGCGATAGTCCGTTCACTCCGACCAAGGGTTACTTCGTGTCCGCGTCCTCCGAGCTCGCCACCACGCTGGCGACCGAGACGGTGAGCGCCGACAAGGCGCAGTTCCTCAGCCGTTTTCTCAAGCTGCAGATCACCGGCAGCGGCTACG
Source organism: Pseudomonadota bacterium (assembly GCA_017881185.1). Lineage (GTDB taxonomy): Bacteria > Myxococcota_A > Polyangia > Polyangiales > JAFGIB01 > JADGRF01. The sequence goes on along the minus strand of JADGRE010000006.1, from coordinate 49,575 downwards.
TGCCGCTCGGCCGCTCGGTGGTGCTCGCAGGCCAGGCGCGCGTCGGGCGCATCGTGCACTTGCAGCACGACTCGAAAACCTATCCCGACCGCGCGTTCTTCCTGGGCGGCGTCGACACGATGCGCGGCTACTACCTCGACGAAATGGTGCCGCAAGACATCGCAAACAAGATCATCACCGACCCCAAGCTTACCCCCAACAGCATCGTGCGCAGCGGCGATGCGTTCATCCTGCTCAAGGGCGAGCTGCGCTTCCCCGTCTACGGCCAACTGGGCGCGGGGCTGTTCACGGACATCGGCAACCTGTGGGCCGACCCGGCCATGATGAACCCGTTCCAGCTGCGGCCGATCGCGGGTGCGGGCTTGCGCTTGGCTACACCGGTCGGCCCCATCGCGGTGGACTACGGCATCGTGTTGACGCGCCGCCGCGCGCTGGGGGAACCCTTTGGAACCTTGCAGTTCTCGATTGGCTTGTTCTGAGGGAGAGCGAGAACGAGAGTTCTTGGCGAACGGTGCTTCGGGGGCGGTTACGTGGGTGCGCGGGGACGGTCGACTTGCAAGAGTGGCGGCCTCGGTAGCAAGAAGACGTTTCCGTACGCCACGCAAGTCGACCTCGTACGAGCGTGCCAAACGCGGCCGCGCCACTTGGCGTTTGTCACGCTCGGACGCCCCGCGCACCCACGTAACCGCCCCCGAAGCACCTCATGTCAGCGCCACCCGTGCAAGCCCCTCAGCCAGACGAACACGTGTCAGCTGACACCAACACTCCAGCGAACGGCCTCGCTGTTAAGTGTAGTGGACACGTCACCGCAACACGAGGTTGCATGATGGAGTCTCGCTCTCGAGCCCGGGAGAGCGACTCCGACGCAAGGGGAGCTGGGGGACGGTGGGGCGGGCGGGGGCGTCTCGGCGTGCCAAGTGCGCATTGAAGCGCGGCGCGCACTTGGCGCGACGAGACGAGATCCGCTTGCGTGGCGTACGGATACGTTTGCTCGCTACCGAGGCCGCCACTCTTTGCAAGCGGATCGTCCCCCGCACGACCCACCGTCCCCCAGCTCCCCGGTCGCCAAGAATCTCGTCTCTCTGGCGCCTCGCAAGCGCTGAGCCCGGCCCGCATGCCCCCGGTTTGACAGCGACGCATCAAGTTTTCGATACTGCGTGACCGAGGAGCGAACCTTATGCACATCAAGGAACTACTTCTAGATAAACGGGTCATCGACCGCGCGCTGCGAGAGGGCAGACTCGACAAAAAGGCGTATCGTGAGCTGCTTGAGAAGCTGCCTGACCTGCGCGACAAGGTGCAGAAACCCGAGTCGAGCGAAACCCCGACATCATGAAGGAATCAGACGCCACCCCAAGCGACGCCGACGAAGCGCTCGAGGCCGATGACATTCAGCCGATGCGCTTCGACATCTTCGTGCTGTCGCTCAACGCCTCGGCACTGATCCACCTCGGCGAGCCGCCCGCGGGCGTTGGCCAGAGTGCCGGCAGCGCCAGCAGCGTCGACTTGGGGCTCGCGCGCCAGACCATCGATATCCTCGCCCTGCTCGAAGACAAGACACGCGGCAACCTCACGGGTGAGGAAGAGCGCTTGCTACATCAGGTACTCTTCGACCTGCGCATGCGCTTTGCTCGGCATGCGGGCCACCAGTAGGCCGGCCGCAGGCCACGCTCAGAGCGCGCGGGGCGCGCCGGGCGCGCAGCGCGGGGCCAAGCGACTGCACACTGCGTTCACGCCCTGTGCTCAGCGGCGGACGCGAACAGGCACGGGCGCCGGAACCGGGTTCAGCAGCCCCTCCAACACCGCGGAGACCTCGTCGGCCAAGTCGCGCAACCGCTCTTTGATGCGGTCGGTGAGCGGCTTCGCGGGTCGTTCGTCGTTGGGCATTGAAAAGCCTGTCTGATGAGTATGGGTCCCGAGAACCCGGTGTCAACGTGTAGGCCTTGCCGCAGCCCCGGTAACGCCGCGAATCTGGCGCGAATCTCGGCCCCGCTGTAAGAGCATGTGATGCGAGACGACGTGGGAGCAGAGGGCATTCGATGCACGCGCACTTGATCGGGGTCTGCGGCACAGGCATGGGATCGCTCGCCGGATTGCTGAAAAAGGCCGGCTATCGCGTCACGGGCAGCGACAGCGCGTTCTACTCGCCCATGGGGGAAGCGCTCGATCGCTGGGGCATCGAAAAATGCCAAGGCTATGATCCAGCACATCTGGCCCCGCGGCCGGATCTTGTGGTCGTCGGCAACGTGTGCCGCTCGAGCAACCCCGAAGCCCGGGCCGCCATCGACGGCGGCATCCCCTACACCTCGTTCCCGAAGGCGTTGCACGAGCACTGCTTGCGCGGTCGCCGCAGCTTCGTCGTCGCAGGCACTCATGGCAAGACCACGACCACCGCATTGGTCGCGCACCTGCTCGACGCAGCAGGGCTCGCGCCCGGGTTCCTGATCGGCGGCATCCCGCTGGGCTTCGACGAGAGCTTTCGCTTCGCCCAGCCGGGCGCGCCGTTCGTGGTGGAAGGCGACGAATACGACAGCGCGTTCTTCGAGAAGACACCCAAGTTCTGGCACTACGCGCCCGAGGTCGCCGTGCTGCAGGCGATCGAGCACGACCACGCCGACATCTACCCCACGATGGACAGCTATCGGCAGGCGTTCAGCGGCTTCGTGCAGCGCATTCCCGAGCATGGCTTGCTCGTCGCCAATGCTGCAGACGCCGAAGTGCGCGCGGTCGCCAAGCACGCGCGCTGTCGCGTGGTGTATTACGCGCTCGACGGCGAAGACACTGGCGACGTCACTCCGACCTGGCTCGCTGCGCCGGTGCAAGGCAGCGGCGAGCGCCTGCCCTTCGACCTGTTCATCGGCGGCAGCTCGTGTGGCCGGTTGATGACGCCGCTGTCCGGCACGCACAACTTGAAGAACGCCGTGGCCGCGCTGGCGCTGTGTGCCGAGGCGGCCGCCGTGCCGATGCCCACGCTGGCGCGCGCGCTGGTCGGCTTCGCCGGCGTCAAGCGCCGCCAAGAGCTGCGCGGCATCGCCGCCGGCGTGCGTGTCTACGACGACTTCGCGCACCACCCCACGGCCGTGCTCGAGACCTTGCGGGGCTTGCGCATCCGCCACCCCGAGGGTCATCTCTTCGCCGTGTTCGAGCCGCGCAGCGCGACCGCATCGCGACGCGTGCACCAGGCCAGCTACGCGCAGGCCTTCATGCCGGCCGATGTCACGCTGCTCGCACCGGTCGGGCGCACCGACATTCCCGAAGCCGAGCGTCTCGACCTGCGCGCGCTGATCGCGCAACTGCAGGAGGCCGGCCGACACGCCGAGGCACCCCCCGACATCGACGCGGTGATCACACGCATCGTGGCGCTGGCGCGGCCTGGCGACACGGTCGTAGCCATGTCGAACGGCGCGTTCGCGCAGATTCACGATCGCCTGCTGTGCGCGCTTTCGACCCGCGCCGACAGCGCGCGCGCTCGAGCGCCACATGCAGGCGACTGAGCACGGCAGCGCGCCCCACGATCGGCGCTCCGTCATCCGCCGCCGATGGCGGCGGACACCGGGTGAGACAGCCGCCTCGCACCCAACGCTTCCATGCCGTCGGCGCCGATTCTTGATCCGCGTCGTCGCCGACACCCTCGTTCCCACCGTACGAGTCGCGGTGAGTGCTCAGCTATGTGTCCTGAGCGTGGGATCGCAGTACTGCGCGCTTAGATGTCCAAGTTGCGGACGTTCATCGCGTTTTGTTCGATGAACTCGCGGCGGGGCTCGACTTGGTCTCCCATCAGGATGCTGAACATCTCTTCGGCTTCCATGCCGTCGTCGATGCGCACCTGCAAGAGCACACGCGTCTCGGGATTCATCGTGGTCTCCCACAAGGTGTCGGCGTTCATCTCGCCCAGACCCTTGTAGCGTTGCAGCTGCATGCCCTTGCGTGCGCGCGCGTCGATGAAGCTCCACAGGGCGTCCACGTCGGGGACCTCGCTGGCTTCGTCGTCTTTGCCGTCGCCCACCAGGAATGGCGGCTGGCCGAGCGCGGCGATGGCGGTCTGCAGCTCGCGCAGGCGCCGGTAGTCGACCGTGCTGAGCAGCGCGTGGTCCACGCTCGAGGTGCGGCTGGCCACGCCGGCGCGAATCTCGACTTCGAGCTTCTGGCAGGCGTGATCGGCGTCATCTTTCACGACGATGTTGAACACCATGTGCGGGTTGGCGCGCCGCAGCGCGACGTTGAGCTTCTCCAGCGCGTCGGTCATGCGCGCCGGGTCATGCAGCGCGTCGACGTCGAGGGCGGTGTCGCGCACGACGACCTGCACCACGGCAGGGTCGGCGAAGCGGCGCAAGCGCTCGAGCATCTCGCGGAAGCGGAACAGCTCGTCCATGAGGTTGCGCAGCGGCTGGCCACTGAGCGTGACGCCGCCGTGCGGGCGCAGAGCCGAAGGCTGCTGCGCGGACTCAGCGCGCAGAGCCGCAGGCTGCTGCGCGGATTGAGTGCGCACTGCGAGGCCATCGCTGCCGGCGTCGAGCAAGAAGGTGGCGAGCGCCGCGTCGTCCTTGAGGAACAGCTCTTTCTTGCCGCGCTTCACTTTGTAGAGCGGCGGCTGCGCGATGTAGAGATAGCCGCGACGGATGACCTCGATCATCTGTCGGTAGAAGAAGGTCAGCAGCAACGTACGGATGTGCGAGCCATCCACGTCGGCGTCAGTCATGATGATGATGCGGTGGTAGCGCAGCTTGTCGATCTCGAAGTTCGAGCCGCCATCCACACCGCAGCCGAGCGCCATGATCAGCGTGCCGATCTGCTCGCTGCCCAGCATCTTCTCGAAGCGTGCACGCTCCACGTTCAAGATCTTGCCACGTAGCGGCAGAATCGCCTGACTCTTGCGATCGCGCCCCATCTTGGCGCTGCCACCGGCGCTGTCACCCTCGACGATGTAGATCTCGGAGAGCGATGGGTCTTTCTCTTGGCAGTCGGCGAGCTTGCCGGGCAAGGACGAGATGTCGAGCGCGCCCTTGCGCTGCACCATCTCGCGCGCCTTGCGGGCGGCATCGCGCGCGCGTGCCGAAAGCACGGCCTTCTCGGTGATCTGCCGGCCGTTGTCCGGGTTCTCCTCGAGATATTGTGCAAGTCGATCGCCCACGACGGTCTCGACGATGCCCTTGACCTCGCTCGAGACGAGCTTGCTCTTGGTCTGCGAGTCGAAGCTGGGGTCGGGGTGCTTGATCGACAGCACGACCGTCAGGCCCTCGCGCACGTCTTCACCGGAGAGGCCCGCCTTGAGGTCTTTCAGCAGGTTGTGGCTCGTGCCGTAGTTGTTGACCGTCTTGGTGAGCGCGGCGCGCAGACCGGTGAGGTGCGTGCCGCCGTCTTTGTTGTGGACGTTGTTCGTGTAGCAAAACACTTGCTCCACGTACGAGTCGTTCCACTGCAGGGCGATCTCGACCTCGACGGTGTCGCGCGTGTCGCGCAAGTAGATGACGTCGGGGTGCAGCGGCGCCTTGCCCTTGTTCAAGAGCGCGATGAACTCGCGGATACCGTCTTCGAACTTGTAGCGCTCGGTGCGGCCGATGCGCTGATCCTCGAACACCACCGACAAGCCCGCGTTCAAGAACGCAATCTCGCGCAGGCGCGTGTTGAGAATGTCGAACGAGAATTCGCAGCTGCTGAAGATCTCGCGGTCCGGCACGAAGGTGAGCTTGGTGCCGGAGCGTTCGGTCTTGCCGACGGGCTTGATCGAGTACAGCGGCCGGCCGCGCGAGTATTCTTGCTGCCAGATCTGGCCCTCGCGGTAGATCTCCAGCTTCAGCGCTTCGCTCACGGCGTTCACGGCGCTCACGCCCACGCCGTGCAAGCCGGCGGAAACTTTGTAGCTGTCGTTGTCGAACTTGCCGCCGGCGTGCAGCACGGTCATCACGACTTCGGCCGCGCTCACACCGCGATCGGGCATGATGCCCGTGGGGATGCCGCGGCCGTCGTCTTCGACCATCACGCCGCCGTCGCTCAGGACGGTGATGCGGATGTTCTTGCAATGGCCGGCCAGGTGCTCGTCGACGGCGTTGTCGATGACTTCCCAGACGAGGTGGTGCAAGCCGGAGCCGTCGTGCACATCGCCGATGTACATGCCCGGGCGCTTGCGCACCGCTTCCAGCCCCTCGAGGACCTGGATGGAACCCTCTCCGTACTCAGACGCCATGCTTGAACAAGGAACCCTGGGCGGCCTAGCGCGCCCCTAACCCGGTTGTCGTTTGATGGTGCGACTGGCCGATGCCGGTCTGCATGCCACCCAAGTTTTCGGCCCCAAATCGGAGCCTGTGTTGCGTGCGCGGGAGCGTACCTTTTCGCACCCAAACAAGCAACCCTCAAATGCGTCTGATCCCCCTGGAAATCCAGGCGAATTTGCGACGTGTCGGGAGCCGTCGCGCCACTCAAACCGAGGGCGGCAAAACCACGGCGGAACCTGCCGCCATCGGCGACGGAACGCTGGCGCGATGGGCGCGCTCGCGGGCCGCTACTGCCAGTGGGTTGGGGCTGGTGGCGTCGGTCGTGAGCACGCGTGCGCCCAGCGCCATGTCCCAGGTGCACAGCGACGCCACAGGCTTGCCGTCGAGCCCGTGGCGAATCACCAGGTGCGTGCAGGGCGCCGGGGGCGCGTGGTCGTCGCAGAGGTCGGCGGTCCAGTTGCCCAGGTTGACGTAGGTGCTGTTGCGCCCGCTGAGCGGTTCCATGACCGGCTTGTGGGTGTGGCCCATGACCACGTAGCGCGCGGGCATCAGCTCGGCGAGCTTGTCGGCACCGCGGCGCAGCGCAGCCACCGGCTCGAGCACGCGACAGCTCTTCATGTACACGAAGAAAGCGAGCATCACCGAGCCCATGACCAGCGGCACCCACGCCAGCGGCAGCACATGCAGTGCGCTCAGCACCGTGATGAGCACGCCCGAGACGATCGCAGCGGCGAGCCCATCCAGGAACACCGTGCGGAAGATGGAGAAGAGCCTGCCGGTGACCGGCGTGGCCCAGAGCTTGGAGAGCGCACGCAGGCTGTCGATGTTGAGCCGGAAGCGTGCGGCGATCTGTTGCATGCGGTGCTCTTGCTCCGCACGAATGTGGGCCGTGTGCTCGGTGACGTGGTTGCGCCAGGTGCCGACCATGCGGCCCACCGCACTGAAGAAGCGGTAGCCGAGCATGGCGCAGCCACGCACGCCCATGGAGAAGCCCAGGCGGAAGTAATCGAAGATGGAGTTGTTCTCGTGGCCGTCGGTCGAGAGCTCGCGCGTGGGTCGCACCACGTAGCGCACCAGAATGTCGGAGAACGAGTAGTGGATACGCTGCGGATCGCGCGGATCGCGCGGTGCGAGCCAGTGGTGGTACGCGCAGGTGGCGTCGTACTGGTGGCCGTGCTCCACGTACAGGAAACCGCGCACGTAGTAGAACCAGTGACGAAACTCGATGCGTGATTCGAAGAGCTTGCGATCGAGGCTCGCCGCCCCGGCCTCGCCCGGCAGATCGGCGCGCTCGCTCAGCGCCTCGAGGAACGCGCGCTGCGAAGACTCCCAATACAGCTCCACGTCGTGGTTGCCGCGCACGAACACGAGCGAGTGGCCCGCCTTCACGAAGTGCGCGAGCTTGCGGAACAGCTTGTCGTGACGCGTAGCGACCGAGCGCATCTTGAACGCCGCGCGATCCTCGGCCGAGCCGAGGCCGTGCTCGACCTCGTCGTCGCTGAGCGGAGACTGCAACGCTGCGTTGTCGCCGGCCGAGATCGACATGCCAACCAAGTCGATGAAGTCACCGGCGATGACGAGGCGCCACGGTCGCTCGGGATCCGCCTGCTCGCGGTAGTGATCGAGCATCGCGCCCAGGTCGTGGTCGATGCGGTGCGCTTCGCTCAGGCGCGAGGCCGTCCAGGGCCGCGTGTGCTGCACCAAGTCCGCGCCCAAGTGCACGTCCGAGAAGAGCAGGTAGTTGCTCGCGTCGGGCGGGATGGACTGCGTCATGGGATTTCAGCCAGGCGCTAAGCAGCAGCCTCTACTCTAAAATCATGCGGACCAGGACCTCTTGCGGCAAGCCGAAAAGCACCATGCTGATCGCAATTTTCGCACATGGATGTACTTGAAACGCCACCGAATTCCCGGCCGTGCGGCCGACAGTTGCGAGCTTGCGCACGGCGCGGCGCTGCCCCTCACTGGGCAGCGCTGGTAGTGTCGACCGTGTAGCCGCGCAGCCGAGCCACTACGCGCAGGGTCTGGCCGCGCACTTCCATCTCGGAGATGACCTGCGCCGGACCCACGCCCGGACAGTAGGTGGTGGTGATGTGCTGGCCCGAGCCAGCGTTGTGCTCGTCGACCACGACGCAGTCGGTCAGCTTGCCTGCTGGGGTATCGAGCGTGACGTGGAGCTGCGTGACCTGCGCGGAGGCACCCTGCCCTGAGGTCCAGCTCGCACCGGGCCCGATCGGCGCCTTGAGCAGGTAGCCGCTGTCGTCGGCGCGGGCGATGCCGTCGCTGCGCACGCTGTAGCGCAGCACGCTGTCTGCGCCGGTAGCGACGGTGGCGTTGCCGTTCTGTAGCTCGACCACGCGCGCCACGGCGAGCGTGGGCTGCGCGTCGCCGGTGTCCACGTCGTACGACCAGGCGTAGCCCGCGCCGAGCGGATACAGCGAGCTGGGCGACAGATCGTGGGCGGTCTTGGGGCGCACACCTGCACCCGCGCAGGCGCTCGTACAGAGCCCTGTGATGAGCGTGATGAGGGTGATGACAGGAAACGCCGTGAACGCGGTGGGGCCATGCAGCAAGCGCATACCCGTTAACGATGACACACAAGCGTCCAAACGCGAACGCCAGAACGCCGAACAGCGCAATCCCACGTGCTCAGCGCTTGGCGCCTTCGGAGATCCACAGCTGGAACGCGCAGCGCTCCATCGCGCCCAGCTGCATCTGACCGGGCGGCATGCGGAAGCGTGGGTCGTCGGAAGCCAAGCGCTCCATGAGCAGACTGCATTCTGGATTGCCCGCGATGACGCGCTTGCGACCGTCGCTCTTGCCGAGCAAGTGGTCGTACGCCTCGTTCGCCGTCTGCATGACGAGGCCAGCCATCGCGCCGCGTTCCGAGTGACACGAGCTGCCCGTGGTGGAGGCGCCACAGCTGGTGCCCAGGACGTTCTTGTAAAGATTGTCGAAGGTGGGGTCGTAGAGCGGCACGCAGTCGGGCGCGAGCGTCGCCAGACACGCATGCGCGGGTGGAGCGTTGTCGCTCTTGCAGGCGACGGCGACGGCCGCGAGGCCCAGCAGCCAGAGCAGGCGTGCTTCAACGCGCATACGCATAAACGATGACACACAAGAGCCCGAACGCGAACGCGAGCACGCCGAGCGCGACCGGATCGACCGCGACGCGAGCGCGCAGTGCGCGGGCCCGCTCGACATCACCTGCAGGAGCCGCTTCGGACGCTGACGCAGCGAGCAACTTCGCGGTGAGCACACGCACCGCCGCGAAGTCGCCAGCAGCGTACGCGCGCTCGGCCGCTTGCAGGCGCTCGTCGCTCGAGACGGCAGCAGATGTCGCGGAGTCGTTCGGCATCGCGCACCGAGAGTAGCACGCACGCTAGGCTGCAAATGCAGCCAGTGCCGCGATCACACTGGCTGCGATGGAGAGCGGCAAGAGCAGCGCGGCGGAGAGCAACGCGTGGCGCAGACAGCGCCGCAGGTCGAGCGCGAGCAAGTCCGCGGCCGGGCGCCGCGACGCAGGCAAGGCGTGGCGCAGGCGCACGCGCGCGAGGCCATCGAGCGCGGGCAGCGTGAGCAGCGCGGTCAACAGCAACGCGGACAGCACGAGCAGCAGGCCCCAGACCGGCACGCGATCGAACAAGCGCACGCGCAGGTCGTCGTCCAGACGCACACCGGCACGGTCGACCATGCCGAGGACCGCACGTGTGCCGTGCTGGTGAATCTCGATCGCATACGCGTCGCGCACCCGCACCACCCGCACCCATTCGACTGCGCCAGCCCTGCGCAGGGGCAGCTCGCCCACACCGCCGCCATCGCTCGCCACCACGCGCACCGCGCGCGGGCTCGCGACCACCTCGAGCGCTGTGCCAGGCAGCAGCGCGCGCTGCGCAGGAGCGCCGCGCACCTGCAGCTCCGCAACGACCGCAGCTTCGGGGGCGAGACCTACGGCCAGGCGCGACGGGCGAGCGAGTGAGCCGCCCAGCAGCAACAGCGACACGAGCGGCAGCGCCATCAACAGCGTCCAGCTGAAAGTGCCCACGCGGATCACGCGCGCGACTCGGCTGAACGCAGCGTCGTGCGCAGGCTCGTCGTGCGGCAGCTGCTCGGCGCGTGCGTGCACGTGCGCGCTGACGATCATGCCCTGGCCGAGCGGCACGGTGGCACACAAGAGCGGCGTTGCGCACAAGGTGGCGACCGCCACGGCGCTGGGATCGACCAGTGCGGTGGTGAGCGCGACCAGCAGCGCTGGCGCTACTTGCAAGCCATGCGCGGCCAGCGACAAACGCGCGTGCTGCAGGGTTCCGCCGGCCACGACCCGGCGGGCGCTCTCGAGCAAGGCGGTATCGAAGCTCGCGCCTTCTTCGATCAAGATCAGTGGGCAGAACAGAAACGGCAAGATGAAGAGCACGGCGATCACGCTCGACAAGAGCGCATAGAACGGCGTGCTGCGCGCCAGCAGCGACCAGCCGAGCGGCTGGGTCGCGGAGATCACGAGCGAAGGCGTGGCGCCAAGCAAAGTGAGGCCCGCGGCGGCGCTCACCAGCAGCACGGCGCCCAGCAAGATCAGGCTCGCCGGCACCCACGCCAGCGTGCGCGGGCTGCTACCGCCATTGGTCTGAGCAATCTGCAGCGCGAACAGCTCGCACATGAACCAGGGCGTGGTGAAGAGGCCGATGCCACAGCACACCGAGATCAGCGACAACACCACGGCCGCACCGAGCGCGAGCGTGACGACCGGGCGCGCGCGCAGCAGGCGCCAGCTGGCTTGCAGCGCAGGCCACACGCCCAGCGCCTGCATTCAGAGCACCTTGTCGCCGTCGGCTGACTTGCGCGGCGTGGGCGGAACCTTGGGGCCCAGGAAGTACGCGAGGCCCACCGACAAGAAGTAGAGCACCACCAACGGCACCAGCATCATCATTTGAGAGCCGACGTCGGGCGGCGTGAGAATGGCAGCGATGATGCTGGCGATCACCACCCACCAGCGCCCGAACGCCAGCAATTGTTTCCAGTTGACGAGGCCCACCAACGACAAGAACGTGACGATGACCGGCACTTCGAACACCACGCCGAACGCCAGCAGCATGCGCGTGGCGAAGGTCATGTACTCGTCGAGCATGATCGTGGGCTGCACCCTGATGGTCGCGCTCGGCAGCTCGCCCGACATGCCCAGCAAGGTCTCGAAACCGGCGGGGAACACCACCGCGTAGCCGAAGAACGCCCCGCCCGCGAAGAAGATGGTCGAGGCCAGCACGAACGGCACCGCATACATGCGCTCGCGCTTGTACAGCCCCGGTGCCACGAAGGCCCACAGCTGATAGAACACCCACGGGCTGGCCACCATCAGCCCGACGATGACCGTGATCTTCATGTAGGCCACGAAGAGATCGACGGGATTGGAGAAGTGCACGGTGGGCGCGCCCAGGCCCAGGTGACGCCAGGCCTGAGCCAGCGGCGCGAGCAGGAAGTCGAGTAGGTATTCCTTGTAGGTCCAGGCGATCCACATGCCGGGGATGGTGCCGAGCAGGGCCTTGATCAGCCGGCCACGCAGCTCGCCGATGTGCTCGAGCACGGTCATCGGCCGGTCTTCGTCGCGCGGCGCGCCGGGCGAACCGGGCGCACGGGACGGAAGGTCGCGCTTGGCAGCATCCGCGGCCATGTCAGCTGGGATCCGTGGGGCCAGCGGGCGGCTTCGCAGCCGGCGTGCCGCTTGCGATGTCAGCACCCACGCCCGCTGCGTCCGCGCTCGGCACCGGCGCGGCGCCCACGGTCCCGGGTGCATTTGCAGCTGTCGGCGGCGCGTAGCCGGCGTGCACGGCGGCTGCATCGGCCGCGGCGTTCGCGGCGGCCGCGATCGACGTGTCGGTGGACGTTGGCAGGCGACTCACCATCTCGGGCCCCGGCGGCGGCACGTACTGCCGGCGCACGGGCGGTGCGTCGAGAAGGTCGTCGCGCATCAGCTCGTCGATGCCGGTCGACGCACGGATGTCGCGGCTCGCTTGCCGCAACTGACGCAAGGTCTTGCCGACCGTCTTCATCATCGTGGGCAGCTTTTCGGGCCCAACGGCGAGAATGAAGACGATGCAGATGACCGCAAGCTCACCGATGCCGATGCTGTCGAACATGACGCAGTGGCGCCTGGTGTAGCACAGCCCCGGCCGCCGCGACCGCAGAATACTCCCGCTGCGCCCTGCCCCACTGTGAGCGCGCTTGCGCGGGGCTCGCGCAGGGCCCGCGCGGGGCTCGCGCGGGGCTCACACGGGTCAATTACCGTTCTTGCGAGCCAGCTGGTGCAGGCGTTCCGCGGCGCCAGCGAGCGAGCCCAGGTGCTTCTCCTGGCTGCGGGTGAGCGTGGCGATGCGGTCCAGGAGCTGCGAGGTGTCCTCGGAGGACTTGGTCTGCTGACGCTGCGACTTGTTCAGCTGGCTGACCATCTGCGAGATGTTCTCCACGGACGTGGTCATCTGCCGGGCACCGTGCGCCTGCTCCTTCTGGCTGCGCTCCACGTGCTGGGTGATCACGCGCATCTTCTCGGCGCTCTTCATGATGAGCTCGGAGCCGCGCGCCTGTTCCGCCGTGGCAGACGCGATCTGCTGCACCGTTTCGGCGATGCGCGCGATGGCGTCGGTGACTTGCTTGCTGCCCTTGGCCTGCTCGACCGTGGCGCGCGCGATGGCACCCACCATCGACGTGGACTTCTGCGACGAATCGAGAATCTTCTTCAGCGCTTGCTCGGCTTCGGCGCTCACCTCGACGCCCTTGTCGACCGTGGTCGCGCCGCGCTCCACCGCGCTGATGGCGTTCTTGGTCTCTTCCTGGATGGTCTTGATCAGACTGGCGATCTCCTTGGTCGAGGTGCCCGAGCGCTCTGCCAACTCCTTGATCTCGTCGGCCACCACGGCGAAGCCCTTGCCGTACTCACCCGCCTGCGCCGCGATGATGGCCGCGTTGAGAGCCAACAAGTTCGTCTGCTCGGCCACGTCGTCGATGACGTTCAAGATGTCGCCGATGGCACTGATGCGCTTGCCCAGCGACACGATGGCCGACACGGCGTCGGAGCTCGACTCCTTGATGCGGTTGATCTCGTGGATCGTGCGCCCGATGGCGTCGGCACCGCGCTCCGCGTCCTTGGCCACTTGCTCGGACAGGCGCGAGGTCTGATTGGCGTTGCTCTGCACCTGATCGATAGAGACGTCCATCTCGTTCATCGACGACGAGGTCTCTTCGGTCATGAGCGCGAGCGAGTCGACGTTGCGAGCCACTTCCTTGACGCTGTAGGTCATCTCCTCGATCGAAGAGACCGTGTCGCGCACACTATTGCCGAGGTTCGTCATGTTCTCGGCGACTTCGTCGTTGGTCGCCTTCATCTCCAGGATCGACGACGACGACTCCTCTGCGCTCTGGGCCAGCACTTCCACGCTGCCCGCCAGCAGCTTGAGCACCTCGGCGGTGTTGGTCATGGAGCGCGTGGCTTGGTCGCTGGCCGTGGCTTGCTCGTTCAAGCTGGCGGTGAACTCGTCGAGCTGCGCGCTGAGGGCGTGCTCGGCGTCGTGCAGCTCTTTCTTCTGACGGTCGAGGTCGGCGTGCGACTTGGAGACCGCTTGCTCCATCTCGTTCACGCGGTGGGTCTTCTGCTCGATCTCGCCGGCGACGTTCTCGAGGATCTCGAGGATCTCGGACACCGCGGCAGGTGCGTACGCGGGCCGCGACGGACGCTGGCCGCGCAGCGCCGCCTTGGAGCCCGTGCGAATCGCCAGCAGGTCGTCTTCGCTAGCGCCTACGCCGTGCAGCGCGAGCGCCGCCGAGCCGATGCCCAGCACGAGCCCCAGGAGGCCTGCGACCCACGGCGCGAACGGCATGAACAGCGGCGCGATGACCACCAGGAACACGGCGAAGGCGGCCAGCACCAGGGCGGGCACCGCGTTCTTGCTCTGCACGAGATCTTTGAGCATATGAAAGCCACGGGCGAGCGCGCACAGTGCGCGCAAAAAGCTGGCGTGACCGATGAGGTTAACGTTTTCTGCCGAGCGGAAGCAAGCGCGGCGGAGTACCCCCGTGCGGGCGCGTGGGTGTGGCTCGCACCGCCAGCAGCTGCCAATCACCGCCCCAAGCTACTGCGCAGGCACACCAGCCGCGATCAGGCGACTTGTTGTTCGGGGACGGTGCAGCGCACCGTGGGCGCGGTGTCGGCGATGTTGGAGGTTTCGTTGAGCATCGCAGCCAAGCTGCGCTCCACGCGCGTGCGGTCACCGAGGAACGAAGCGATGGTGCGCGACAGCGCGCGCGCCGAAGGCAAGCGATCTTGCGGCTCGCGCGCGAGCAGGCGTGACACGAGCGCGTCCAGTGTGGGGTCGATGCCATCCACGACCTGGCTCACGCGCGGCGCTTCGTCGCGGATGATGCGCAAGAGTAATTTGGACACGGTCGAGCCGGAAAACGGCACGCGCCCGGAGAGCGCCTCGAACATCACGATGCCGAGCGAGAACAGATCGGCGCGACCGTCGATGTCGACCTTGCCGGAAGCTTGCTCGGGCGACACGTAGCTCGGCGTGCCGAAGACCTTGCCGCACTCGCGCTGCTTCTCTTGCTGGTCGGCGTTGGCGCTGGAGCACACGCCGAAGTCGAGCAGGTGCACGGTCAAGTCACCGGTGGCGCTGCGGTTGAACAGAATGTGCTCGGGCTTGACGTCGCGGTGCACGTAGCCCGCGAGGTGTGCGCTGTGCAGAATGGCCGCGACGCGGCCGGCGATGGCGGCCACTTCGAGCTGCGGCAGCTCGTTCAAGCGCAGCAGCAAGCGCGCGAGGCTCTCGCCGTACATCAGCGGCATGACCACATAGGGCGAGCCGTCGTAGAGCGTGCCTTCGTCGAGCACCTTCAAGATGCCCGGATGCGCGACACGCCGTGACACCTCGGCCTCGCGGCGCAAGCGCACGCCGAGATCGATGTGGTTCACGAAGCACGGGCGCAGCGTCTTGACCGCGACCTTCGAGCCATCGAAGGTGCAGGTGGCTTCGAACACCACGCCGGTGCCGCCCAGACCAATGCGCCGGCCGATGCGATAGCGATCGTCGATGACGGTGCCTGGCAGCTCTGCGCGTTCGCCCTGATCCACGCGACAACCATCGGGGCAGCGGCCACATGGGTCAAAAAATCGGACGGCATCGGGCAGCGCACAGCAACCGTGCGCGCGTGCGCGCAACGATCAACGCGCCGATTTCTTGACGCGCGCGCCTCAGCGTGCACGCGACAAGAGCAGCAAGTGCTCGCGACGCCCAGGGCCGCCGCGGAAATCCGGACGCTCTTGTGCCGCCTGTGCAACCAGACGCAAGCCGACGCGCGCGCCCAGACGCGCGACCTGTTCATCGGCCGACACGCGCGCGCCCGCGAGGTCCGCGTCGCCAATCCACAACACGATGCGCCCGTTGTCTGCGAGCACCGCGACCATCGCCTTGAGCGCGGCGCCCAGCTCCGCATCCCAGCGTGCAGCACCACCGGCCTGCACGAAGTTTCGGCGCGCGCCGATCTCGTACTGCCGCAACATGCTGTCATCGAGACCGAGCCACGCGTAGCGACGCGCGTGGTGACTGACGTAGTCGTAGGTTCCGCCGTAGGGCGGCGAAGTGAGCACCAAGTCGGCCTGGTAAGCGCGCGGCGCGAGCTGCGGCAGATTGCGTGCGTCGCCCTGCACGAGCTTCACCGGTGTCGCGCCCTGCGGCGCGGTGCGAGCCAGTGCCTCCCAACGCAAGATCAGCTCGTGGCCCTTGCGAGCGAAGAACTCCGTCACGAGGCCCTTGCGGATACGCTTTTCGATGCGCTCTTCACTGGTGTCGCCGGCTTGGCGCGAGAACTTCACCAGCAGCGACGAAAACACGATCTCGAGCGTCTCGCGATCGAGAGGATTCTGGGCGCGACCGATCTGCCCCCACAGGCCCGATAGCTCGAGCAGCACGTGCGGCTCGTACATCTCGCGCTCTTGGGGCCCGATCGGCACGCTCACTCGAGCACGGCTGCGCACGCTCTCCTCGGATGCCTCGGCCACGCCATCGAGCGCACGAGCGAAGCGTGCGCTCGTGGTGCGATCACGCAGCTGGCAACGCACCTGGGCGATGCGCAGCGCGAGCGGGTTGAGGTCGACACCCACGCCGCGCCGACCTTGAGCAAGCGCCTCGATGAGCACGGTGCCGCTACCCACGAACGGATCGAGCACGTTCTGACCCGGCTCGCTGAGCTCTGCGATGAGCAGCGACGCGATGGCCGGATGCATGCGCGCCGGGTAGCTGTGGAAGCCGTGGGTGAGGTCGTCCTCGGGCGGCGCGCTGCTGGCTTCGAGCGCGCGGCTCAAGATCGATGAAAGTTGCTCGTCACCGCCGCTGGTGATCTCACCGCCACGCTGCGACAGCGAGCGACGCTGACGCACCACGGGCGGTGGCGGCGGCGCAACCGGCGCGCGACGCCCCGGCGCCTTGTTCGGCGTCTTGCGTGGACCGGGCTTGGAACGGCGAGCTTTGGGCGCAGGCATGAGCGGACACCCTAGCCCCGCTCGCGGCCGGCAGACAGCTTTTTCGCGGGCGCGAGACTCGAACGCGCATCCAGCGCGGGTCTAAATTAGCCCGCAGCGCGACGTACACGCGTCGGTGGGCTCGCGGGCTCGTTCGCTTGGGGTGACAGGCCGAAGAAGCGCCGCAGCTCGTGGGCTTGCTCGGTGCGGGCGCCGTGCTCGTCGCGCGCGATCAGTGGCGCAAGCGCGACGGGGTTCGGGCCTGTGACAGCGGACAACGCAGGGTGCGCGAGACAGATGCGCGCCAACCACGTACCGGCGGCTTGTGCATGCGCGAAGGCGTGCACCGCGAGCAAACGACGCTTGCGACCGGCCATCGGGACGACGTCCATGCGCGTGAGCCAGCGCAGGCCAGTCTGTTCGCAGGCCGCCGCGATCCTCGGCTCGGCGCCTGCCTCTGCGCACAGCACGCACAGGCCGCCTTGCGCCAGCACCCGGACCGCCGCACGCAGGTATTCGGGGATGCCGCCGCGCAGCTCGATGCGGGCGTACGCGCGCTGGGAGTCGCTCGAGGGTGTCGCCGTGCCGGGCAGCTTGTAAGGCGGCGTGCCTGTCACCAGCGCGAAGCCGCCGCCGCCAGTAGCCTCTTGCTTGAGGTCATCGAGCAGCGCGCTGTCACGCAGATCGCCCAGCCGCACGGAGACGCGCGCAGACAGCGCGTTGCGTTCCACGTTCTTCACCGCGAGCTCGTAGCTCATGGTCTGCGCCTCGATGCCCCACAGCTGCGCCTGCGGCAAGCGGTCCGCCGCCATCAGCAGCACCGAGCCGAGCCCGCAACCCAGATCGAGCACGCTGGCCGCCTGCTGCTGGGCACGCAGCGCGAACCAGGCGGTGGCCACGTCGTCGAGCGAGTAGCGGTGGCCGTGGCGGCGCTGCCACACGCGGATGCTGCCGGTCAGCGCGTCGTCGGTCAGGTCTTGCACTTCGTTTCCCTGTTGGCGCGCGCGCACTATTCTGCTCCTGCGCGTAACGGCGCTTCGTCATGAGCCTAGCAGAACCCGACGCCACGCCTGCCACACGCGCCACACGCGCCGCGCAACCCGAGCCAGAGCCGCCCGCGCGCCTCTCACACATCGCGCTCGTGTCCGGCAGCGTGCTCGTGCTCGAGCTGGCGTTCATCCGCGAGGTGCCCGCCGAAGTCCGCTCCATCTCGTACTTCACGAACCTGATGCTCATGGCCAGCTTCTTCGGCCTGGGCGTGGGCTGCATGCTGCAGCAGCGCCGCAAGCTCGACGCGCTGTTTCCGCGGGGCCTCTTGCTGGTCGCCGCCTTCGTGTACTTCGCGCGCGGCCTCGTGGTGTTCGACAGCGCGCAGAGCGTTCACTACTGGCTCTCTCGCCGGGCCAGGCGTTGTACCCGCAGCCGCCAAGTTCTTAACGCTACCCGCCACCCCAGCGTTTGCGTGACCCATAAACGGCGCTAGTGTGCACACTCGGGACAACGGGGCGTTGCGGCTGCGCAAACTGACCTACCTGTGCCGCGTTGTGGAGGAGAATCCTATGCAGGTTCGGGCGCTTGTGTGCTGTCTTCTGGTCGCGATCGCGGGTTTCGGCTGTTCTGCCGACGCGGCCTCGCATAGCGGCACTGCCCCGGGCGGCGGCGCGGCGTCGACCGCCGGGACCACGCAGACCAACGGCGGCACCACCGGCGGTTCGTTCGGTAACGGAAACGGCAACGGAAACGCCGGCGTGAGCGGCATGCTGCAGAACATGCCCGGAGTCGACGGCGGCATGGGCACCCTGCCCGGTTCCGTGACGCCCATCAGTATCGACGCCTGCGGCGCGATGAACCCGGCCGGCATCAGCACGATGCAAGTGCAGACCCTCATGGCGGGCAGCGGCAACCCCGGCGCGATCAAGGTGCTCTATCCGTACGAGGGCACCGTGTTCCCCCGCGGCATGATCTCCCCGATGTTGATGTGGGACGGCGGCGGCGACTTCGTCTACGTGCACATCAAGTCGAAGGCCTTCGAGTACAAAGGCTGCTTGAAGCCGTCGATGCCAGGCCAGATTCAGATCCCGCAAGACGTCTGGGACCAGGCTGCAGCGCGCACCTACGGCCCCACCGATCCGTACCTCTTCGAGGTCAGCACGCTCACCGGCAGCGCAGCCACGGGCCCGGCGACCTTCCACATCATGATCGCGCAGGCGACCATCAAGGGCTCGATCTACTACAACAGCTACAGCTCCAAGCTGCCAGGCGTAACCATCGGCGGCAACGTCCTGCGCATCCCGGCGGGTAAGCCTGCCGAGGCGTTCGAGTCCCGCGAGTGCAATGGCTGTCACTCGGTGTCAGCTGACGGCTCGCGCTTGCTGACGCAGCGCGGCATCGGCGGCGGCGCCGGCTCGGCGGTGCTCATGTCGGGCGGCGGCCCGAACCCGGCAATCGTCGCCGACGGCACCCGTGGCTCATTCGGAGCCCCGTATCCTGACGGCTCGAAGTACATCTCGAACTCCGGCGCGGTCAACGTCGCACGCTCCAACATCACGAGCAGCCCGGCCGACTCGATCCTGATCGACACCAACAACGGCATGACCATCCCGAGCATGGGCATCCCCGCGAACGCGATCATGCCGATGTTCTCGCCGAGCGGTGCCTTCTTCGCGTTCGCGGTCCCTGACTCGACGAACATGAAATCCGGCGGCATCAGCGTGATGGCGTTCGACAACAAGACCAACGCCGCCACGGGCCGGCGCGACCTGTACAAGGAGAGCGACGCCGCCAAGATGCCGGCATGGCCCTTCTTCTTGCCCGACGACAAGGGCATCGTGTTCTTGCACACGGACTCCGCGGACTTCTCCGGCGGCGCGGCGGGCATCCTCGGCGGCGGCGCAGGCAGCATCTTCGCGCTGGCTGGGTCCGCCGGCACACCGTTCGGTGAGCTTCAACTGCTCGACATCACGAGCGGCAAGTCCACCGTGCTCGCGCAAGCCATGGGCTACAAGACTCCGGCCGACGCCGCGAGTGGCACCACCTACTTGCCCTTCGGCGCCGAAGACCTGCACCACAACTACTACCCCACGGTATCGCCCGTGGCGGCCGGTGGCTTCTTCTGGGTGTTCTTCGACTCCTACCGTCACTACGGCAACATGGGCCTGCAGCGTCAGCTGTGGGGCGTGGCCGTCGACATCGCCGCCAACGGCGACTACACGGTCGATCGCTCGCACCCGCCGTTCTACCTGCAGGGCCAGGAGTTCGGCACCGGCAACCACCGCGCGTTCGCCGCGCTCGACCCGTGCAAGAAGCAGGGCGACAGCTGCACGAGCGGCATCGATTGCTGCGGCGGCTTCTGCTACGTGCCGACCCCCACGTCGAGCGAATTCAAGGTGGAGCAAAAGGGTACCTGCGACATGCCCAAGGTGCCCACCTGCTCCAAGACCGACGAGCACTGCGTGACGGCAGCAGACTGCTGCTCGCCGAAGGACGCCAGCCAGCCCAAGAACAGCTGCATCGGCGGCTACTGCGCTGTTGTCGTAGTACAGTAACGCCCGTGCTATGCGTACCCGGTGACGTCGAGAGATGTTGTCTGGGTGCTCGGCTCGGCGCTGCTGCACGCGATCTGGAACACCGCGGCCAAGCGCACGCGCAAGCCCACGGCGTTCTTGTTCTTGCTGACGGCGATCACCGCACTGGCGGCGCTGCCCCTGCTCTTCTTCATTCCGTACCGCAGTATCCCCGCAGAGCTGGTCTGGCTCACGCTCGGTAGCTCGCTCGCGCACGGACTGTCGTTCGTCACGCTCGCGCTCGCGTACGAGGCGGGCGACTTGAGCGTCGTGTATCCGATCTCGCGCTCCACACCGCTGGTGGTGCCGCTCTTGGCGGTGCCGCTGTTGGGCGAGCACGTGTCGGGCACCGGTGCGTTCGGCATCGCGCTGGCAGTCATCGGCCTGTGGCTCGTGCAGACCGGCGGCAGCGTGCAGTGGTCGGCGTTCAAGCAACCGGCCGCGCTGTACGCGTACCAGATGCTGCTGCTGACCGCGCTGTTCTCGGTCATCGACAAGCGCGCGATGCAGGTGCTGCGTGGCGTAGCGTGGGATTGCCCGGTGCCTGCGTCGAGCGTGTTCTACTGGTTGTTCACGGTGGGCTCGGCGCTGGTGTGTCTGCCACTGGCGTGGAAGCGCGTGGGCAAGCAGGCGCTGCGCCAGGAGCTGCGGGCGCGCGGTGTGCTGATCAGCGCCAGCGCCGTGATCACTTGGCTGAGTTACATCCTGGTGCTCGAGGTCATGCGCACGGCACCGGTGAGCTACGTGGTCGCCGTGCGCCAGACCAGCGTGCTGTTCGCCGTGGCGCTGGCGATGCTCACCTTGGGCGAACGGCCGGGCGTGGGGCGGCTGTCTGGAGCACTGGCGTCCGTGGCGGGCATCGCGCTCATCGCATTCGGGTCGTAGCAGCGTCGCGCGCGTTCAACGCATTCGGCTTGTGGCGACGCTGAACGGTCGGGGAGGACGAGTCCTGCGCGCGGTCCGGCGGGTCCGTGCTCGGACTCGTCCTCCCCGACCTGCGCCGCAATAGCGAGCTGCGCTGAACGCGCGCGACTTTGTGGTGGGGTGGGGTGGGGTGGAGACTGCGTGAGGGGCTTGCCGCGAGGGGCTCGGGACTGCATCGTGTCGGGCATGGAGAGCCTGATCAGCTTCGTGCGCCGCGCGTTGCCTTGGGCGCTGCTGTTCGTCGGCGTGTTCTGGTTCAGCCGCAACGTCAAACCGGTCGCCACCTTCGCGAAAGGTGAGCGACTGCCGGTGGTCTCGGCCGAGCTCTCCGACGGCTCGCATTTCCAGCTCGACGGCGCGCCCGGGCAAGTCCTGGTGCTGAACTTCTGGGCGAGCTACTGCGCGCCGTGTCGCTTCGAAGCGCCGCTGCTGTCGGCGGCAGCCGCCCACGGCGTGCGCGTGGTCGGCTTGTCGGTGGACTCGGCGAACCAGAGCGAGCTGATGCGCGCGGCACGCGAGTTTGGGATCACCTACCCGGTCGGACGCAGCGACGAGGCGCTCATGCAGCGTCTGCGCGTGCGCTCGGTGCCGACCACCTACGTGCTTTCGCCCAGCGGGACGATCGTGCTTTCGCGTGTGGGCGCCGTGGGCGAGGCCGAGCTCGATGACGCGCTGCGCGCCGCCAAACGGCGCGGTTGAGCGCTAACACGCCCCATTCGCCCTTCACCCCAACGTCGCCCGCGGTCCCGTTCAATTGACAGGGCGCAGCGTGCGTGGTCAAAACCGTTGGCAGCGGAGGACCGGTGAAACGATGCATCACGTGATCTTTGCGAATCTGGTGACGCTGTCGGCCGGTAGCAGCGGCGGCACGGCGCTCAACCCGTGGGAGCTGATCAGCCACGCCTCTTCGGTCGTGATGCTGGTGCTGCTGGTGCTCACCGGCATGTCGGTCGTGTGCTGGTTCATCATCGGCGCCAAGGTGGTGCGACTGTCGCAAGCGTCCCGCGAGAGCTCGCGCTTCCTCGATCGCTTCTGGGACACCGAACAGGGCAACGTGTGGAGCGTGCAGCGCCTCGAGGGCCTGTACGCGAGCATCCCGCGCGACAAGCGCTCGCCGGTGGCGAGCGTCTTCCACGCCGGCTACGTCGAGCTGGCGCGCGTGCTCGGCGGCTCCGACGAAAGCAGCCGCAGCCAGCGGCACTACGGCGGCGACATCGACAACGTCGCGCGCGCGCTGCGACGCGCCTCCGCCAACGAAGTCACCACGCTCGAGAGCATGGTGCCGTTCCTCGCCACCACCGGCTCCACGGCGCCCTTCGTCGGCCTGTTCGGCACGGTCTGGGGCATCATGAATTCGTTCATCAACATCGGCGCGCACAAGAACGCCAGCCTCGATGTGGTCGCGCCGGGCATCGCCGAAGCGCTCATCGCCACAGCCATCGGGCTCGCGGCCGCCATCCCCGCGGTCATGGCGTACAACTACTTCGTCCGGCGCATCAACGTGCTGGCCTCCGAGATGGAAAACTTCTCGAGCGACTACCTGAACATCGTGCGCCGTCACTTTCTTGCAGGCTGAGGCCGGCTGAGGCCGGCTGAGCAACCAGACTAGGAGGTCGCGCCATGGGCATGTCTTCGGGTTCCGGCAAAGGACCGCTGAGCGAGATCAACGTCACACCGCTGGTCGACGTCATGCTCGTCTTGCTCATCATCTTCATGGTGAGCGCGCCCATGATGACCACCGGAATCGAGGTCGATCTGCCCAAGGCGCACGCCGCCCAGATGGACAGAGAAGAGCAGAAACTCTTGCTCAGCATCACCAAAGACCAAAAGGTCTTCCTGGGTGAGACCGAGATCCCCTACGACAAGCTCGAAGACGTGCTCACCCACAACGCCCGGTTGCAGCGCGAACGCGAGATCTACCTGCAAGCCGACGAGGCCGTCCCCTACGGCTTCGTGGCCAAAGTCATGGCGCTGTTGCGCAAGGGCGGCATCGACAAGCTAGGCTTGGTGACAGACCCCTTGGCCTCCGAATGAGCGCACGCAACAGCATGGTCCTGCCCATGCAGGGCCTCGACTTCCGGCCCCCGTCGCTCTTGCGACCGCGCACGGTTTCGAGCGGCATGGCCGTGGGCGGCGTGGTCGCAGCCATCTGTGCGCACCTGCTGGTGCCTGGCGCGATCGCGCTGGTGCTGGCACTGCTCTCTGCCAGCGGCGTGGGCAAGACTCCGCACGCCATCATCGAAGAGCACGTGGTGGAAGCGCGCTTCGTGCGCCTGGGCAAGAAGCTCGACCCGCACAAGATCCCCAACCGCAAAGTGCCGGTGAAGTCCACCGCGCCGCAACCGGGCGTCGCCGTCTCCAAGGTGATGGACCCGCCCAAACCGAACAAGCCCGACGCCGGCCCGCAGCCCGTGAACCCCACCGAAGACTTGCTCACGCACCTGGGCGACCGCGCGCAAACCTTCGCAGAGATCGCGCAGCAGCAAGAGCAAGAAGGCGACCCCAACGGCGTGCCCGACGGCACGGAGACCAGCGCGAAAGCCGGAGACCTCTACATGGGTCAGCTCGTGTCGTTCTTCAAGCGCGGCTGGACCATTCCCAACACGCTGACCGACACGCACAACCTCGTGACGCGCGCCAGCATCGAGATCACAGCCAGCAAGCATGTGGGCCCGCACCAGATCGTGAAGTCGAGCGGCAATGCGCTCTTCGATCAGAGCGTGGAAGATCGCATCAACGAGCTGCGCGCGCAGGGCACCACCTTGCCCGATCCACCTCCCGAGGTCGCCGACAAATTCGCCGGAACCTGGACGCTGGGTGTGAATTTCAAGCCATAGCGCGTACGCGCCAAACTTGAGCCGCGTGTTCGTTGTCGGAATAATCGAGCGTCGGAGCCGAGGAACCATGAGCAAAACACGCCAGAGCCGTCTTCGCACTTTCGCCACGAGTCTCGTTCTGTTTGCGTGGGCGGCAGCCTGGGTGTGGCCACCGCACGGCGCCTCGCAGGGCGCACCCGCCAAAGACGAACCGCTGCCTACGCGCGTGGTGATCGACGTCGACTCGCCCGAGCGCGCGCTCTACCGCATCGCCGTGCCCAGCTTGCTCGGCAGCAGCGCGCTCGGCAGCGAAGGCGCCGGCGTGGTCCGCAACGATCTCACGCTCTCGGCACTGTTCCAGGTGCTTGATCCACGCTCGTTCCTCGCGAACACCGAAGCCGAGGGCCTCGGTCTGCAGAAAGCGCCGTGGTCGAGCGTGGGCGCGCAAGGCGTGGTCAAAGGCAAGCTCACGCAGAACGGCAGCAACCTCGACGTCGAGATGCGCCTGTACGAGCTGGCGCGCGGAGAGACTGCCGTGCTCTCGCGCACCTACCACGGCAACAGCGAGCAGCTGCGCGGCTTCATGCACGACTTCGCCAACGAGATCCTGCGTGTGCTCACCGGCAAGGCAGGCGCGTTCGGCACGCATCTGCTCTACGCGCGCAAAGTCGGCCCCGGTCGCAAAGACATCTACTTCTCCGACTTCGACGGGCACGGCCAGTACCGCGTGAGCAGCGGCCGCGGCAACGCCATGTTGCCGAGCTTCGGCGCCAACGCCGGGGTCTGGTACTCGATGCTCACCGACACGGGCTCGTACCTCACCAACACCAAGAGCCGCGAGCGCCCGGTCATCGAAGGCAACGGCCTCAACATGGGCCCCAGCGTGTGCAACGGCCGCGTGTACTTCTCGTCCACGCGCGACGGAAACAGTGAGATCTACAGCGCCGCGCTCGACGGCAGCGATCAACGCCGCCTCACCAACAACCCTTCGATCGACGTCAGCCCCGCGTGCGGTCCCGGCGGCCGCATCGCCTTCGTGTCGAGCCGCCACGGCGGCCCGCAGATCTTCTCGATGGACGGCGAAGGTGGCGGCGTGACCCGCCTGACCTACAAGGGCAACCACAACCAAACACCCGCCTGGTGCATGGACCCGCAGACGCCGCTGCTAGCGTTCTCCGCCCGCGACGGCGGCGGCTTCGACATCGTCACCCTCAACCTCAAGACCGGCGAATACAAGCGCCTCACCCAAGGCCAAGGCGTAAACCAAGACCCCGCCTTCTCCCCCGACTGCCGCATGGTCGCCTTCGCCTCCTCCCGCGGTGGAGTCTTCATCTCCAACCCCGAAGGCCTAAACCAAATCAAGGTGCTCAACGGCACCATCTCGACAGTCCGCTGGGGCCGCTAGAGCCGAAGCAACTCTCGTCCCGCTGCCTGCCGAAGGCAGCGCAGCTGCCACGCCGCCCGAAACCATCCCCACCAACGCTCGCCGAAAATAGCGACGGATGGCGCGCGAGACGCGAGCGAGCGGCGTTCGGGGCCGAGGACCGCGCGCAGCGTACGTGTCGGTACGTGAGCACGGACCGCAGGCCCCGAACGGCGCTCGCGAAGTGTATCGCGCGCCAGCCGCGCTATTTTGTGCCGATGGGAGGACTCGAACCTCCGACCTAGCGCGTATGAAACGCCCGCTCTAACCGGCTGAGCTACATCGGCGCCCTGAAAAGCCGGCGCAGTATTGGGTGCCACACCCGCAGTGTCAATTGTTACCTTGCTGTACCCCACCGCCTTTGACGGTTACGCTGTGTCGTGAGCCGGTTGGTCGCCGGGTATCCACTAGCGAAGAGAGTGGTCCTGCGCGTCGACACGCGGGTAGATCTGGAAAAGCCACATGGCGCAGCCGACTTGGACATGGATGAGGACCGGGCGCGAGCAAGCCGAGCGACGCTTTAGCGGACTCGTTTGGGTCGCGTTCGCATTGCTGCTCGCCCTGGGGCTTGCCGGCTGCGTAGGCCCAGGTCTCGAACCGCCTGGCGGCAACAAGAGCGCCAGCGGTAATGCAGCAGGCACCAGTGGCGGCTTTGCGGATGCAGCGGCGGGCTCGGCGGATGCGGGCACCGTACCGATTTCCAGCAACGTGGACAGCGGTGCCGCCGGTGGCGGCGCGGGCTCGGGCGCCACGACCGACTCGGGCGCCGCTGAAACCGACGCCGGCAGCGACGACGCCGGAGGCCGCACGCGATGACAGGTTGGGGCCGCAGTTGCCTCCGAGCGCCCCTCGTAGTCCTGGCGGTCTGCACCCTCGGCGGCTGCGTCGGTCCGGGCCTCGAGCCGCCGGGTCGCGGCGGACAGAGCGCCGGTCCGGGCACCGCAGGCGCGGGCGGCGCAGGGGGCAGCGGCACCACCTCGGGCGCCGGCAGCTTCGGCAACGCAGGCACCACGGCCGGAGCACCCATGCCCCCGACCGCCGGCAGCAACGCCAACGGTTCTGCTGGCGTTGGTGCCCTCCCCGGCGTCCGGGACGACGCGGGCGTCGACCACGACGACTCCGGCGCCACGCACTGACGACCCGTGCGTACGTGAAGCGCGCACGAGCACGCGTGCTTGCGGCGCCTGCTTTCGTCTAAAGTGAAGCCTGCGCCGGGGCTGACCGTCGCTTGATCACGCGTCGATTCGCGCGTCGCAGGGTGTGTCGCGCAGGAGGACTCCATGAGAACGTTCAATCACCTTCGCTACTGGCTCGTCACGCTGCTGCTCGGCGGGTTGCTGAGCCTGCCGCTTTCGCTCATGGCGCAAGACTCCGGCCTGCCCACGTTCAGCGGAAAAGGCTCGGTCACCCAAGCGATCGACACGGTGACCGGCGCCATCTTCGACTTGGGCGGCGGCATCACGATGACCTTTCCGAAAGGTCTGCCGGTCGGACACTCGCGCTTGATCACGCTCAAGAAGGCGTCGAAGAAACCTTCGGCCGCGCAGATCCAGAAAGGTTTCTCTGCAGTCGGCACAGCGCTCGACATCAGCGTGCCGCTCAACGCGCCCGACGCACCCATCGTGTTGTCGCAAACCGTGAAGAGCGACCCGATCAAGTCGCATCAACGTCTGGTGCTCGCGATGGAAGTGGGCACGCTGTGCACCGATGAAAACAAGGCATTCAAGCTCAAGGGCGGCCTGTGCTCGGGCTGGGAGCTCGTCGACGCAAACTACGAGGCAGCCGACAAGCGCGTGAGCGCGCAGCTGCACAGCACCGGCGGCATGCGCATGGTCTTCGGCACCGTTCCGAACGACTGATAGCGACTGAAACACACTTGTGCCTACATGCGCGCGATCGCACTGCGTCGCGGCGCGAATTGCATTTTCTTGCGCGACGGATCTTCCGCTCGCTGCCGGTCGTGTTCGGGTGCGACGGATCTTCCGCGCGTGCGACGCCGAGATTGGCTCAAGTACGCGTTCGGTTTTTTGGATCGCTCGCGGTACCCGACGGACGCGCGCGTCGACGACCAACAGGTTTCGCAAGCTGCAGCACGGTCGAGAAAAGTGGTGAAGAGGCGCGTGGCCCCTTGCGATCCGGCGGTCTGTCTCTAGGATGGGCCATACGTGTCATGTCACGAATCGTCTCGTCATATGTTGCTGCGTTCGTGACGCGCGA
This sequence comes from Pseudomonadota bacterium, assembly GCA_017881185.1. Taxonomy (GTDB): domain Bacteria; phylum Myxococcota_A; class Polyangia; order Polyangiales; family JAFGIB01; genus JADGRF01. Next base: position 21,925 of record JADGRE010000006.1, on the reverse strand, counting down.
GTGCTCGCTCTTCGAGCACGTCAGTCAAGCCCCAACTCGCTGCTGATCAAGCTTCGATCGACGCGCTTGCTTTTTTGTTGACGCAAGCAGCCGACGGGCCTTATCACCCGTCGTGCCACAACTTGTGGTGGTTGAGGTGGCCACCCTTCACCACATATTGTGTGTTTGTGGGGGATTGCGCCCGGATAACCGGGGGATGACCGGGGGACGACCGGTGGACCGGCGGTGGACGACCGTCGGAGTTGCACAATGGCGGGAGGTGCCAAGTGAGCGTAGATACGAGGGTAGCGGCGAGCGCAGGGACGAACGTTGTGACGGCTGGTCGAACCAGTTCATCGACGAAAGTCAAATCGGCCGAAAGGCCGGCAGGACCGAAAGGTCTGGAATTTAAGCACCTCTACAGTCAGCCTGGCGTCAACCCGCTGGAAGCTGCGGAGTACGAGCAGCGCGACAGCGTCATCACCAACCCCGACGGGTCGGTGGTGTTCGAGCTGCGCGGCGCGGAGATTCCGAAGGAGTGGTCGCAGCTCGCGACCGACATCGCGGTCTCCAAGTACTTCCGCAAGGCCGGCATCAACGGCGACCCCAAGCGCGGTGAGCGCAGTGCGCGCGAGCTCGTCTATCGCGTCGCGCACACCATCCGCGAAGCGGGTGAGCGTTTGGGCGGCTACTTTGCCAGCGCTGTCGACGCCGAGACCTTCGAAGCCGAGCTCAGCTACCTGCTCGTGCACCAGCACGCTGCGTTCAACTCCCCTGTCTGGTTCAACTGCGGCCTCTATCAGCGCTACGGCATCACCGGCAGCGGCGGCAACTTCGCGTGGTCTCCCGACACGAGCGAAATTTTCGAGACCGAGAACGCGTACCAAAACCCACAGTGCTCGGCGTGCTTCATTCAGAAGGTCGACGATGATCTCATGAAGATCTACGACCTCGTGAAGAACGAAGCACGCTTGTTCAAGTACGGCTCGGGCACGGGCAGCAACTTCTCCGCGATCCGTGGTCACCAAGAGAAGCTCTCCGGCGGCGGCACCTCATCCGGCCTCATGAGCTTCCTCGAAGTGCTCGATCGCGCAGCAGGCGCCACCAAGTCGGGCGGCACCACGCGCCGCGCGGCGAAGATGGTCTGCCTCGACATGGATCACCCAGAGATCGTCGACTTCATCCAGTGGAAGATGAAGGAAGAGCGCAAGGCGCGCGCGCTGATCGAGTCGGGCTACAGCTCCGACTTCAACGGCGACGCCTATCACACCGTGTCGGGCCAGAACTCGAACAACTCGATCCGCGTCACCGATGCGTTCATGCGCGCGGTCGAAGAAGACGGCGAGTGGCGCACGTACTTCCGCACCACGGGGCAAGTCGCCAACACCTACAAGGCGCGCGACCTGTGGCGGATGATCGCGGAGAGCGCGTGGGGCTGTGCCGATCCGGGTCTGCAGTACGACACGTCGATCAACGACTGGCACACCTGCTCGACCACCGATCGCATCAACGCCAGCAACCCGTGCTCCGAGTACATGTTCCTGGATGACTCGGCGTGCAATCTGTCGTCGATCAACCTCACCAAGTACCTCGACACCGATGGTCACTTCGACATCGACGCCTACCGGCACACCGTGCGCATCCTGATCCAGGCGCAAGAGATCCTGGTCGACTACTCCGCGTACCCCACGCGTACCATCGCGCAAAACAGCCATGACTACCGTCCGCTGGGTCTCGGCTACGCGAACCTCGGCACGCTGCTCATGCGTCTGGGCTTCGCGTACGACAGCGCCGCAGGCCGTGCCATGTGCGGTGCGCTCACGGCCATCATGACCGGTGAAGCGTATCGCGCTTCGGCGGAGATCGCGGCGGCCAAGGGTCCGTTCCCCGGTTACGAGAAGAACCGTCAGCCCATGCTGCGCGTGATGCACAAGCATCGCTCGGCGGTCGACCAGATCGGTCATCGCGCCGGTTACGCCAACGAGAACGAAGTCGACATCCCCAGCGAGCTGCTGCAAGCCGCAGCACAGTGCTGGGACGAAGCCATCACGCTCGGCGAGCGCCACGGCTACCGCAACGCGCAAGCCACCGTGCTCGCACCGACCGGCACCATCGGTCTCTTGATGGACTGCGACACGACGGGCATCGAACCAGACTTTGCGCTCGTGAAGTTCAAGAAGCTCGCCGGCGGCGGCCACTTCAAGATCGTCAACCAGAGCGTGCCTGGAGCGCTGCGCAACCTCGGCTACAGCGAGCTCGAGCTCAGCGAGATCGTCGCGTACGTGAGCGGCACCAACACCTTCACCGGTGCGCCGCACGCGTCGCGTCAGTGGCTGCTCGGCAAGGGCTTGAACGAGAAGGAGCTCGCCAAGGCCGAAGCAGCCCTGCCCGGTGTGTTCCACGTGTCGCAAGCGCTGGCTTCGTGGGTCATCGGTGAGAGCGCGCTCAAGCGCTTGGGCATCGCTCCCGAAGAGTACAAGGCGCCTGGCTTCTCGCTGCTCTCGAAGCTGGGTCTCACCAGCCAACAGATCGACGAGATCAACGACTGCGTGATCGGTCGCATGACCATCGAAGGCGCACCGCATCTGCGGGACGAGCACCTGCCGGTGTTCGACTGCGCCAACCGTTGCGGCAACATCGGTCAGCGTTTCCTGCCGCCGATGGCCCACGTGCGCATGATGGGCGCGGCGCAGCCGTTCTTGTCGGGTGCCATCTCCAAGACCGTCAACTTGCCCAACGAGGCGACGGTGGAAGAGATCGAGAGCATCTACCTCGAAGGCTGGAAGCTCGGGCTCAAGGCCGTCGCGTTGTACCGCGACGGCTGCAAGTCGAGTCAGCCGCTGTCGACCTCCGATCGCAAGAAGGAAGACAAGCAGGAGACCAAGGCGAGCTCGTTGCCGGCGCTCCCGGCCAACGACACGCTGGCAGCTGTTGCGACCAAGACCAGCTTGTCGATGCCGGCGCCCTATGTCGATGAAGGTGCGCGGCCGCCTGCGACCGTGCGTCATCGCTTGCCCAAAAAGCGCCGCGGCTTCACGCAGGAAGCGCGCGTCGGTGGACACAAGGTGTTCTTGCGCACCGGCGAGTACAACGATGGCTCGATCGGCGAGATCTTCATCGACATGCACAAAGAAGGCGCAGCCTTCCGGTCGCTCATGAACTGCTTCGCCATCAGCGTGTCGATGGGCTTGCAGCACGGTGTGCCGCTCGAGTCGTACGTCGAGCAGTTCACCTTCACACGCTTCGAGCCGGCGGGCCCGGTCGAAGGTCATCCGAACATCAAGTTCTCGACCTCGATGATCGACTACGTGTTCCGCGTGCTCGGTGTGGAGTACCAGAAACGTTACGATCTGGCGCACGTGCCTCCACAAGAGGTGCGCGAAGAGCTGAACAACCCCACCGACGTGGGCGCTGGTCAGGAAGCCGAGCGCGTGGCCCGCGCCCTGCCCCCACCGTCGATGAGCCCCGACGTGAAGCAAGTCGGCCTGTTCGAACAAGTCAGCTCGGTGGGACCCATGTCGCTCAACGAGCAGCTGGGCGAAATGATGGGCGACGCCCCCATGTGCGACAACTGCGGCCACATCACCGTCCGCAACGGCGCCTGCTACAAGTGCCTGAACTGCGGTTCGAGCATGGGTTGCAGCTGACATGACCCGCGGGCTCACCCCCGCACCCTCACTCGAAAACGGGTGCTGCCAACGGCGGCACCCGTTTTTCGTCGAGGAGCAAGCCTTCGGGGCCGCACGACTACCGCACGACCGAGCCTGAAATCACCGTGCCTCGACGGCGGCACGACAACTCGGGATCCCGGAGTCGGTCGTAATCGCGTCGGCGCCATCACGAAGCATCCTGCAGATTGGCGCATCCATGGTTCCGCTGACCGTCCACACGTTGGTGCCAAGTCCGAGCCGACGTGCGAGGGCAAGGAGCTCCAGGATGTCGACGGAGACGAGATTGAGCTCCACGCCGTCGATCCGGTCCGCGATGGCAGCTGCGAACGTTGTCGGAGCCTTGCTCAAGGGCTCGCAGTCGCCGGTGTTGTAGATGATCTGCCGCTTGAAATACTCGGCGTGACCGGGTACCGCACCAGCATCGAGGAGCTGCTTCACGATATGCATGCTCTGGGCGTGAGCGAGGAACACACGCAGCACGACCTCCCTGCCGCGAACGGCAAACCCCGCGTCGACAATCAGCTGCAACAGCTTACCGATATTGTCTTGCGTTGGGTTCAGCTCCTTGGTCTCGACGTACAGCAGCTGATCGCCGCTGCGAATGGCTTCATCCGCCAGCACGGTTTGCAGCTGCGCAGCGTTGCTAGAGCCATCGTCGTTGTGTCCAACGTACCAAGTCCCGCGCTCCTCTTTGGTGTCCAGCTCCAGCAGGTCGGCGCCGTCTGCCTGGGCCTGGTGAACTTTGACCAGGGTCGCAGCAAGATTCTCGCCCGAGGTCGACAACTTCTCTTCGTAACAATTGTGGCAATTGACAGCCACGAGGTTGCCGCTGGGCGCTTTGGCGAAATGACGACGCTCACCCGCCCAGTAACTGCGTCGAGCATCAATCCCAGCGTCCTCTGCGGCGCCGCCGTCGTCTCGATGCCGCTGCGGTTCACGCGGGCCCAAATCGGCCAAGCATGCGGGGCTGGCGGCCAGCAAGAGCATGCCGACCACAGACATTTTCGGCTGAAAGGCCATCGTGCGACACCGGGCGGGAATGAAGCATAGACGCGGGTCCGCCGCGAGTCGATCGAGAGTATCTGGGCCGGTATCTGGGCCGGTCAACCGTCGGTAGCCCGACCGGCGAGCGCGCGCGGCACGAGAGCCGCCGCTTGACAGCACGGGAGGGAAAGTCGAGGTTTCGTCGGCCTCGGCGCCACTGTCGTCGTCGTGCGCGCCTGCTGCTTGCGTCACCACCCTCACGACCGTGACTAGCGAACCAGCGCCACCTCGGATCCACCCAGACTCAGGCCTTGCCTCGACGGGTCCGGACGACGAGCGCAAGCAACGAGCAGCGCTGTGGGGGCTGGTGCTGCTGTCGCATGCGATCGCCATCGTGTGTTCACGAGGCTATCTGCAGATGGACGAGCACTTTCAGGTGTTCGAGTACATCCAGTGGAAGTTCGGAGCAGTGCCAACCGCTCAGATGCCGTGGGAGCTTCCTGCGCGCATGCGTCCATGGCTGCACATCTCGCTGTTCTATCCCCTCGAGTGGATCTCGCGTCACTTCCTCGACCTTTCTCCCTTCACACGCGCGACCGTGCACCGCGCCTGTGCCGCGGCGTTGGCGCTGTTCACGATCCGTCGCCTGACGCTGCGCGATCCTAAGCAGCTGTTACTCTTCGCGACGCTCTTCTTCGTTCCGTGGCTCGACGTGCGCACCAGCGCCGAGATGCTCGGCGGCTGGTTGCTGGCGCTGGGCTTCGTCTTGGACGACGACACCCGAACCGATGCGCGCGATCACCGGGCGCGCTTGATCGCGATCGGCTTTGTCTTCGGCGCAGCCGTGGTGATCCGCCTGATGGTCGCGGCCATGGTGTCAGGCCTACTGCTCTTTCACGCACGACAACGAGACTGGCAACGGATCGTGCTGCTGGGCACCGGAGTCGTGCTCGCCGCCGCTGTCGGTGTGCTCTGCGATCGCTGGGGATACGGAGAATTCACCTGCGTCGCGTGGAACTACGTCCACCAGAACTTGGTGCTCGGAAAGGCGGTGCACTTCGGCAGCGCGCCCTTCTACGCCTACGTGCCGATGCTGCTCGAGGCGACGGGTTACCTGCCCGGTGCCGTGCTGCTCATGGCACTGCTGGTGCATTGGGCACGCCGTCCGCTCGACAAGCTGACCTTCATGAGCGCGCCATTCGTGTTGCTGCACGTCTGCATCTCCCACAAGGAGCTGCGCTTCCTCTTTCCACTGGCCCCCATGATGCCGGCCATGCTGCTCAGCTCGTGGGAGCTGTTGGCTCGCTTCGCTTGGTCCAGCGCGCTGGCCCGAGCCTACCTCGGGCTGAACCTCGCGCTGGCGCTGATCGGTGCGTTTCACGACGCAAACCTGTATGTAGGGCTCTACGCTGCACTCTTCGAGCACGCTCCGCCGAAACGAGCACTGCTCTACTACGAGTTCAGAACCGATCCGCTGCGACCTTGGACACTGCGGCCGACCTACTACATCGAACGCCTGGCGCTGATCTCCCGCAGGGTGCCCCGCCGGCGCAAGGCTTGGCACGGGCTCGTGGTCGTGGAGAAGCTCGCCGACTATCACGCGCTGCAGGACGAGCACCGTTGTGCCGTGCTCACGACTCGATATCCAGCCGGTGTGATGAATGCGTGGCCGCAGTGGTTGCCGGAGACTCACGCGCCGTGGTTGGCGCTGTGGTCGCTCTGGCGCTGCCCATAGCGCGCGCAGCCCGTGCGGACCGGGCTTCACCACCGGCCTCGCTCTGCTATGCTCACGCCTACATGCCCTGCTTAAAATGGATGGTGCCGAACGGCAAACCGCGGATCTTCCCGATCTACAAGAAGATCGTGTCGATCGGCCGCGCCGGTGGCAACGACGTCTGCGTGGACGACCCGAGCCTCTCCGACTACCACGCGCAGATCATCTTCGACGGCCGCGAGTTCAACTTCTCCGAGGTCGATGCGCGCGGGGAGATGCTGCTCAACGGCAAGAAGAAGCGCCGCGGCAAGCTGATCCACGGCGACCGTCTCACCTTGGGCACGGTCGAGCTGGCCTTCTCGCTCTACGACGAGCTGGTTGCCGAAGCCCAGCACGACGCCTCCACCGAGCTGTCCGGTTTGCGCAAGCTCTACGACTTCAGCCAGCGGCTGATGGACCTGCGTTCGGTGCCCGAGCTGATCTCGGCGCTGATGGACGCGGTCATCGAGGTCACCAACGCCGACAAGGGCTTCCTGATCTTGACCGACACCGAAACGCCGCGCATCGCCGTGGCCCGCAACCTCAACCACGAGAACTTGAACGACGGCGTGCGTCAGCTCTCCGACAGCATCATCAAGCGCGTGATCGAGAGCAAGAAGCCCATCATCGTGAGCGACGCTCTGCACGACGAGCAGTTCCGCAGCTCCGAGAGCGTGATGAGCTTGAAGCTGTGCTCGGTGATGTGTGCGCCGCTGATGGCGCAGGGCGAGTTGCTCGGCATCTTGTACGTCGGCAACGACAACGTCGTGAACCTGTTCGAAGAGCGCTCGCTCGACGTGCTCACGATCTTCGCGGGGCAAGCGTCGCTGATTCTGCAGAACGCGCTCTTGCTCGACAGCATCAAGCACGACTTCGACAACTTGAAGCAGAAGTTCGAGATGAGCCGCTTCGGCGACATCATCGGCTCGTCGCCGACCATGCTCGAGGTGTTCCGCACCGTGGAAAAGGTCGCGAGCACCGACATCAGCGTGCTCATCACCGGAGAGACCGGCACGGGTAAAGAGCTCATCGCCCGCGCGCTGCACGATCGCAGCGACCGCGCGAAGAAGCCGTTCATCGTGGTCAACTGCGGCGCCATCCCGGAGAACCTGATCGAGAGCGAGCTGTTCGGGCACGTGCGCGGCGCATTCACGGGCGCAGTCGCCACGCGTCTAGGCAAGTTCCAGCTGGCAGACACGGGCACCTTGTTCCTCGACGAGGTCGGCGAGCTGCCACTGCCGATGCAAGTGAAGCTGTTGCGCGCACTGCAAGAGAAGACCGTGCTCAAGGTGGGCGACACCAAGCCCGAGCGTGTAGACATCCGCGTGGTGGCCGCGACCAACCGCGATCTCGAAGCCGAGATGAAGGGTGGCAACTTCCGCGAAGACCTGTTCTACCGCTTGAACGTCATCAACATCCACCTGCCTGCGCTGCGCGCACGTGGCGACGACATCCTCGTGCTTGCCAAGTACCTGTTGCAGAAGTACGGGGCCGAGCTTGGCGGCAAGGTCAAGGGCTTCACACCCAACGCGCTCATCGCGATTCGCAAGTACGACTGGCCCGGCAACGTGCGGCAGCTCGAGAACCGCATCAAGAAGGCCATCGTGATGTGCGACAAGACGCTGATCGGCGTGGAAGACCTCGACATGCTGCCGGAGGCCATCTCGTCGGTGAAGACGCTCACGCAGGCTCGCGAAGACTTCCAGCGGCGCTACATTCTGGAAGTGCTCGAGCGCAACAACGGCAACCGCACCAAGACCGCACGTGATCTGGGCGTCGACCCGCGCACCATCTTCCGCTACCTGGAGCGCGAGCCCGACGCCAAGGAGCCCGCTCCCAGCTCCTAGCCGCCTACAACGCGGCCCCAGAACCTGACAGCAATGTCGCGACAAATTCCATCACAGGCGGCTGCCCTCGGGGAAATCCTCAGTAATCCCGCGCACCCGGCCCGCAGCGTGGGACCTGGCCCGCAGCTTGCAATCCCAGTGGTTGCGAGCATTTGCGGCCTTTGGCTGGCGCTGTTCGGCTGTGGGTGCCTCGTGACCGACCCAATCACTTTCAAGGACGACGTCAACTTCCCGCCCGCCATCATCGGTGACTCGGCGTATCCGGTTGGCAGCATCATCACGGTGACGCAGAGCGGACCCAACGCCCTCGACATCCCGCTGACCGTCCGCGACGAGAACGTCGACCAGCAGCTGTACCAACGCACGCTCATCACCAAGAGCAACGGCTACGTATTCTACACCTGCCCCGAGCCGGTGATCCCGCCGTCGGGAAGCGTCGAGCGCTCCGACGTCAAGATCACGATCAACAAGACGGATCTCAACCGTGGCGAATGCAATCGCGTCGACATCGTGGTGAGCAGCCGCTTCACCGACTGCATCGACGCCACCAAGTTGCCGCAACTGGGACCCGAACAGATCCACAAGATCGTGGGTCGCTTCGACGACACGAGCGATCCCTCCGACATTGCGCGCGCGCGCTACTGGGTCTGGGAAGTCAGCAACGACGCGCTGACCGATCCAGCGAAGGCTCAAGCGCTGGCCAAGACCTGCAACGCTGCCAATGGCGACAGCACCGCCGGGATGGGGCCGTAGTGAACACGCGCATCCTCACCGCCGCGCTTCTGATCGCACTGCTCGGCGCCGGCTGCAGCTTCAGCAGCGCCAAGAGCTCGCTTCAGCGCAACGCGTGCAGCATGGATGCCGATTGCACCGGGCAGGCGCACTGCAAGGCGGGGTTGTGCGCGATGGATAGCACCACGGCGCTGGGCATCAGCCTGCAGGTCGTGCCCGCGCACGCACCCGACAGCACCGAGGCGCTCGCCATTCCGTTCGGGCCGTTCACGCTGACAGGGCCGGCGCATCGCTCGTTCGAGCTGGCGCGACCCGTGACGATGTCGGGGTCCGTGCACGACGGAACGCAGCCCATCGCGGCCAGCTTGTCGTTCACGCCAGTGGATGCGAACGGCATGCCCACCGGGCCCGCGGTGCAAGCGAGCACCGTGGATCCCGCCGCGCCCGGCGAAGGCGCGTTCAGCGCGCTCTTGCTCGATGCCGCAAGTTACCACGTGGTCGTCCAACCCATGGATACCACCCTTGCGCCGCATGCTCTGAACGTCACGGCGCAGGCCAAGGGCAACATCGACGTCGACTACGCCAAGGTCGGCTGGACCCACACGACCGTGGTGGTGCAAGGCGCGCCCAGCAGCCACACCCTACAACTGCGGGAGCTCGACAAAGCCACCGGCCGGCCGCTCTCCAACACCATCGTGCTGAAGAACGGGTCGGTCGTGCTCGACACCGATCCGGGCCACCAAGACTTCAAGCTGGAGATCGCGGCGCAGGACACGCAGCCGAGCGCCAGCGCCCCGGGCAACGGCAAGTCGGCCTGCGACGCCACCGGCGAGGTGTTCCCGGTGCTGACGGCCAACGACGTAGATCTCACGCAAGATGCCAAGGGCAACCTGACACTCACGCTGCCAGCGATCCCCGCGCCGATCCGCTACTCGGGGACCGTTCAGCTGTGCGCGGGCAAGAGCAGCCAGGGCCTCGACGGCATGCCGATGACGCTCGACGCCACCGCCCTGCGCTTTGCGGACAAGGCCGTGACCGTCACCGCGGCGTACAACGCGGCCACCACCGTTTCGGTCGACAAGGCCTCCGGCGAGTTGCGTTTCTGCACGCAGGTATTGCCCGGCGACTACGTGGTCGTGGTCACCCCGCCCGCGAACTTGCCCTGTGCCATTTTCGCCGAGCGCCGCCTGATCGAAACCACGACGGGCAGCGACTACACGAACGAAGTGCTGACCTTCCAGAAGCCCGCGACGCTGACCGGGACGATCTCGACCTCCGACGACATGCCCGTCGTGAACGCGTCGATCGACGCCGTGGCGCTCGGGCGAGACCTCGCGCTGGCTGCGTCCGACCCGACTGTCGCGAGCTACAACCGCTCCAAGCAGACCACCAGCGATACCAACGGTATGTTCCAACTGACTGTCGACGTGGGTAGCTACGACGTGGTGATCAAGCCGCCCGCCGAGAGCAACTTCCCCTGGCAGGTGCTCCACGACGTGGACATTGCCGCGCGCCGCAGCGTGTTCGCCACGCGCGTGGTCGTAGACGCACCCGTGGTCGTCTTGGGCACGCTGAGCTATATCGGCGGCAACAGCGCCGAGCAGCGTTCACTGGCCGGCGCCGACGTGCATGCATACACGGTCGTGGGCGACGGTGACCAGGCACGCAGCATCGAGATCGGTCACTGCACGGCAGACGACGCCGGCAACATCATGTTGCTGGTGTCGCCCACGCTGCGCGACGGCTGGTGAGCTCGCGCGTCAAGACGCGCTTGGTTCATTGCCGCGCGTCAAGACGCGCGGCGCGACATCAGGGCCTTCTTGACCTTGTCGATGAGGTCGGCGGCCTTGAAGGGCTTGGTGACGTAGTGGCGGGCGCCGGCGTTGATGCCGGTGATCATGTCCATCGGGCCGCTCTTGGCGGTGAGCATCACGAGCGGGATGCTGCCGATGTTCGGGTCGTTCTTGAGCGTCTTGGCCAACGTGAGGCCGTCCATGCGCGGCATCATCAGGTCGGTGACGATGACGTCCGGGCGAAAGCCGTTCTTGAGCAGGTCGAGCGCTTCCTGGCCGTCTCGCGCGAGCGTGATCTCGCCGACGGTCTGCAGCATGGTCTTGATCATGTGCAATAGATCGGCGTCGTCCTCGACCACGAGGATCTTGGGAAGCACGTGTCCTGTGACGGGATCGACGGCCATGAGCGCTCCTAGGCAGACACCTTGGCATCAGAGGACGCGGTGGGTGCGGTGGCTAAGGGCCAAGCCCGAGCCTCGTCGATGAGCATGTTGGGCAGGCCGTCGTCGAGCGCGTAGAACAAGCTGCACGCTTCGCACGCAAAGCCCCCTACGGTCGATGGCGTCGACGGGGGGGCGCTGATGGTGCGCATGCGCCCGTGACATTTCGGACAAGCCAGCAGTTCCAATAGCTCAGCAGGGTGCGTCACGGAGTTCCTCTTCGGGCAGCATAGCAGAGTCCTCGAGCTTCCAGCCACCAACCGGCAGCCCACCATGTAGTCCACGGTGAGCAGGCTTCATCGGGCTTCGATGAAGACTTCGCGCCGCCCACCGGCTTTGCCACTGGGAGGCCCGACCACGCCGTCTTTCTCCATGCGCTCGACCAGCTTGGCGGCCTTGTTGTAACCCACGCTGAGATTGCGCTGGATGTGCGAGATCGAGCAGTAGCCGGCCTGCGCCACGATGGCCACGGCACGATCGTAGAGCGGGTCGTCCGAGGGCTCGCCGCCACCACCGATCTCGCCGCCCTCTTCGTCGTCGCGCGGCTTCAAAATGTTGTCGTCGTAGACGGGCTCGCCTTGGGCACGCAAGAAGTCGCAGACGGCTTTGACTTCGTCTTCGCTGATGAACGCGCTGTGCACGCGCTTGAGATCGTTGCTACCTGGCATCAGTGTGAGCATGTCGCCGTTGCCCAGCAGATGCTCAGCACCGTTGCGACCGAGAATGGTCTTGCTGTCCTCGCGTTGGGAGACCTTGTAGCCGATGCGCGAGGGGAAGTTCGCCTTGATCATGCCGGTGATCACGTCGACGCTCGGACGCTGCGTGGCGAGGATGACGTGGATGCCGGCAGCGCGGGCTTTTTGCGCGAGGCGCGCGATCGCCGATTCCACGTCTTTGGCCGCGACCATCATCAAGTCGGCGAACTCGTCCACGACCAGCACGATGCTCGGCAGCTTCTCGGGTTGCCAATCCTCGGCGTCGGCTCTCTCGCCGTCGTCCGGATCGAGCAACACTTCGGCGCCCTCGACAGACTGCGCGCGCACCTTGCCTGCACGCCGCGGTGCAAACGCAGCGACCGAGAGCTCACCAGCGTGCACCTTGTCCACGCGCACGTTGTAGGTCACGAGGTTGCGCGCGCCGGCGTCGGCGAAGAGCTGGTAGCGGCGCTCCATCTCGTCCACCGCCCAGCGCAGCGCGAGCGAGGCCTTCTTCATGTCGGTCACGACCGGCAAGAGCATGTGCGGGATGCCGTCGAACACTGCCAGCTCGACCACCTTCGGATCGATCATCAGCAGCCGCACTTCTTCCGGCGACTTCTTCATGAGCAACGACGTGAGCATCACGTTGAGACCGACGCTCTTGCCGGAGCCCGTCGCGCCTGCGACCAGAACGTGCGGCATCTTGGCGAGATCGCCATAGACCGGCGCGCCGACGATGTCCTTGCCGAACGCCACCGGCAGCGCGACTTGCAGCTTGCGCCAGCGCTCGTCCTCGAGCAGCTCCCGCAAAAACACGGTCTGGCGGATGTCGTTGGGCAGCTCGAAGCCGACGCGCGCCTTGCCGGGAATGGGCGCGACGATACGCACCTTCTGTGCGGCGAGCGCCATCGCGAGGTCGTCGGCAAGCCCTTGGATCTTCGAGATCTTCGTGCCGCTCTGCGGCTCGAATTCGTACATGGTGATGACGGGGCCCGGGTGGATCTCGTCGACGCGACCCTTCACACCGTAGGCTGCGAGCTTCTCCACGAGCAGCGCTGCGTTTTGCTTGAGCGTGGCCTCGTCGATCTCGATCGTGCCTTCGGGTGCTTCAGCCAGCAGCTTGGTCGGCGGCAACACGAACGGGCCGGCGTGACGCGAGGTCACCGGCTCGGCTTCGACCGCACGCTTGCGGGTCTCGGGCTTGGGCGCGACGATCACCGGACCCTTGTCGCGACGCTTCTTGGCGGGCTCGGGCGGCGCAGCAACTGCGGCCACGTCCTCGTCGGATTCGTCGTCGGCGAGCTCGCTGTCGTCGGACTCGTCGTCGTGCTCGATTTCGTCGACGTCGTCAGCTGCATCGACAGCGGCGCGCGCAAGCTTCGCGTTGGGCTCGGTGTCGTCGACGTCCACATCCGCATCGGCTCGCGGGACCACCGACGCACCCGAGAGCGTGGTGGAGATGCGCGGCTCGAGCGCGGCGCGTGCGCGTTCGCGCTCCTCGCGTTCGATCTGCTTGGCGGCTTGCCAGGCGTCCCACAGCTCACGGCTGCCGGAGCGTAACGACTGCCACAGGCTGCGACCGTGCGCCGACGAGAAGCCGGCAACCTGGCGACCGACAGCGATGACCGACAGCGAGGTGCGCAGGATGAGCGTGATGAGCAGCGCCGAGATGCATACGACGTAGGCGCCGACCGAACCCACGAGCGAGCGCAGGACCTCGGCCAGGACCTCGCCGATGAGGCCGCCAGCGAGCTGTCCACCGAACACGGGGAAGTCGTGCAGCGACAGATGCAAGAGCGCGCAGCCGAGCAAGAGGTGCACGAGCACGGATGCAACGTGCGCAACGACCGGCAGCGGTGGGCGCAAACGAACGCAGTACGCCGCGGCCAGCAGCAGCTCGAACGGGACGACCAGTGCCGCCAAGCCGAAGGCGGTGACGAGCGAGCCCGCCAGCGACTCGCCCACCGGCCCGACCCAGTTGGCGCCGCCGTGGACGTCGTAGGAACAGAGCGACAGTCCTGCGAGCAGGGCGGCCGCGAAGCTGACAATGCCCAGAATCTCGTGCCGACGACCCAAGGTTGGCTCCTGCGGCGATGTAGGTGTTATCGCTCTTTCACGCACGTATGCACACTGGACATTGCCAGTTGCGAGCCTGTGACGTCAAAAAACCCGCAGCGGGCGTCAGCTCCCGTACAATGGGTCCTTAGCCCTTGAATGCATGGACGAATTCTCTAGTATCTGAGCGCTTGGGTTGCGACGCGCGCAGCGCGTGTGCCGTGCGTGCGTTGCAGCGGGCGCGGCTTCGGAATCCCGCAAACGCGGGGTGATGCGGTTCGGTGTCATCGAAAAGGCGCGCTGCACCAAGCGTGGGAAGAGGGGCGATGCGAGCTCAGCAAGATCACAGACCGCGTCACAGAACGCTGCTTCCTTGGTTGCTGTTGGGGGCGCTCGTGGCCAGCACCGGCTGCAAGGTCACCCAGAAAGACATCGACACTTGGAAGGGCACGCGCAAAGGACCCGGCAAGATGGTCGCCGTGATGATGGCGAGCAAGTTCGACATCCCGCTGCGTACCTATGCGGCGGTCGAGCTGGTCGAGATGGAACGCCAAGACGTCGATGGCGTCGCGGAGATGCAACGTGCCATCCAGAAGCTGGACGCCGATGCACGCGACAAGATCGTCGAAGGCCTGGCGGATGGACTGATCGCGCTGATGCAGAAGCCGCCCGCGCAAGCTTCGAGCGATGGCGCGCCGCCGGCCTACCAAGTGCGCGCGAAAGACGCGGCGTTCTTGCTGGTGACGAGCGCTACACCGGCGGTGCGCGAGAAGCTCACCACCGCGGTCGTCAGCTGGTACACCGCCGACTTCAACGGCCGTGCGTTGTCGGGCAATTTCAGCGCCGAGCAAGTGGTGCGGGGCCTCGGGTCCTCGGCGGCCAAGAGCTTGGTCGACGCATTGTCGGCGAAGCTGCCGCAGCAAGCGTTGGTGAAGCTCGCGGAGCTCATCGGCCAGCTGGGTGAGCCGGCGGTCAAGCAGCGCGCTGGACACATCCTGGTGGAGATCGAGAAGGAAATGGAAGGCGCGCCCTTCCTCGAGTGGCTGAAGAGTCAGATCACCGATCAGATGAAGGCGGGTGGCAAGGTCGACGCCAAGCGCGTGGAGAGCGCGGCGGAGCTCAACCGCAACAACTTCATCGAGACCGGGGCGCTCGCAGCGATGAAGTACCTGGCGGATCAGCCGGAAGTCACGGCGCGCCTCTTGCACATCGCGTCACTCAAGGAAGCCAAGCTCACCGACCGCCGTACGCGCGCGCTGCAAGCGCTCGAAGGCAAGGTCGGCTCGGCACAGCTCGAAGAGCTGCTCGGCTTGGCCCTCGACCCCGCCAACCCGACCTCGGTGCGCGACTACGCGTTCGACCGTGTCGGCGACGTGCACGACCCCAAGGCGATTCCGGCGATGTGGCCGCTGGTGCAGAACGCGGAAGACCAGCGCCTGCGCTGGCGTGCCGGCGAGCTGGTGCTCGCCATCGGCGGCAGCGGCATGCTGCCGGAGTTCTTCGCCAAGCTTCCGAGCTCGGCCTCAGTGGCCTACGAGCCGGAGGAGCTCGATGGTTACGCCCAACGCATGACCCAGATGTCACCGCTGCCGCACGAGCTGGCGGTGGCGCAGCTCCATTCCCCCAACTGGTGGAACAACGTGATTGGCCTCGACTATCTGCAGCGCAGGGGCAGCGAAGCCGACGTGGCCGAGATGAGCGCCCTGACGCACAGCAGCGCGGCCACCAAGGGCAAGCACTGGGACGACAACCAGACGACCGTGGGCAAGGTTGCAGAGCAGGCGATCGCTGCGCTACGAGAGCGGGTCAAGGAAGAGTCCGGTGGGGCCCCCGGCTCTGCGCCCAAATGAACGAGCAGGTGCACCCCGCCCCGGAACAGCCATGAGCACGCAGGATCAAAACAAGAAGACGCTCCGGCACTTTCAGTGCAGAGATTATCTTTGGGAGATCTTCGAGCAGATGAGCACTGAGCTCGAATGCTCGACGGACTACCTGATCAACGAAGCGATGCGGCAGTACGCGCGTTCGCGCAACTACGGCACGTCCCGCAGCGGCCAGCGCGACCCCACCGGCGCGGGCACCAACCCGAACGCCGAAGTGCCCGCGCCGCCCGCGGCCCAAGCCCCACACCCGGCAGCGCCTGCGCCAACCCATGGCGCTAGCAGCGGAGGAATCCCATCGCTGCGCGAGAACGCGGCACGGCCATCGATTCCCTCGCCGCCGCCACCGCGACCTCGCGTTTCGGCTGCGGCCACCTCGCCGATGGCTGCCGCCATCCCGTCGATGCAGGCGCACGCCGCGCAGAACACACCCACGCCGAGCCCAGCGCCCCGCGCGCCCGCAGCGCCACCCGCACCCCCGCCGCCCAAGCGTGCATCCTCGATGCCCCCACCGCCCCCAGGGCCGCGTGGCACTGGCTCGATGGCACGCCCGCCCTCCGTGGTGGCCAATCCGCCGCCGTTGCCTGGTGGCGGTGCACGCGCCTCGATGGCGCCGCCCGCAGCACCTCCCGCTCGACCGCGCCAGCTGTTCATCATCTTCAACGGCCAGAAGATCCCGGTCACCAAAGAAGAGTTCGTCATCGGTCGCGGCAGCAAGAGCGCCGATCTGGCCATCAAAGACGGCAACATCTCGCGCCGACACGCAGCCGTCGTGCTGCACAACGGTGGCTACTACATGAAGGATCTCGGCAGCACCAACGGTGTCGAGTACCAGGGCCGTCGCTTCGACAGCAAGCGCATCGAAGAAGGCGACGTCTTCCGCATCTGCGACTACGAGCTGCGTTTCAGCTACCAGTGACGCCTGCTCCGGGCTGCGACACCGCGCACCGCGCGCGCGACGGGCGCTGCAAGCTGACGGGCTCGCCGCCCGCACCTCAATCAACGCGCCTGATGGCTGCAAGCGCGCGTGTCGCGCTGGCCCACGCGAACGCTTGGCGCCAACCGACTCCTGCCAGACTGCGCGGCTCAGGGCTGGTGAGTGGGGTCGTCGGTCGAGGGCAGCTTCTTCAGGTCGAGCATGCCGATGCGAACGCAGCGCTGGACCACCCACGACAGCGAACGGTCCAGCCGATCGGCCTCACGCTGGAGGTCTTTCAGCATGGTTTCGGGGAAGTATAGGCTCTGCTTGCGCTTGTCCGTGCTCATGAAAAGCCTCCCAGCTCCGCAAAGTACCGTAGCTGCACGCACATTGCGAGCACGACGATGTCTCGGCGCGCAGGTTCTCGCTGCGAAGATCGTCAGCTGGTCCCCAAATGGGGGCAAGTTTCCCGCCGGACGCCCAGTGGGCGTCCGCTTTCGATGCGCCGGTAGTGCTTGGCGCGCCCACGTATGAGCTGCAGCGCGCTCTTTTCCGGCAAATGCTTCATGACGCCGGCCACCAGGCGCTTGACTGGGCCGGTGACGCGCACCTCTTCGCCAAATGGTTGCCTCAATCGAAGATCGCGCTGGGGTTGAGGATGCCGTTGGGGTCGAAGGCTTGCTTGATGCGTCGCTGTAGCACGAGCTTGGCGGGGTCTTCGAGCGCAGCGTAGTAGCGCTTCTTGGCGCGGCCGATACCGTGCTCGCCGCTGACCGCGCCGCCCAGCTCGACACCCGCCGTGAGCAAGGCCTTGGTAACCTTGCCGCGCACCGCGGCGTCACCGTGGAACACCGCCAAGTGCACGTTGCCGTCGCCCGCGTGGCCGCAGCCCACCACCAGCGCTTGATGCTCGGCGGCGATCAGGCCGGCGCGCTCGACGTAGTTGGCGATGGATGCACGGGGTACGACCACGTCGATGACGTCGCCGGCGCCTGCGGCTTTGCCAGCCCAGAAGCTCTGCTCGCGCGCTTCGATGAGCTGACGGCCCGCTTGCGAGGGCAACATGAACACGTCCATCGCGCCCAGCTCGAGACACTTCTCGCCGAGCTCGGCGGCGTCTCGCTCCGTGCCGGCTTCGTCGCGGCCTTCGGTGACGAGCAGCAGGTACGCCATGGCTTGCTCGCGCAACTTGGGATCGATGCCGAGATCCATCTTGGAGCGTTGCAGGATGCTCGCCATGGTGAGCACGTCGATGTACTCGAGCATGAGCGGGCCGATGCCCGTGGCCACGAGCTTGGGGATGGCGTGCGTGACTTCGGCGAGCGTCTTGAACGGCGCGAGCACGGTCTTGCGATGAGGCAGCCGCGGCACGAGCTTGACGATGACTTGCGTGACCACAGCGAGCGTGCCTTCGGAGCCCACGATGAGCTGCGTGAGGTCGTAGCCGCTCGAGACTTTCACGATCTTGCCGCCGGTGCGCAGCACTTGACCGTCGGCCAGCACGACTTCGAGACCGAGCACGTGATGGCGTGTGACGCCGTACTTCACCGCCTGCATGCCACCGGCGTTGGTGTTGACGTTGCCACCGATGGTCGCGCTGTTTTCGCCGGGCACGATCGCGTACATGAGGCCCTTGGCCTCGGCGGCGGCGTAGAGCTCGGTCAGGCGCACGAAGGGCTCGCACACCGCAACCTGGTTTTCTTCGTCGATCTCGAGGATGCGATTCATGCGCTCGAGCGAGAGCACGATGCCTTCGGCCACGGGCGTGCATGCACCTGACAAGCCCGTGCCGGCGCCGCGTGCGACCACAGCCAGGCGCTGGGCGTTGGCGAATGCGAGCAGCTTGGCGACCTCGGCCGTGTTGGCCGGACGCACCACCGCACGCGGTACGACCGGCGCCACGGTGAGAGACTCGTCGCGCGTGTATTCGGGGTCGATGGCCTCGCCGACCAGCACGTGCTTGTCACCCACGATCTGGCACAGGCTGCTGCAGAGCTGCGAGACGATTGGGTCCATGTGACCTCCTTGCGGCTACGACGCGGTGAAGTGAGCGTTGTAGCACCCGCGGGTGAGCGGTCGAAGGGGCGTGCGCGCAGGCGGTGTTGACCGGCTGCACCTGAGACTCTATGAGCGAAGCAGCTGGCCGAACGCCAAAGCCACAGCCGCAGAAGGAGCGCACATGCCAACCCTGATCCCCAGTCCCACGCGCGTTGCCGCGGTGGGCAACAAACCGAAGCTGATCGACGAGTACGTGGGCCGCGTGAATTCGCAGACCGAGCAGCTGAGCGTGGCCGTGATGCAGAGCCCCGCAGGCTGGCAGGAGCCCGGGCAGAAACCGGAGTTCGACGAGTACACGCTCGTGCTGGAAGGTGCGGTCGAAGTGGAGCACGCCGGTGGCACGCTGCAAGTGGCGACCGGCCAAGCCGTGCTGACCCGGGCCGGCGAGTGGGTGCGCTACAAGACGCCGGGGGGCGCGAAGTACGTGGCGATCTGTCTGCCGGCGTTCAGCCCGGCGACCGTGCACCGCGACGAGTGACGAGAGCCCTGACGAGAGCCCTGACGAGAGCTTGGACACGTGCTCGAAGTAGTTACAGTCACGCAGAAAGTATGTCAAGCGCGCGGGATCTGGCGCGCTCTGAGCTGCGTGTGGCTGCTCTGGGCGAGCGGCTGCAGCATGGGCAAGTTGGCGGCGGGACAGCTCGAGCTCATCAATGGGCAGCGCCGCATCGAGCGCGCCATGCGCGAGACGCACAGCACGCAGGAACGTGCGTTGCTCGCCGAGGTGCCCGCGATACGTGCGTTCGCACGCGAAGTGGTCGGGCTGCGCACCGGCAAGAGCTACACGGGCTACTTCGCGACCACGCGCAAGGGCATGACCTACGTGCTCACGGCCAGCGAGCGCACGCGGCTGTCGGCGTACAGCTGGTGGTTTCCGATCGTGGGCCGCGTCGAGTACCGCTCGTACTTCGATGAACAGGATGCGCACGCGGCGCAAGCAGAGCTGCAGGCGCGTGGCTACGACACCTGGGTGAGCCCTTCGCGCGCCTACTCCACGCTGGGGTTCTTCCGCGACCCGGTCACGACGCCGATGTTGCGCGACGGTCTGCCGGGGCTCGTCGAGGTGTTGATCCACGAGCTGACGCACGTGCGCTTGTACGTGCCCGGACACACGGAATGGAATGAGGCGCTCGCGAGCTTCGTGGGCGAGCAAGGCGCACAGCGCTACTTCGCGCGACCGCGCTTCGCGGGCACCGGCTGGCCGCAGCTGATGCAAGCGCGCGCCGAGCGCAAGCAGGCGCTGGACGCGCTGGTGGCGGGAGCTTGCAGCGAGCTCGAGCAGCTGTATGGCAGCGCGTTGCCCGAGGCGCGCAAGCTCCGCCAGCGGGAGCAGGTGTTTGGCTCACTCGAACGCGCGCTGCAGCAGCTGTATCCTCAGGACGAGCCAGGAACGTGGCGCATGAACAATGCACGCCTGGTGCACTTTCGGCAGTACAGCCTGGGCGGCGTGGCCGTGACCAAGCTCTGGGAGCAGAGTGGCCGGAGCTTTCGTGCGTTCTGGCCGCTGGTCGAGGCGTACGCGAAGACGCTGAACGACCCGCCTTCAAAAACGTAGACGTAGCGTCGCGCTCGGTTGCGCTGCAAGCACGGAGCCAGCTTGGCGCGCGGCGCGCATATGCAGGCGGTCGAGCTCGTCTTGCAGCTGATGTTGCTGCAAGTCGAGCTGGGAGATGGCGTGGTCTTGACCCACGAGCCAGACCGCGCCGACGCCAGCGAGCGCGGCTCCGACCATGACGGCCAGCGCGGTCACGGGCGCCGTGGTGCAGTGCGCGCCGTCACAAGCCATGGTCTGGCCTACGGCGACCGAGGTTCCGGTCAGTAGCACCGCGACGCCGGTGGTGATCATCACGAGCGGCCACAGACGCGTGGTGCCTTCGCGCTCGGAGCGAACGCGCAGTAGCGCGGCTTGCAGCTCTGTTTGTTTGGAGCCGGTGACCGCCGCCGCCGACAGCTGCGTGGTGCCAGGCGCATCGGGGGCTTCTTGGGTCGCAGCCACGTGCTCGGGGCTGAGCTCGGCCGCCGGCTCGGCAATCGCCAACGCCGGCGAAACCAGCTGCGACCCGAGCTGAGCGCACACGAGCAGTGCCGGCACGACCCAGCGCAGGCGACGAGCGCCGCAGGCGTGGGCAGAGCGCGTAGCGCTGAGCTGACTCATGGCGACGGACTGTAATTGACCCGGCGCGGCAGGGAAACTCCTTGCGCTCGCAACAGGTTGCAGCCGCAGCCCTCAAGCGCGCTCGCGCAGCCACGCCGCGAGCCGGCGGCGGAAATCGCGCGAGCCCTGCGGACCGGGCGCAGCCGAGCCCGAAGCGCGGCGGATGGTCTCACCGAAGATGGCGTCGCCGAGCAGTGCGATCGCCACCAACTGCAGCTCGAAGAGTGTGTCGTCGAAGTTGGCGTCTGGATCGCGCTGCTGGCGCAAGGCGTGCGCCGCGTCGGCCAGGCGCCGCAACGGCTGCTCGGGAGCGCCGCGCTGTGGCGTGGCACGGCCCGAGAGCATGAGCCACGCGAGCAGCCGCGCGAAGCCGCGCTCTCCGTACACCTCGGCGACCATCTCCATCAGTGCCTCGCGGTCGGCGCCGCGCTTGCCACCCGCAAACGCGGCCAAGAGCTGCTCGTTGAGCGTGCCGACCGCATGCCGGACCACGGCGGCGACAAGACCTTCGCGGCTGCCGAAGTGATGCAAGATGGCCGGGTGTGACACGCCGAGCGCCCGCGCCAGGTCGGTCAGGCGCAGGCCCTGCGGCCCCACCTTCATCAGCTGTTTCTCGGCGGCCTCGAGGATGCGACGGCGGGCTTCCTCGGCGTTCAGGCGGCGGCGCGCAGGCACGCGAGGCGGCACGCGAGTCGGCTCCGAGGCGCGAGGCGGCCGTGGCGCACTACCCTTGGCTGCACGCTTGGCGGTGGCCATGGCGCGGTTGTACTTACCTTATTGTAAGCAGTAAAGGCAGGTCAGAGCCGGTGCTCTGACCGGGAGGATTTGACCCGTTATCGCGCAGCACCGAACGTGCAGGGCCAGGCGCGACGAGGAGCAATAGCCGGCGCTATTGTGACGAGGAGCAACGCAGCCATGCGCGCTCGGGACAAGCGAGAATGGGTCAAATCCTCCCGGTCAG
>JADGRE010000086.1 GCA_017881185.1 Pseudomonadota bacterium | reverse complement strand
CCGTGCAGGAACTCCCAACAGGTCGTTTCGCGGTACTGGCGTGCGCTGATACGCGTATCGCCGCGGTGCACTGATAGCAGCAGACCTCGTGTGCGCGCGGCCAACGAAACCTGATACCTGAGTCGACCCCCATTCTTGTGCGGTTCCAAGCGAAGCTTCGTGCCCATGTGTGCGTTCCGTGCTGCTTTATGCCGCCGAGATCATGCAGAAGCCGTTGGTGCACCGCAAGTGACCCTGTCCAACGGAACAGGGGGCCTGAACGGAACACGAGGCGCTGCAAAAACTCACCTAACGTCAGTTTATGGGTGCGCGGCGCGTAGGACCCCTGTGGCATGTCGGGATGCCCAGCCACCATCCTCGCAACCTACGGCACCACCAGCGAGAGCCCAGCCTTCACCAAGAAGCCGTTCGCTCCACACGCGCTCGAGGAACGGGTGACGCGCTCGCTCGTCGATGCCGCGCAGGTTGCAACATAATGTCGTCGCTCTCGCGCTTGCGCGTGAAGAACGCCAAGCACGACGAAGTGCGTACAGCCTCTGGTGATCGAGTCCTCATGTGTCGCGCTGCGCTCGGCGCTGGCAGAGTGTCCGAGTGACGCGCTCATCATGCACTTCGTCGACGCGCAGGGCTCGCCGTTCTCGTTGCGGTGTCAGCTGTCGCCCCACAGAAGCTGCGAATCGTGCTCGGTGGACGTGCCGTGCGCGGCGCCACGTCGCTTGCGCGAGAGCTCGACGTCGAGCTTTCTCGCGATTGAGTTAGTTCGCCGCAGCGCGGCGAACGGCCACAAGCTCATTGCTGGCACGAGGCTTGCGTTGGTGACCGCCACGCGCCGCACCGGCGCACCGCGTTCGCAGAGAATAGGCCTTGAAAACCGATGTTTCATGAAGCATGTCGTCTCACGCACCGGGTCCAAACACGAGGCAGATATCTACGCTGGGGTAATCCGCC
The DNA here is from genome assembly GCA_017881185.1 of Pseudomonadota bacterium. Lineage (GTDB taxonomy): Bacteria > Myxococcota_A > Polyangia > Polyangiales > JAFGIB01 > JADGRF01. The sequence continues at coordinate 21,499 of JADGRE010000086.1, read as the reverse complement.
ACGCCCGCAGCGCCAACGGTCGGCGCTTTGTAACTCACGTGTGCTGCTGACGCGCGCCGCCGCACTCACGCGCGCTGCGGCCTAGCGCTGCACGTACCCAGAGTCTCGCCGGAGCAGCGTCGCGCTGCGCCGACCACGCGCCGATCCGCCGCGCGCGCCGCACGCGCGCGTTGACGACTGGCGCTCGTCACTGGACGCCAATGTTCCTCTGATTGCGAACATCATGCTCGAACGCCTCATCGATTTCTCCATCCGCCGTCGCGTAGCCACCCTCGTGGCCACTGCGGGCTTCGCGCTCTTCGGCATCTACACGCTCTCGAAGCTGAAGATCGAATCGTTCCCGGACGTGACCAACGTCCAGGTGATGGTGATCACCCTCGTGCCGGGGCAGGCGGCCGAGGAGGTGGAGAAGCGCGTCACCATCCCTGTCGAGCGCGCGCTCAACAACACGCCCAACGTACTGATGCAGCGCTCGATCACCTCGTTCGGGCTGTCGCAGGTGATCGTCACCTTCGAAGACGGCACCGACATCTACTTCGCACGTCAGCAGATCGCCGAGCGTTTGCCCGACGCCGAGGTGCCCGATGGCATCACGCCCACGCTGGGGCCCAACGACACACCGGTGGGTCAGATCTACCAGTACACGCTCGAGAGCTCTCGCCACTCGCCCAGCGAGCTGCGCGGCTGGCAGGACTGGGTCGTGTCGCGTCAGCTAATGCGCGTGACAGGCGTGGCCGACGTGGTCAACTTCGGCGGCTTTCAGAAAGAGTATCACGTGCTCGCCGACCCGCTCGCGCTTCGCGCCAACGGTCTGGGCCTCGACGATCTGGTGACCGCCGTCAGCAGCTCCAACGGCGCGACCTCCGGCGGCTACCTGAAGCTCGGCGAAAGCGAATTCGTAGTGCGCGGCCGCGGCTATCTGGCTGGGCCGCAGGATCTCGAGCGCGTCGTGCTGAAGGCCGACAACGGCACGCCGGTCTTGTTGCGCAACGTGGCCAAGATCGTCGAGGGCTACACGCCGCGACGCGGCGCGGTGGCACGCAATGAGGCCATCGATTCGGTGGAAGGCACGATCCTGCTCCGGCGCGGCGAAAACCCGAAAGATGTGCTCACGGCCGTACACACCGAAGTCGAGCGCATCAATCGGGACGTGCTGCCCAAGGGCATGCGCATCGTGCCGTTCTATGACCGCACGCATCTGGTCGACACGACGCTCAACACCGTCGGGCACAACATGCTGGAAGGGGCGGCGCTAGTGGCGCTGGTGTTGTGGCTATTCCTGCGCGCGATGGCCGGCTCGTTCGCCGTTGCGGTCACCATGCCGCTGGCGCTGCTCACGGCGTTCGTGGGGCTGTACTACGCCGGCGTGCCCGCGAACTTGCTGTCCATGGGTGCCATCGATTTCGGCATCTTGCTCGACGGCGCGGTGATCATGGTCGAAAACACCTATCACCTGCTCGGCGAGCGCCAGCCGCCGCCCGAGCGCGTGCCGAGCATCGTGGCGCAAGCTGCGAAAGAAGTGGTGCGGCCGACCTTGTTCTCGATGTCGATCATCGCGGCGGCGATGTTGCCCATCTTCACGCTGGAGCGTGTGGAAGGCCGCATCTTCCGACCCATGGCGCTCACCTACGCCTTCGCGCTCGCGGGTTCGCTCTTCTTCATGCTCACTTGTGTGCCGGCGCTCACCACCGTCTTGCTCAAGAACCGCAAGGTCGCGGATCACGACCCAGAGTTCCTCGTGTGGCTGCGTGGGCATTACCTGACTGCGCTCCGCTTGGCGCTGAAATACCCGCTGACCACACGCTTCGCGGGCTTTGCGGTGCTGGCTGTGGCCATCGCGCTCATCCCGAGGCTCGGCACGGAATTTCTGCCGCAAATGAACGAGGGTGACATCCACATCACGGTGACCATGCCCAGCTCGGTGTCGCTCGACCGCGGCGCGCAGGTGCTGCACGAGGTGCGCCACACCCTGCTGAAGTTCCCCGAGGTGGCCGACGTGGTCAACGAGCAAGGCCATCCGGAGGACGGTACCGATGACGAGGCCCCCAACCAGGCCGAGACCTTCGTGATCTTGAAGCCACCTGACAGCTGGCACACGGGCCGCAGCAAGGAGCAGTTGGTCATCGACATGCGCAACGAGCTCGAGAAGCGACCGGGCGTCGAATACAACTTCTCTCAGCCCATCAAGGATCGCGTGGAGGAGTCCATCTCCGGCATTCGTGGGCAGATCGTGGTGAAGATCTACGGCGTCGATCTGAACCTGATGCACGCCAAGCTTGAGGAAGTGCGTCACGTGCTCAACCAGGTACGTGGTGCGCGTGATGTCGAGGTGTATCGCGCTGGCGCTGCGCAACACGTGGTCGCCGACATCGATCGAGACCTGACTGCACGCATGGCCATTCCGGTCAGCGACGTCGAGGACGTGATCGAGAGTGCGTACGGCGGCAAGCTCGCGACCTCCATCTGGGAGGGCGAGCGCAAGGTGGGCGTGCGCATCAAGCTGCCTACTCCCTCGGCGGGCGACAAGTTCTCGGTGGGGCGCCTCGAGATTCCAGTGGGCAACACGCGCTTGCCGCTGTCGTCCTTGGCGACAGTGCATCCGGACCTCGGTCGCACGCAGATCAACCGCGAGCAGAACGGAAGGTTTCTGGCGATCAAATGCAACATCGATGGCCGGGATATGGGCTCGTTCGTCGCGGAAGCGCAGGCGCGCGTGGCACGTGCGGTGAAGCTGCCCGAGGGCTACTACATGACCTGGGGCGGCGAGTTCGAGAACCAGCGTCGTGCCATGGCGCGCCTCGAGATCATCGTGCCGATCTCGGTGCTCTTGATCTTCGTGCTGCTCTACATCGCCTTCGGCGCCGCGCTGCCAGCGGCCGTCGTGCTGCTGGACGTGCCGTTCTCGACGGTGGGTGGTGTGTTCGCATTGTACCTCACGCATACAGTCCTCTCGGTCTCCGCCGCCGTCGGCTTCATCACGCTGTTCGGCGTGGCCGTGATGGATGGCGTGTTGCTGATCACGTACATCCGCGCGGCGCAGGCCGAGCACGGCGCTGACAGCCAGAACGCCATCATCGAAGCCGTCTCTCGCCGTATTCGGCCCGTGCTGATGACCGCGCTGCTTGCGGCCCTGGGTCTCTTACCGGCCGCGCTCTCGCGTTCGATCGGCTCGGACACGCAGCGACCCTTTGCGATCGTGATCATCGGCGGGCTCATCTCCTCGACCCTGCTCACCTTGCTGCTCTTGCCCACGCTCTACGAGCTGGCCGACAAGTGGTTCGGAACGGGTCGCGCCAAACGCCGTGCAGAAGCGCGCGCCCTGGCCAGGAGCAAGGCGTCATGATGCGCACGTACCCGGGCCTGCTTGCGGTGCTGCTGCTGACGGCGGCGCATGGAGCTGCCGCTCAAGAGCTGAGCATGTCGGGGGCCGTGGCCATTGCGCTGCAGCGCAACCACGACGTCATCGCCGCCAGGCTCGACATCGACGCCGCGCGCTTCGACAAGGTGCAGGCCGAGCTCTACCCGAACCCGCTCTTCGGCTATTCGGTGAGCAATCTAGTGGTCGGCCGCGCCAATCCGCAGGGGCCACCCGCCATCCAGCAGCCCGGCTTGCTCGGGCAAACGGTGCACACGCTCTCCATCAGCGAGGTGATCGACTTCTGGGGCAAGCGCAACGCGCGCATGCGTGCGGCCGACCGCTCGGTCGAGCTCAAGACCTTGCTGGTGGAAGATGCGCTGCGCGAGATCGTGTACGCAGTGCGCTCGGCGTTCGCCGACGTGGTGCGCGAGCAGTCGGAGTTGGCCCTCAGCCGGCAGACTCGGGCGCGCTACGAAGACACGCTGCGCCTGTCACGCTCGCGCTTTTCGGCGGGCGACATTTCCGAAGCCGAGCTGAAGAAGATGGAGCTCGAGGGCATGCGCTATCAGAACGACGAGATCGAAGCCAGCATGGAGCTCGATCTCTCTCGCGAGAAGCTTGCGGCCCTGCTGGCGTTCGACAGCGCAGACGCGTTGCCCGCCAAGCTCACCGACCCGGCGCCGGCCCGTGTCGACGAGCCGCTCGGCCCGCTCATCCAGCGCGCGTTGCAGCAGCGGCCCGACGTGCGCGCTGCCAAGGCTGCAAAGTGGCTCAGCGACGCCGAAGTCGCGAGCGCCAAGCGTGAGGCGTATCCGGACATCTCGCTGGGCGTCATGTACACGCACTCGGAGTTCCAGGTGTCAGGAGACAACCCCAATGCCTTGGGATTGGGCGTGTCGCTGCCCATTCCGCTCTTCGACCGCAATCAAGCCAACATCGGTCGTGCGCGCGTCGAGGTGAAGCGTGCGCAGAACGAGGGCCTGCGGCTGCTCATGCAGGTGAAACACGACGTGGCCGAGGCGCACCGACGCCTGGAGCGCGGACAGGCGCTGCTCGCCGCCTTCGAGGGAGGCATGCTGGAGCGCGCCGACGGTGCGCTTCACGTGGCCGAGAGCTCGTACAAGGCTGGCGCCATCTCGTTGCTCGAGCTGCTCGAAGCGCAGCGCACGTATCTGGAGACGCGGGCGCAGTACCTGCGTGCTGGTTACGACTATCAACAAGCCAAGATCGACATGATGCACGCCGTTTCCGGGGAGTTGCCGTGATGAAAACTATCTTCCATCCACTGCTCGTGGCCGGGCTTTTCGCTGCTGGCTGCGGGCACATCGAGAGTGAGTCCGCTGCTGCGAGCAGTCCGGCGCCCAAAGATGCGATCCTCTTGCCCGCCGGACATCCGCAGCGTGCGTTCCTCAAGATCGAGCCGGTCGTGGAATCCGAGGCCAGCGGTTCGCTGAGCTTGACCGGACGTATCGCGTTCGACGAAGACCACACGCAGCGGGTCGCCTCGCCCATCGACGGACGGGTGATTTCTCTGTCGGTGGAACCAGGCGCGCACGTGAAGGCTGGCCAGCGCTTGCTCGAGCTCACGTCGGCCGACGTAGGCCGCATTCAGGCCGACGCCCAGAAGGCGATGCAAGACCTGGGTGTGGCGCAGAAGGCGCTCGACCGCGTACACAAGCTGCGCGCCGACGGTGCGGTGTCCGACAAGGAGCTGGCGCAAGCTGACGCCGACGCCAAGAAGGCGCTGGCCGACGTCCAGCGCAATTCAGCGCAGCTGAAGTCGCTCGGCATTTCGGCGAGCGACCCCGCGGTCAACGCTTCGCTGCGCGCGCAGATCTCCGGCACGGTGGTGTCGCGTCCGGTGCTGGTCGGCCAAGAGATTCGTGCCGATGCCACCGACCCGCTCGTCACCATTTCGAACCTGGACACCGTCTGGGTGTTGGCCGACGTCTACGAGCAAGACCTCGGCCTCGTGAGCGCCGGCGATCACGTGACGCTGCACGCGGTGGCGTATCCGAACGAAACCTTCGAGGGCGGGATCGGTTACGTGGGTGACGTCGTGGACCCGATGACGCGCACCGTGAAGTTGCGCTGCGTGTTCGCGAACCCTGAGCACCGCCTGAAACCAGAGATGTTCGCCAAGGTCGAGGTGCACACCAAGCCCGGCAAGAAGGTGATTATGATTCCCGCCAAAGCCGTGCTGAACGAGGGCGAGGTCGCCAAGGCCATCGTCGAGGAGACGCCCGGCGTGTTCCGCGAGCGGTCGCTAGAGATTGGTCCGGAGCACGACGGACGGGTTCGTGTGCTGAGCGGCTTGCGTCCCAGCGAGAAGATCGTCACTGACGGGGCGCTTTTTCTCGACAACGAGCTACGAGAGTGAGTGCAGCTGACACGGTTGAAGGAGGTGCTGGCATGGAGCGATGTAAGGTCTGTAGAAATCAGAGCTTCGAGACGGGCACGATCGAGCTTCACAACAGCGTGAACGGCACCACGTTCGCGGCCACGCTGGAGGCGAGGACCTGTAGCGCTTGTCGCCACGCGGTGGTGGACCCGGATGCCGCCAAGGCGTTCGAGCTACAGGTCGCCGCCGAGCTGGTGCGCATGGGGCGGCCGACGCCCGCAGCGTTCCGGTTCATGCGCACTGCGCTCGACTTCCGTGGCCCGCAGCTGGCGGCTCTGTTCGGAGTCGATCGTGGCACGCTGTCGCGCTGGGAGAACGGCGTGCTGCGTGTGGACCGCGGCGCCTTCGTGGTGCTCGGTGGCCTGGTGATGGAGCGCTTGAGTGGGCGCGACGACACGCTGTCTCGGCTGAAGGCGTTGCAAGCACCGCCGGCAGCGTCCAATGCAGTGGTGCGCATTGCCGGCTTGCCCATGCGCGCCCCAAGCCCCCAGGCCAAGAGCGCCTGATCAAGCCCCGCGGTCGGGCCAGTGGGAGCCTGCGCTGCGAGCTGGACAGGACACGCTGGAAGCCGCGGTCGTGGCCGAGCTCGGCCTGCACTTCGTGTCGATTCCAGTGCGCGGCGCCGATGACCTCACCGAAGCCAATGCGCGCAAGTTGGGCGAAGCGCTGAACGCCGCCGGCAGCAAACCGCTGCTCTTGCACTGCGGCAGCGCCTACCGCGCCGGGCTCAAGTCGCTGCGGCCTGTAGTCGCAGCACAGCTCGGACAAGCCGCGCCTCACTGACTGGCGAGCTGGGCGCACGTGCGAGTCGCGCGCCCAGCGTGCATGTTCACTGCGGGCAGGAGCCGCCGGCCACGCAGATGGAGTCGGCGCCACCGGGGTACGCGCAGCAGGTGTTTGTCACGCCGCACGCGGCGCACGGACAGCTGTTGCACGAAGGTGACGCGAAGAAGGCCGTGCAGTTGCCCTGCACGCAAACCTCATTCGCGTTGCAGTTGTTGCCACACTGGCCGCAGTTGACCGGGCTGCTTGCGAGCTCCACCTGCGTGAGGCAGGCGCCGTTGCAGAACTGCTGTCCGAGCGCGCCGCAGGTGGTCACTTGGCATGTGCCGTCAACGCAGCGCTCGCCGTTGCCCAGGTCGCAGGTGACGCCGCAGCCGCCGCAGTTGGCCGCGTCGTTGGTGACCTCCACGCAGGCTCCGCCGCACTTGGTCAGCCCCGGACGGCATGCGCAGGTCCCGCTGGTGCAGGCTTGATCGGCCTGGCACGCCTTGGCGCAAGCACCGCAGTGCGTGGGGCTGGCTTGCAGGTCGGCGCAGGTGTTGGCGCCGCACATGGTCCCTGCGCAGGAACACGCGCCGCTGGTGCACGCGTCGCCCGTGGCGCACGCGCTGTTGCACGAGCCGCAGTGTTGCGGGTCGGTTGCAGGTGCCGTGCAGGTGTTGCCGCAGGCCACCTTGCCAGCGGCGCAGGTGCAATGGCCCGACGTACAGCTTTCGCCGACGCCGCAGGCGTTACGACACTGACCGCAGTTGGCCGCATCGCTCGAGACGTCGACGCAACCGATGCGCGCGCCGCAATCGACCTGGCCGCTCGGGCAGGTGCACTGGCCGCTCATGCAGCTGGCGCCCGAGTGGCAGCGGTTGCCGCACGCGCCACAGCTGGTCGTGCTGGTGGACTCGTCCACGCAACCGAGCGTGGTGCCGCAATAGGTCTTGGTCGAGCCACACGCGCAGACACCTGCGGTGCAGGTTGCGCCCGCGCCACACTTGTTGCCGCAAGTCCCGCAATGATTGTTGTCGGTCTGCGCGTCGATGCAGGTGCCGCCGCAGGCGATCTGGTTCATGTTCGCACACGGATGACACGCCCCGGAGGTGCACACCTGTCCCATCGGGCATGGCGTGCCGCACGCTCCGCAGTGGTTGGTGTCGGTGGCGAGGTCGGTACAGCGGCCTGGGTTGCCACCGACCGCGCCACAGACCACTTGCGCACCCGGACACGAGCAGGTGCCGGCACTACAGCTGCCGCCGGTCGCGCAGCGATGGCCACAGCTGCCGCAGTCGTTGATGTTGGTAGCCAGCGTCACGCAGGTGCCGTTGCACAAGGTCGTGCCGCCCGTGCAGGCGCACTGGCCCGAAACACAGCTGGCGTTTGGGCCGCACGCGTTGTCACACGCGCCGCAGTTGTAGACGTCTTTCGAGAGGTCGGCGCAGCCGCTGGTGCAGCTGACGAGTCCGGTCGGGCAGGTGCAGACGCCGCTGGTGCAGCTCGCCCCGGTGTTGCAGACCTGGCCGCAAGTGCCGCAGTTGTAGAGGTCTTTCTGCTTGTCGACGCACGAGCCGTTGCACAGGTCCGGCGCACCCGCAGGGCAGCCACACACGCCCGACGTGCAGCTGCCGCCCACAGCGCACTTGGTGGTGCAGTTGCCGCAGTGGGTGGCATCGCTCGCGAGGGTGGTGCAGGCGTCGGTGCACATGGTCTTGCTGGAATCGCATTTGCACGTGCCTGCGCTGCAGGTCTGTCCGGGCAAGCACGCCTGACCACAGCCGCCACAATTGGCCGTGTCGGTCTGCTCATCGATACAAACTGAGTTGCACAGTTTCGGTGTCGCGCTCGGGCACGCGCACTTGGCCTTGACGCAGTTGGCGCCCACGCCGCAGCTCTTGCTGCACGCGCCGCAGTTGGCGGCATCGGTCTGGGTGTCGACACAGCTGTTGCCGCACTTGGTCTGCGAGGCCGTGCAGCCACCGCTGGTGCCGCCTGCGCCGCCTGTGCCCGCGCTGCCCGCTGCGCCGCCTGCGCCGCTGCTGCCCGCTGCGCCGCCTGCGCCGCTGTTACCGGCCATGCCCGTGCCGATCGAGCCATCCAGGTTGCCGCCGCTGCCGCCGCTGCCGCCGCTGCCACCGCTGCCACCGCCGTTTACTCCACCATCATGCGCACCCGTGCCCGCGGCACCCGTGGGCGTTGGGGCCTTGGTCGAGCTGCATGCCAGCGCGAGCGACGAGACCACCAGAGCCACCATCAACCAAGAAGCTGTGCGCATGAAAAATCCCTCTCAGCCCAGCGGCGTGGCTGCGGCAGGCGAACGAAAGGCAGCATAGGGTGAGTGGCCGCACGGCACCAGTTTCGTTGGCGATTGCACTCACGTTCCTGCTGTCAGTGCGCACCGCGCTTCGCAGCCCAGCGATTGCGGCAGATCATGGTGCGCACTGCGTTCCGGCATGCGGCAAAACGCACGTCACTTCTCGGTGATCCACACTTTGCTGCCCTTCCAGCCGCTGCCGTCGGTGGTCACGCCGTGCCATCCGTTGGGCAGCTCGGGCAGGGTGTGATCGAAGAGCCAGTGCGCGTCGAGTGGAGCGAGGTTCACGCAGCCGTGCGAGTGCGGCAATCCGAAGCCGCCGTGCCAGAACGCACCGTGCAGCGCGACCGAACCCGAGAAGTACTGCGTCCAGGGCACGTCCTCGATGCTGTAACGCAGGTCCTCGCTGACATCCGGGCCGATGTCGCTCATCGTCGCAGACACGTACTTGGTGCGAACCTCGAAGAGCCCGGTCGGCGTGTCGTGGCCTGGCAGGCCGGTCGACACCAGCGTGGCGTACACGGGCGTGTCGCCTTGGTACGCGACTAGCGTCTGTTGATCGATGTTCACGTGCACCCAGCGATCGTTTTTGCCGATCTCCTTGGGCCTGGGGATGGCTTCGGCCACGGCCACGTACCACGCCTTCAAGTAATGACCGTCGGCGAGCTTGTGGAAGAGTTGATCGCCCACGTGCTCGCGCTTCACCCACGGCAAGAGCGCTAGGCGTTCGATGTTCTTGGTTCCGTCGTCGGTGAGAAAGCGCACGCCGCCGTCTCCGCGCTGACGCGGAATGAAGCTCTGCGCGGCGCGCACTGCCCACGCCAGCGGCAACTTGTGCTCTGCATCGAGCACCACGCCGTGGAACGGATTCTCCTGGCGTTGTTCCAGCTGCACGAGCTTCACGTACGAGCCACGCACCGTGCGCACGAACTTGCGAAACGCGCGCACCTCGATGCCCGAGCCCGCGACGAAGAACTTGCGCTCGAGCAGGCGCCGCACGTACTCGGGCTTCTTGGGCTCGCCGGGCAGCTCGCCGGCGAGGAAGCGCTGCGCTTTCGTCTCGTCCTTGGCCTTGAGCTCCTGGTAGCGCGTCACGAAGGCTTCGGCGCTGCGTTGCTCGTCGCGCGAGGGCAACCGGTGGTACTCGGGTGTCTTCTCGTCTTTGACGAAGTAATAGGCGTAGGGCAATCCGGCGTCGCGCGCGGGTGGCACCACGGCGCTCGGTGACTCGGGTGGCTTGTCTCCGACTTGAATGCCTTCACCCGCACAGGCGAAGCCGGGACCCTGGACGCGATAGAAACCGCTCGCGCAGGTCGGCGTCTTCTTCACCTCGGGCGCAAGCCGAACGCGTGAGCCGATGCGCAACCAACCGATGGTCACCGAATCGGCGTCGGCGTCTTTGTGCACCTTGAGCTGTAGGCCGGTCACCAGGCCGTGCAGCGGGAATTCCGCGTCGAGCTGCTTTTGCTTCTCGGCCGCCGCGCGTTCTTCCTCGCTCGGTGTCTTGGGGGCGTCGACCTTCGCAGTGGGCTTGGGGGCCGCGGGCGTGGCCGTGCACGCGCACAAGAGCGCGCACGCTAGCGCGCGAGACAGGTGGCGGTCGGGGCAGGCGTACGGCATCCGGCGGCGGATGCTAAATGACCGAGCGCGATTCGGGAACGGCGCCTGGCTCGTTCCGGGCGCCGCGCTCCGCGTCGGAGCACCTCGAAAGGGGAGCTACCCTTCCTTCGGCACTCCTCCTTGATCGCGACGCCCGGCCCTTCGCGATCCACCGTTCCCGAATCACGCTCGGTCATTTACCCAACGGGCGCGAGCCTGCAAGTCGCTTCACGCGCGCGTGCTGCGGTCGCTATGCTGCGGGCATGAGCCCACGCGCACTGCAGGTACTTTCCGGCAAGGCGCGCGCCGCCGTGCAGTTGGCCGACAATCTGGCGTTCTTGCCGCTCTTGCCCGACGAGAGCGTGGATCTGGTGTACGTCGACCCGCCGTTCAACACCGGCAAGGCACAAAAGCGCCAGCGCCTGCGTACCACCCGCTCCGACACAGGCGACCGCATCGGCTTCGGCGGCAAGAGCTACCGCACCGAGCGCCTGGGCAGCCTGCAGTACGCCGACCAGTGGGACGACTACCTGGGCTTCTTGCGCCCGCGCATGGAGCAAGCCTGGCGCGTGCTCAAACCGACCGGCAGCCTGTACCTGCACATCGACTACCGCGAGGTGCACTACGTGAAGGTGCTGCTCGACGAGCTGTTTGGTCGCAGCTCTTTCATGAACGAGATCATCTGGGCCTACGACTACGGTGGCCGGCCGCGCGACCGCTGGCCCGCCAAGCACGACAACATTTTGTTTTATGCGAAGTCGCCCGGCAAGCACGTGTGGAACCGCGACGCGATCGATCGCATTGCGTACATGGCGCCCGAGCTGGTGGGAGAAGAGAAAGCCGCGCGCGGCAAGCTGCCCACCGACACCTGGTGGCACACCATCGTGAGCCCAACCGGCAAGGAGAAGCTCGGCTACCCCACGCAGAAGCCTCTGGGGATCGTGCGGCGCATCGTGGTCGCGTCGTCGCCGGAGGATGGCGTCGTGCTCGACTTCTTCGCGGGCAGTGGCACCACCGGTGCGGCAGCGCTCGCGGAAGGCAGGCGGGCGATCCTGGTCGATGATCATTTGCCCGCCTATCAGATCATGCAGCAGCGCTTCGCCGGCGCGCCGGGCGTGCTCTTTCAGGATGCGCTGGATACCCGATGAAGACGCGGGCCGCGCACGCCCCCGTGCATTGATAGCTACAAGTCATACCTACAAGTCATACCTGGCTCGAGCTCGACAGTCCTTGTGGCCAGGTCGGGCACTTGGCTGTCGATCTGGTGCTTCGCACGGGTGCGCATGCGCTACCATGCACAGACGAAGTGAGAGGCACGAGCTCATGCGGCCCGCACCCCCAGTCCAAGAACGCAGACAGAATGTTCGTGTGCGCCCGACGGCCGAGTACGGCATCGGCATCGACTTTGGCACCGGCCTCGTGAAGACGCGCCTGGCGGTCATCGACGCTGCTGTGGGCGGCGTCGCGCTCGAGCTGGACGATCAGCTCGTCGACTTGCCCGCAGGCAGCGAGATCCATCTGGGAGTCTCGCTGCCGGGCTTGCCGCGCTTCGAGACGGTCGGGACGATTCGCTACACCTCGCGCCGCGTCGGCGGCCGTTGCGGCGTGCACCTCAACCACCTCACCCACGATCAACAAGTCGCGCTTAGCCGCACGGTGTCGGAGCTCCTCGAGCGCGGCTTCTCGGCTTAGCAGTCGTCGAACCCACCCTGGCGCCGCCGCCAGCGGATGGCTCAGTGTTGCGTCAGAGCAATCGTGCGCTGTAGCAGGCGCCGAGCCTCGTCGTCGTGGCCCAAGTCGTGAGCTACACGTGCAAGGTCGTACAACACTTGGCTGTTCTCGATGAGTTGCGCGGCGCGCGACAGTTGCTGCTGCGCCGCGGGCAGGTCTCCGCGTTCGCGGGCCAGCTCGCCGCGCACGTACCAGCCCAGAAACGCGTCGCTGTTGTGCGTGAGCACGCGCATCGCTTCTTGGTTCAGCTGAGCCAGCTGCACGGGATCCTGAGCTGCGCCATGCAACGCCTCTTCGCTCGGCAAGTGGAATGGCTCGAGCGCGTGGTATTCGGAGCGCGCGAGCACCTGCTGAAATTGGGGCACGCGTTTGAGCGCCAGCGCGTAGCGATCGTCCAGATACACCAGACCCCAGAGCTCGCGGTGGCTCGCGAGATAGCTGCGCATCCTCGCGTAGTAGTCGGAACCCAAGATCAGGAAGTCGATGTGGTGCCGGGCGAACAGGTGGCCGTAGTCTTCGCTGTACGCGAACTCGCTCGCGACCTTGCCGTAGATGTCGCAGCGGCCGTCCCAGTACACGGGTTGACGCAGGCGAAAGCCCAAGTAGCCGCCGATGGCTTCGTAGTTGAACATGCGGCCCGAGATGTGTTCTTGCTCGATGAAGCGCACCAATGCCTGCGGCACGGTCTCGCCGAGTGCTGCGCGAGGCAAGTGCGGCTGCGTCAGGCCAAAGCCGAGCCCAACCAACGCGATGTTGCAGGCGTGTGCCCATGCCGAGTCGCCAAGACGCGACAGCCGCGTGTCTTGCGTGGGCGTGGTGGGCGTGCCCCACAAGAGCGCGAGGAACGGCAGGGCCATCACGACGAAATCCATCACGAAGCGGTTGGATCGCAGTGCCATGCCGAGAAAGAACAAGAGCCCGAGGGCCTGTGCGACGGCCGGTTTGCGTGGGTCGCCAAGCACGGCCCACAGTCGCGACCACGGCAAGCACGCCAGCAGCACAGCGGCGATTGCAACGTAGAAGAAGGGGTAAGCTCGCAGCGTGGGCGGCGCGAACTGGCCCATCCCCCACTTCAGGTCGCTGTGATACAGGAGCTGGTTGAGCCGAAAAGGGAAGGTCCAGAGATCGATGCCATTGGGGTTCACGAGCGTCAGTGCCATGCAGCCTGCCAGCAGCCGCGCGCGCTGAGCGGGCACGCCACGCACGGCGCTGCGCCAGAAGTCGTCGCGCTGCGCCCGCCACAGATCCCAGAGCGCCTGGACCAGGTGTGAGCCGATGATCGCCAAGCCGAACAACACGGCCGTATGGCAGTTCGCCCAGATCCAGATCAGCGCCACGACGGGAATCATCCAGCGCCGATCGCGCGTGCTGTGAAGTCGTTCCAGCAGCGCGCACAAGGCTGCCAAGAACACGGACGACAGCAGCCCAGCGCGCAGCACCAGTGCCGAGCGCAGCAATGGCGCCCAGCCCAAGAGGAGCAATGGAACCGCAAGGCTCGCGCGCTGCGGCGGCAGGTAGCGACGCATGTGCGCGAACGTGAAGGCGAAGGCGAGGGCTGTGAGCAGCGCTGTCAGCGCGACCAGGCCAGGGAACCCTCCGAGCGCGTAGGGGCCGAACAACACCAACGCAAAGCCCCACTCATGCGACGTCCACGGCTCACCGAGCACGGTGTGCGTGAAGTGGTCGACGCGCGGCACCTCACCTTTCTCGATGACCCACTGCGCCGTGCGCAAGTGCCAGAACACGTCATCGTGTTGCACTGGTTGCGCTGCCGACATGCACAAGAGCAGCGCGAACAGGGCGAGCCCCGTAGCGAATGCGAGTGCAGTCAGGCGGGTTTTCAGCGGTGCAACCATACACCAAGCGAAAAGCGCGTGGCGACCGGACGAAGGCTCGTCACTCGGTCGCGGCTGCGGGAGGCTCGTCAGCTGCCTCTGGCTTGGCGGCGCGCGCGAACTGTTCGAAGACGTCGATGCGGACCGTGCTGCCCACCGTGAGCTCGCCGAGCATCTTGCGTACCCGCGTCCAGTCGAGGCTCTGCGGGCCCGTGCCGATGCGCGGCAGGCCGATGCGCTTGATCTTCGCTTCGCTCGCGAGCTGAAGCATCTTGCGCGCCGCCGTGTTGAGCGCGCTCAACTTGGGCTTGCCGTCCGGGGTGAGAATGCCCAGCGCGAACACGGTCACTTCTCCGTTGGTCCACATGAACACGTCGCCGAGCGCGAGCTTGCCGTCTTTGCAGCGCTCGGCGTAGGCGGCCGCGAGCTCGGGCCAGCGTTTCTTCATGGCGATGGCGACGCCCACGTTCATCGTGCCGTCGATGCCGCCGCCAAAGCCGTAGGCCTGGATACCGTCGGTTTCGAAGAGGTCGCCCTTAGTGAACGCTGTTGGCATGCGGCGGACCCTAGCAGGAACTGCCCGCGCGCGCTCAGCTCACTGTGGGCAGCTTGTGGTCTTTGAAGCGGTCGCGCAGGTCGCGCTTCTGGATCTTGCCGGTGGCGGTGTGCGGGATCTCCGTGACGAAGACCACGTCGTCGGGCATCCACCACTTGGCGATCTTGCCTTCGAGGAAGGCGAGCAGCTCGGCTTTGGTCACTTCGCAGCCCGGCTTCTTGATCACGACGAGCAGGGGGCGTTCGTCCCACTTGGGGTGAGGCAGGCCGATGACCGCCGCTTCCGCCACGCTCGGGTGACCGACGGCGACGTTCTCCACTTCGATGGACGAGATCCACTCGCCGCCGGACTTGATCACGTCTTTGGCGCGGTCGGTGATCTGCATGAAGCCGTCGGGGTCGATCGTGGCCACGTCGCCGGTGTTGAAGTAGCCGTCGCGATCGAGGATCTGCCCGCCTTCACCCTTGTAATAGGCCTTGGACACCGCCGGGCCGCGCACCAGCAGGTTGCCGAAGGTCTTGCCGTCGCGAGGCAGCTCTTTGCCGGCGTCGTCGACGATCTTCATCTCGACCGTGTAGAAGGTGCGGCCTTGCTTGAGCTTCTGTTGCAGCTGCTCGGCGCGCGGGGCCTTTTCGCCGCGGGGCTTGAGCCGGCTGGCCGTGCCCATCGGGCTCATTTCGGTCATGCCCCAGCCGTGCAACACGAGCACGCCGTAGTTGTCTTCGAACTTTTCCATCACCACGCGCGGGCAAGCGGCGCCGCCTACAACCACGCGTTGCAGGGTGCTCAGGCGCTTGCCGCTGGTCTCGAGGTAGTGCAAGAGGCCGAGCCAAACCGTGGGCACGGCGGCGGTGCAGGTGACGGCTTCGTCTTCCAGCAGCTGATGCACGCTCTCGCCGTCGAGCTTGCCGCCGGGCATCACCAGCTTGGCGCCGGCCATGGGCGCCGAGAACACCAGCGCCCAGGCGTTGGCGTGGAACATCGGCACGATGGGCATGACCGAATCTTTTGCGCGCAGGCCCATGATGTCGGCGGTGTTCACGCCCATGGCGTGCAGCACGTTGGAGCGGTGCGAATACACCACGCCCTTGGGATTGCCCGTGGTGCCCGAGGTGTAGCAGAGCCCAGCGGCGGCGTTCTCGTCGACCTTCACCCACTCGAAGTGTTCGTCTTCGGCGGCGAGCAGCTCCTCGTAGCACAGTACGTTCTTGAGCTTGGTCTGCGGCATGTGCGCGCGATCGGTCATGAGCACGTAGCCCTTGATCGTGGGGCAGCGCTCCGCGATGGCTTCGGCGATGGGCACGAAGCTCAAGTCGAGGAACAAGTAGCGGTCTTCGGCGTGGTTCGCGATGTAGACGATTTGATCGGTGAACAAGCGCGGGTTGATGGTGTGGCAGACGGCGCCCAGGCCCATCACGCCGTACCAGACCTCCATGTGTCGGTAGGTGTTCCAAGCGAGCGTCGCGATGACGTCGCCCTCGCGCACGCCGAGCTTCTGTAACGCTTTGGCGCAGCGCTTGGCGCGGCCGTGCAGGTCGGCGTAGGTGTAGCGGTGAACGGGCCCTTCGATCGTACGGCTGACGACCTCTTGCTCCGGGTGGTTCGTGCGCGCGTGGTCGAGCACGGTCGTTACCAGCAGCGGCCAATCCTGCATCAATCCTTGCATGTACATTCCCTTTGTTCGACTCTCGTGCGCCTGACGCGCCATGCTGCACCGAGGCACACCCAGCGCTCAAGGGGGCGAAGCAGATTGTCGGGCGGCGCGGTGGCGACTGGCACGCTCGCTCGCGCTGGTGGGCCTCTTGCTCGTGGGGTTTCTGGGCCTTTGCGCCTGTGGGGCGAGCGGCGTGCGCTCCCGGGCGCTTGCCTATGCTGGGCAGGGAGCGCCACACAAGGCGCTGGCGCTCTACGAGCAGACGAGCCCGCCGGATGCGCAGCTGTTGGTCGACATCGCGGCGGCGCTCTTGCAGCGCGATGCGTTGGCCACGGACGCAGCTGTCCGCGCCGACGCTTTCGCACAACTGGCGTTCGCGGGACACCGCGCGCGGCAGGTGCTGCAGGCGCTGTCGGCGCAGTCGCAAGCTGTGGCAACGCGTGCGGCTGCGCTGTCGGTGCTGGCGCGGCTCGGGGACCACAGCGCACGCGACACGCTGCGCGAGCTTGTGCTGGCTGCCGACCCAGAGGTAGCAGACCTCGCGTTTGCGCAGCTCGATCCGCAGCTCGAACGCGCGCGCTTGCTCTCGGCGCTGTCGTCCCCGCGGGCGCAACGTCGCCTGGCGGCGCTCTCGGCTCTCTGGGCGAGCTCAACCGCTGACGATCTGCGCTTGGCGTTGATCGAGCTGGCGCGGCGCGATCCCATCGCGCAGCTGCGCGGCGCTGCGGTGTTTGCGTTGCGCGGGCAGGGTGCCTTGGCTGCTGATGCCGTCGCCGAGGCGCTCGACGACGTGGACGAGAGCGTGCGCGTGGCGGCGATGATCACTCTGCCTTCGATCGATGCGGCGCGCGCGACCTCGCTCTTGTCGCGATACCTGGGCACGGCGCCGAGCGCCCAGAGCGTGGAGGCTGCGCGCGCGCTGCTGCTCGCAGGCGCGCTGTCCGAAAGCGCTCGCGCACGCGCGGCGCTCGCCCAGGCGTTGTCGGCGCCCGATTTCAAGCTGCGCGCGCGTGCTGCGGTCACCTATCGCGGTTTGCCGGCTGCGCTGCGCGATCCCGCCGCGTTGCACGAACGGTTGTCGCAGGAAGGCGTGGCCGAGGTGCGCTTCGCGCTCGCGCTCACGCTGGGCGTTTCCGACGCGCCGGCTCGCAAGGCCATGACTCAGCTCGCTGCGGGCGACGGTGCGCTCGCGGTGCAGGCCGCAGGCGAGCTGGCTGCTGCGGGTGATGCTTCGGCCCGCGCCAAGCTCGCGGCGTGGCCCGGGCTCGCGAAGGCGCCGGCGAGCTTGCGCACGAGCCTCGCGCGAGCACTCGCTGCGCTCGGCATGTCGCGCGACGCGCGGTGTTGGCTGCTCGACCCGGACGCCGCCGTTCGGCGTGCGGCTGCGGGTGCGATCCTCGCGGGTGCGATCGGAGCGGGGCGCTAGACGCTGCGCGGCAGCGAGCTCTTCCTGTGCTGTCCGAACGGGCTTGCGCGCACCAAGTTGACCAACGCGTATTTCGATTCCAAGCTCGCCACCACGAGCACTGTGCGCAACTGGCGCACCGTGTGCAAGCTGACGGAGCTTTGCGAGGCGTAGGCCAGCATCTGCAGGTCAGCCGGCGAAAGAGGGCGCGATGAACGGAAGCTGGGTTGTCCGAAGCGCAATGTTTGCAACGCTCTGCCTGCGCAGCCACGTGAGCGCGCAGGTGCCGGCCGCGCCGGCGGCGCAGGCAGCGAAACCGGTGGCAGCGGCTGCTCCGGCGGCAACAGTTGCGCCGGCCGCCACCGCGCCCGTTGCGAAACCTGCCGCGGTTGCAGCCGCTGCAGCACCTGCCGCCGCAGCTGCGCCCGCAGCGCCGGCACCCGTGATGAAGCCCGAAGCCGCGCGCGCCGAAGTGTTGCAGACGGCCAAGCAGCGGCTGGCCAGCGGCGACGACGCGAATGTGCGTGCTGCGTTGCAGACGCTGAGCGAGCTCGGCGGAGATCCTGCGGCCGAGGCCATCGTCGCGCGTTTGCACCGCGGCTTGCCGCCGCAATTGATCGAGCTCGCCATCGACAGTCTCGTGCTGCTCCACCGACCGAGCGCTGCGCCGGCGCTGCTCGAGCTCGCGCAGCATCGTCGCGCTCCGATTCGTGCGCGTGCCATTGGCGCGCTGGGTGCGCTGCACGCGCGCAATGCCCAGTCCGCGTTGCTCTTCGCACTCGACGACCCCAGCCCCGACGTGCGCAGTGCCGCTGCGCTCGCGCTGGGCGCCGTCGGCAACGCGCGGGCGCTGCCGGCGCTGTGGGCTGCCGCCGATCGCGGCGTGGAACATGCGCTCGATGCGGTCGCGAGCCTGGCCACACCAGCCGAAGTCAAGACCGTCCTCGGCCGGGCGCACGAGGGCGACATCACGCCGGTGAAGGCGGTGCTGCAGGGCCTCATGGCACGCAAGACCTTCCCGCTGGACGCCAAGGTGAACCTGGTGCGTGCCCTGCAAAAGCTCGGCACGCCCAGCGCCCGCGCTTGCCTCGTGCAGTGGCTGGACGAGCGCAAGACCGAAGGTGAGCCGCGCCTGCGCCAGGCGCTGTTTGCAGCCATCAAGCAGATCGACAGTGCACATGCGCCGATCAAGTTCGAGTCCGCCGCTGCTCCGGGAGCCAAGCCATGAAGCGCTGTCAACTGCAACGTTTCTGGTGGTCGTGTCTGCTGCTGGCGGGCTGCGGCGCGCAATCGTTTCGACCTCAGTTCAAGCCGGCTGCAGCGCCGACGCAGACCGTGGTGCTCGCCGACTTGGTGCATCCCAAGCCGCGCGACGAGCGCCCGGTCGTGGTGGGTCTCACCACCGATCCGATGCGCCTGTGCGCGTGGGATCTGAGCGCGGGTCTGTTGTGGGAGCGGCCGGTCGACGCCAAGAGTGCGCCGATCATTGCAGCTGACGCCGTGGTCATGCAGGAGGCCAGTGGTGTGGTGGTGCGCGATCTCGCCAGCGGCGAAGTGCGCGCGGTGGTCGACGAAACCGGCTCGCTCGTGGGTGCCGATGGTCTCGGGCACGCGGTGGTCGTGACGCTCGCCTACTCGACCGCCAGTCCGCGCGGCGCGGTGGCGTACGTCGACGGCAGCAGCGTGCGCTGGAAGGAACCACTCAACTTGCCGGTCGGTGTGCCGGCGATCTCCGGCCCCTACGTGGTGGTGCCGTGGGCCACGCAGCGGCTGACGGTGTTGGCCGCGAGCGATGGTCACGAGCTGGCGCGCTACCACTACAACAGCACCGTGATCAGCCACGCGTCGGTCGACCGTGGACGGCTGTATGTGGGTCAGCTCGGGTGGCTGCGCCTGACCGAGTCGGTGCTCGAACATCCGGAGGCCAAGCTGGTGGCGTATTCGCCGCAAAAGCGTGAGCTGCCGGGCCAGCCGCCGCTGCTGCGCGACGGCTACATGCCCATCACCGATCCGGACAACGCCTACCATCGGCTGCAACTCAGCTGGCGCATCGGTCACGACGAGGCCGGCGCCACCACCGAGAACGATCTGCTGTGGCTGCGCTTCTATCGGCTGCTGTTTGCGCTGAGCGCGAGCGAAGATCAGATCCGCTGGGTGCGCACCTTCGATCATGATTTGGTCGGGGCGGCGATTCAGCCAGGCGCATTGTTCGTCGTCGACAGCGCGGGCATGTTGCGCTTGCTCGACACCGGCGGTGCCACGCTGTTTTCGCGTGATCTCGGCCGGTCGTTGCGCGTGGTCGACATACGTCCCGGTGCTTGGCTGCCGCAGTCACCAGCTGCCGGCAAGCAGCCGACCGAGCTACCGCCGGCCACGCTGCGCGAGCAGCTGAATGCTGCGGCCGTGCTCGACGACGACCGGCTCGGCGCGGGGCGCGCCTACGCGGTGGAGCGCCTCGCCACGTTCTCGGAGCCGGAAGTCACGGCCAACCTGATCGCGCTGTGTGCGGCGCGCAAGATCCCGCAGCCCGTGCAGAGCGCTGCCTGCTTGCACCTCGGCGAGCGCAGCAGTGGCGCGACCGAGGTCGTGCAGGCGCTGCGGCAACGCGCGTCGTTTCTCGAGGACACGGCGGCGCCTTCGGTCGGTCCGCTGGCGCAAGCGGCCGCCAAGATGCAGCTCAAGCAGGCGGGCCCGCTGCTCATTTCGCATGCGGAAGATCCGAGCACGCCGACCCGAGATCTGGTGGCGGTGTTCGAAGCGCTCGAGCATCTTGGCCAGCGCTCTGCGGTCGCGTCGCTCGAGCGCTTCGTACGCTTGCATCACGCGGAGCCGCAGGGCTCCGAGCTCGCGCCTGCACTGCTCGCAGCGATGCATGCGCTTGGTGCGCTGCACGCGCGTGCACAGCGCGCCACGCTGGAAGATGTCGCCGCCGACACGCTCACTCCCGATGCCATGCGCGATCAGGCGCGCGCCGCGCTCGCGTTGCTCGATGCGCCAGCGGTAGTGCCCAAGCCCGACGCTGCGGCGAACAAGGCAGACGAAGACGACGAGCCCGACGAAGAGCAGACCGACCCGCGGCCGTACTCACTCACGGCGGAAGTCGTGCGCAAGGCGCTCATGCCGCTGCGTCCCGAGCTCGGCAAATGCGTGCAGCAAGCCCAAGGCGCAGGCGTGCGTTCCGGCCGCGTGTCGCTCGTGGTCGATGCGCACGGCAGCGTAGAGGGCATCTTCGTCGCGCCTGCAACACTCCAAGCGTGCGTCGAGCCCGTGGTGCGCAACGCGAAATTTCCCGCGACGCGTCTGGGTCGTCAGCGCATCACGCACGTGTTCCACGGCCCGAGCGCGACGAAGGCGAGTCTGCGCGCGGCGGCGCCAGGCAAGAAGAAGGCACCGCGTGCGGGTGCTGCTGCGGCTCGGCCCGTTGCACAGCCTGCAGCGAAACACTGACGCGTTGATCACGCGCTGATCGCGCGGCGATCGCGCGGGGTCAGGGCGCGTACTCGCAGACGAAGCCCTGCGTCTTGGTGCAGGCGGTGTCGTTCCAGACTGCGCCCGTCATCTCGGCGCAGTCCTCGGCGCCGCCGGCGTCATTCGGTTCGCCTGGGTTCCATGCGTTGAACAGGCCGCCCACTGCCTTGCCACCGGCGCCGGTGCCTGACCAGAACTGCGGACCGTCGTCGGTCGACAGCTCGGACCAGCGCCAGCTGCCTTCGGTCGTGCGATCATTGGCGCCGATCCACGAGGTGCCCGCCAGGTTCGCTGCGATGAACGCGCCCTCGGCGCTGTTGTCGATGCGCACCAGCTGCATCTTGGTGGTGCTGGCGCGGCAGGCATCGCGCGCGGCGGTCCACGCATTCGCGGTCGTGCAGAAGTAGTAG